>NZ_MVDO01000222.1 GCF_002006755.1 Wohlfahrtiimonas larvae | reverse complement strand
AACACTTGTTCTCTATTAAGCATAGACACTAAATTTTTGATAAAATGGCAGTCATTTAATTTACCCTAATTTTGGTTGAAGGTTATAGGCATGTCAGAAAAGAAAGGCTCATGGTTTTCTCGTCTTTTTAAATCAGATAAGAAAGTAGAAGAAGCACCGAAGGTTGAAGAGGTTGTAGAAAACGTTGTTGAAGAGCCTGGGGCTACGGATGACATTGCTGTTGAATCAGCTGCATTGGTTGAAATGGTTCAACAAGAAACAATTGCAGAGGTGGAAAAAGAAGAAGTTCTTGAAGCCGTTGCTGAATCTGTTGTGGAAGAAAAAGTAGCACAACATGACGCACTGATTGAATCAGTGCCTGAAGAAATTGCTGAAGTTAAGCAAACAGAAGATGATATTGAAGAGTTATTGGTTAAAAAAAACGTAGCAGAAGAACCTAAAGCACCAGAACTTAAAGAAGAAATTTCAGAGCAAGCAGCAATCTTAGAAGAAACTGTTGTAGAACCTGTGATTGCATTACAAGAAAATCATAAAGAAACAATCGCAGAAATTGAACAAGAAGAGATTCTTGAAGCTGTTGCTGAATCAGTTGTTGAAGAAAAAATTGAACAACAAGAAGTAGCTATTGAATCTGTACCTGAAACCATTGAAGATGTGAAATCTGTTGAAGAAAACATTGAAGCAGCAATCGAAGAGCCTGTATTCACAGAAGTTCATCAAGAAAAACCAAAGACAGGATTTTTTGCTCGATTAAAAGAGCGTTTAGGGAAAACACGCGATGGCATTACATCAGGCTTGGCTGATTTATTCGTTGGCAAAAAGCAAATTGATGATGATATTTTAGAAGAATTAGAAACACGTTTATTAATGGCAGATGTTGGCGTAGAAGTGACGCAAAAGTTAATTAAAAACATCACAGAAGAAGTCTCTCGTAAGAATTTATCTAACGTGGATGAGTTATTAGCATTGCTGAATCGTGAAATGGTTGAGATTTTAAAACCAGTAGAACAGCCATTGATCGCGAATAATGATGAACATCAAACGTATGTAATACTAATGGTGGGAGTCAATGGTGTTGGTAAAACAACTACGATCGGTAAATTAGCTAAGAAATTCCAAATGGAAGGCAAAAGCGTCATGTTGGCGGCAGGTGATACATTCCGTGCTGCGGCTGTTGAGCAATTAAAAGTTTGGGGGGAGCGCAATAATGTATCTGTGGTTGCTCAAAAAGAAGGATCTGATCCTGCATCTGTTATTTTTGATGCGATGGAATCAGCTCGTGCACGAAAAGTAGATGTATTGATTGCAGATACAGCAGGACGGTTACATACACAAGCAGGTTTGATGCAAGAATTGGCTAAAATTCATCGTGTTATGAAACGTGTAGATGAAACAGCACCGCATGAGGTAATGTTAGTTGTAGATGCATCTACTGGGCAGAATGCTTTGAATCAAGCAACACAATTTAATGAGATTGTACCGTTGTCAGGTATTACATTTACTAAATTAGATGGAACAGCGAAGGGTGGTATTATTTTTGCAATTGCTGATAAATTAAAAATCCCTGTTCGTTTTATTGGTGTTGGAGAAGCGATTGAAGATTTGCGCCCATTTGAAGCTGAAAGTTTCGTGTCTGCCATTGTAGATCAAGCAAATTCACCAAAGTAAAGAATGCCACATGATAGAGAGCGTTTCATGAAAAAAATTATTCAACGTTTAACCATTTTGGGTATCGTTATTTTAGCGGGGTGTTCATCGCAATCGACTCAGTTTCCAGAGCCAAAATCTATGAAGCCAATGGTAAGTTTTTGGGAAAGAGTTTATAGCGAGTGGGATGAAAATCAGGCTGTATATCATGATAATCGTTACTTAGATGTTATTTATGAAGTTGTAGATGTTTCTAATTTTAATCGTCGAAGTGTTTTGCGTAGTCATGAAGATGTGTTACGTGAACGTCTAACTGATATGGTGGATAGTTATACAACAAAACGAGCACTGACATCTGAGCAGAAAAAATGGATTGCTATGCTCAAGAAAGCAGGTGGGGAGAAAGCCATTTATGAAGCGCCTGATAGATTGCGCTATCAAACAGGTTTAAAAAATCGTTTTCGTAGAGGTTTAGAAATCAGCGGTTATTATATGCCTGAATTTAAGAAAATAATGAAGCGCAATAATGTCCCTGTAGAAATAGCATATTTACCACATGTGGAATCATCTTTTCAACAGACAGCTTATTCTTCTGTAGGAGCATCTGGAATGTGGCAGTTTATGCCATCTACTGCTCGTAGTTATTTACCAATGAAACGAAATATCATAGATGGACGATTAGACCCATTTATGGCAGCGGAGGGTGCTGCAAATTATTTACGTGAAGCGCATGATCGAGTACAAGAGTGGCCGCTAGCATTGACAGGATATAATCATGGTGTTGGCGGAATGATGCGTGCTAAGAATGAAATTGGCTCTGATATTGGCCGAATTGTATGGGAATATGATGGGCCAAGATTTGGCTTCGCATCTCGTAATTTCTATGCGGAATTTTTAGCTGCTAAACATGTAGCAGAAAATGGCAGCAGTTATTTTCCAGGCTTAGTGCATAAAGCGCCTAGAAAAGTGGATGGTATTACATTAGCTAAACCAATGAAAGTTCGTGATTTAGCTAATATTTTGATGGTTTCAGAAATGACTTTGATTGAATTGAATCCTGCATGGTTACAAAGTG
>NZ_MVDO01000221.1 GCF_002006755.1 Wohlfahrtiimonas larvae | reverse complement strand
GCATAAAGCGCCTAGAAAAGTGGATGGTATTACATTAGCTAAACCAATGAAAGTTCGTGATTTAGCTAATATTTTGATGGTTTCAGAAATGACTTTGATTGAATTGAATCCTGCATGGTTACAAAGTGTACGCATTAATAAAGTTGCAATTCCAGTAGAAATTCCAGTTTGGTTGCCAAAAGGTAGTGCTAAAAAATTACCATCTGATATTGGCAGAAGAATAGATAAGCGTTAGGATAAGATAGATATTAGGTATGAGGTTTGTATGAATCCATTACAAAAGTTGAATCAATTGGGTCAAAGCGTTTGGTATGATAATATCGAACGAAGTATGCTGAATGTCGATGGTGAGCTGGCTAAGCTGATTAAAGAAGATGATTTACGAGGAGTTACCTCTAATCCTGCCATTTATGATAAAGCTATTCGCAGTTCATCAGCTTATGATGCAGATATTAAAGAGCTACAAAAAAGCTTCAATTCCCCGAGTGATATATTTTTTGAATTGGCGGTGAAAGATATTCAAATGGCATGTGATCTATTCATGCCAGTGTATCAAGCAACGAATAGTTTAGATGGTTATGTGAGTTTAGAGGTTTCTCCCGATTTAGCACATGATGTTGTCGGTACAATTCAAGAGGCAAAATTATTGTGGAATAAGATCAATCGTAAGAATGCCATGATCAAAGTGCCTGCAACGATTGAAGGCATTGAAGCCATGTCTCATTTGATTTCAGAAGGAATTAACATCAATGTAACATTAATCTTTTCTATTAAACGTTACTTACGGGTAATTGAAGGTTATATTTCAGGTTTAGAGAAACGTGTGTCAGCAGGGAAGCCTATTAATCATATAGCATCGGTAGCGAGTTTCTTTATCTCACGTATTGATGCTGCGATTGATCCTATGTTGGCTGAAAATGGTAAAGCCTTGCAAGGTAAAGTTGCAATTGCAAATGCACAGAAAGCTTATCAGCATTTTTTAGAGCATTATGGCGAAAAAAGATTTAAAGATCTTCAAGCAAAAGGTGCGAAGCCACAGCGTCTATTGTGGGCATCAACGGGTACAAAAAATCCAGAATATTCTGATGTTTTATATATGGATTCATTGATTGGTACAGAAACTGTGAATACTGTGCCACCGGCTACATATGATGCTTTTCGTGATCATGGCACAGCAAAGTTGACTATCATGGATAATATGGCAGATGTTGATGGAATTTTAGAGCAATTAGATTCATTGGGTGTTTCATTGGAAGATGTGACTAAAAAATTAGAAAGAGAAGGCATTGCGCAATTTGAAACAGCGTTTAATGCTATGATGGACACCATTAACGAAAAATTATTAACTTTATAGAAAGTGTGGAACATTATGATTATTCAACCAAAAATTCGTGGATTCATTTGTACAACAGCACATCCGACAGGCTGTGATGAAAACGTTAAAGCGCAGATTGAATATATTCGTTCAAAGGGTAAATTAGAGAATGGCCCAAAACGTGTATTAGTGATCGGTGCATCCACAGGTTATGGTTTGGCTTCTCGTATCGAAGCAGCATTCGGTAGTGATGCAGCAACAATCGGTGTATTTTTCGAGAAACCAGGTACAGAAAAGAAAACGGGTACCGCAGGTTGGTATAACTCAGCAGCTTTTGATAAATATGCAAAAGAAGCGGGTTTATACTCTAAAAGCATTAATGGGGATGCATTCTCTGATGAAGTTCGTGCAAAAGTAATCGAATTGATTAAAGCTGATTTAGGTACTGTCGATTGTGTTGTTTACTCATTGGCTTCTCCAGTTCGTAAATTGCCAGCAACAGGCGAAGTTGTACGTTCTGCATTGAAAACAATCGGGGATACATATCGTGCGCCTTCATTAGATACAAACAAAAATGAGATCATTGAAGCAACTGTAGAACCAGCAACTGAGCAAGAAATTGCAGATACGATTACTGTAATGGGTGGCCAAGATTGGGAATTATGGATGAAAGCTTTAGATGAAGCTGGCGTTTTGGCACCTAATGTTCAAACAGTTGCTTATTCATATATCGGGACAGCAATCACATGGCCAATGTATTGGCACGGTACTTTAGGTAAAGCTAAAGAAGACGTAGAGCGTGCTTCACGTGAAATCAATACAATGCTCAATGCTAAATACCAAGGTAAAGCGGCTGTTGCTGTATTGAAATCAGTTGTAACTCAAGCATCATCAGCAATTCCTGTTATGCCTTTATACATTTCAGCAGCATTTCGTGTGATGAAAGAAACTGGGTTGCATGAAGATTGTATCGAACAAATTCAGCGTTTATTTGAAACTTGCATGTATGGTAATACAGGTGAAGTGGATGCTGAAGGCCGTTTTCGTTTAGATGATTGGGAATTAAAGCCAGAAGTACAAACTGCTTGTGAACTAATCTTGAAAGAAGTGACAACTGAAACAGTGGATACTTTGACAGATTACCAAGGTTATAAAGAAAACTTCTCGCGCTTATTTGGTTTTGGTTTAGCGGCTGTAGATTATGAAGCTGATGTGTCACCAGAAGTGAAATTTGATGTGATTGAAATGGTGTAATCATCTATGAAAATAGAATTAAGTAAGCCATTTTTTGTTAATACTGTCACAATCATAGGAATTGGTTTGATCGGTGGATCTCTAGCGCGTGCATTGAAGAAAAATAATGCAGTAGGTCAAATCATTGCGTATGACAATAATGAAGATGCTTTAGCACAAGCTAAAGCATTGGGTGTTGCTGATATTGTGACAACTGACATTGAGATGGCTGTTAAAGATTCAGACATCATCATCATGGCGACTCCCATTACAGTGATGGGCACGCTCATGAAAGAGATGATGCCATTTCTGAAAGAAGACGCAATTGTGAGTGATGTGGGTTCTACTAAGGGGTCAGTTATTCGTACAATTACTGAAGCAGTGGGTTTTTTACCAAAGCGTTTTGTGCCAGCGCATCCGATTGCTGGTACGGAAAAACATGGTGTAGAAAACTCCTTTGCTGAGTTATTTGAAAAGCGTAGAACCTTGATCATCCCGCATATTAATAATAATCATACAGCCGTCACAACATTGACAAAAATGTGGGAAGCTGTAGGGTCAATTGTGGAAGAAATGGGTGTAGTGCATCATGATCAAGTCTTGGCGGCAACATCTCATATTCCACATTTACTAGCTTATAGTACAGTGGATACATTAGCTAATTTAGATGATCGGGCTGAAATTTTTCGTTTCGCAGCAGGTGGATTCAGAGATTTTACGCGTATTTCAACATCTAACCCAGAAATGTGGACGGATATCTGCTTAGAAAATAGAGAAGCAGTGCTTGAAGTTCTCCGTGCGTATTTAAAGAAAATAGCGTTGGTGGAAGAAGCATTGGATAAAGAAGATCGCGAAACAATATTAGAAGTTTTTAGTCGAGCAAAACACGCAAGAGATAACTTTTATCACGAACCTTAACTGATAAAGAAGGAACGGATGTCTAGAGTCGTTGACGAGAAAAAATTGCGAGATTGGTTCATTGAATGCCATGGTTCTTGGCCGGATGAAGAATATCAATTTTTGATGAAGTACCAAGATGATGAACGTTTTAAACGAGCATTGGAAACTGCTTATTTACTCGGACAAGTCTCAGGCATTCCTCTGCGCATTACTGCCATGTTCTTTGTTTTGGAAATCCCAATTGATCAAGTACCCGAGTCTTATCGTAGTTTCTTACGCCAATTGAACTTGTTGAAAGAAACAAGTGATTTATCTGGTGCTCAAGAAAAGACGAAAGAAATTTTGCGCAAAATGTTATTGGCAATTGTTGAAGACGTTCAAACATTGGTAATCATTTTGGCTAATCAAGTTGTCAAAATGCGTCATTTAAAGTTTGAAAGTGATGAAGTCAAAATAACAGTTGCAGAGCAAACGCGGGATGTTTTTGCGCCATTGGCGAATCGTTTGGGGTTAAGTCGCTTTAAATGGGAATTGGAAGACGAAGTACTTCACTATTTAAGGCCACAAGATTACAAGATGATCTCTAAGAACTTGAATGAAAAACGCTTGGATCGTGAAGTTTATATCCATCAAATCATTGAAGAACTTGAGTTAATGGTGGCATCGGAAAATATTGAGGCAGATATTTCTGGTCGAGTAAAGCATATTTATAGTATTTGGAAAAAGATGACTACAAAAGGAAAATCTTTCGAAGAACTATTAGATGTGCGCGCTGTGCGTGTGATCGTCAAAAATTTATCTGACTGTTATCGCGTATTGGGGATGGTACATGAAAAATGGCCTCCTTTACCGAAAGAGTTTGATGACTATATCGCGAACCCCAAACCTAATGGTTACCAATCATTACATACCGCGGTGTTAGGGCCACAAAATAAGGCAATTGAAGTTCAAATTCGTACGCGAAAAATGCATGAGCATGCAGAATTGGGTGTCGCTGCACATTGGCATTATAAAGAAAGTGATGCATCTTTAAGCCAACAAGCTAAACTGAATCGCGTGCGCCAGCTATTAGATCAAGAAGCAAATAGTGAATCATCTAAAGAGCTATTAGATAAAGATCTTTTTGGTGAAAATGTTTATGTATTGACACCAAACCGTGAAGCAATTGAATTAGTAGCGGGCGCAACACCATTGGATTTTGCTTATCAAATTCATACAAACTTAGGTCATCGTTGTCGTGGTGCAAAGGTGAATGGTCGAATTGTTCCATTAACGTATGTTTTGAGCAATGGTGATGAAGTTGAGATTTTAACAGGGAAGAATGCTTCTCCAAGTCGAGATTGGTTATCACCACATTTGGCTTATGTAAAATCTAATAGAACACGTGCAAAAATTCGAGGTTGGTTCAAGCAGCAAGCACAAGAGAAAAATATTGCAGCGGGTAAGCAATTATTAGATCGAGAATTATCTCGTTTGAATTTAAATTTATCTCCGGATGCCTTATTAAAAATTGCAAAAAAATTGAATTGTAATTCAGTCAATGAGCTACATGCGCAATTAGGTTCTGGTGAAGTTACCCTTAATCAGTTCTTAACACGTGTACCAAATATGCATGTGGTTGAACAACCTGTAATAACTGCTGATTCTTTGATTCGGCCACAAACACAGACAAAAAGTAATGATGGTGGTGTTAGAGTACAAGGTGTAGGCAACTTATTAGTACAAATGGCACCTTGTTGTAAACCGGCTCCACCTGATGTTATTGGCGGATTTGTGACGGTGAATCGTGGTGTTGTGATCCATCGTAAAACTTGTTCTAACTTTATCAATATGGTGGAGCAATCGCCAGCACGGGAGATCGATGTGGATTGGGGCTATGATGCCGATCAAAAAGCAACATCTGATTTGATCATTAAAGCACATCCGCACCATGATTTATTGAAAGAAGTGAATAATTTAATCACGAATGAACAATTAAGAATCATTGATATTACGATCAAAAATGATGAATCTGGCATTGCAACCATTTATGCAACTGTGGAATTGAATCATTTAAATCAATTAAGCCGTTTGATTGATCGTTTGGTCCAATTACCATTTGTCATTGAAGCTCATAGACGATAAAAAGAGGGGAGTATGAACAAGATTTTAATTTCAGTTGCAACATTGCTTTTTGTCACAGCATGCGCAACAACAGAGGCTAATATGTCTAATAATCCGAATATTGTCACTGTAAAAGATATACAGCATCATAATTATATTTTAGCTGAAATTGATGGTAAAACTTATCGGACAGCAAAGAATGCAATGTCACCTAATATATCTTTTGGTGAAAAAATGCATGTTTCTGGTTCAATGTGTAATAACTATTTTGGTCAAGGCGAATTAAAAAATGGCGTATTAACAGTAAAGGCTCTTGGTATGACAGAAAAATTCTGTGCGGATAGAACATTGAATAATTTAGATAGAAAAATTGGTCAATTATTAAGTGATGGTGCGAAATTGACATTAGATAATGACGGTCAAAATTTAACATTATCAAATGCATCAACAACTTTGAAGTTTGCACTTAAAGATTATGTGAATTAATTATCAGTTGACTGTGAATGATTAAAGGCTTACTTCGGTAAGCTTTTTTCTTATAAATATAAGAGATACTATGAGCCGTTTACAAAGTTTATCCTCTTTGGTTTTACCTTGTATGGTGATGATTGGCTATATTGTTGGTGATACTGTTTTTACAATATGGATGAGCATTCAATTAGATCAGCCTATAGCCATTCAAAGATTATTTTGGCATTTATCGAGCTTTTATTGGTTATTAAAGATAGTGTGTCCATTATTGGCATCATTTGCGTGGATTTTTAAACATTATAAAATTGCAATAACAATCAAAAACAGTCTATATATTGTTTTGATTACATGCTTATTAGTTTTGATGCTCAATAGCCTGAATATAGGATTAACAAAATATTTATATGAAATCTTAAGCACAGAGCCATTCATGATTTTCTCATTGAAAATCTCTCCTGTATTGAATATTTTGCTGATACCTATCGGATTACCTTTATTGTTTTGGGTTTTACTCAGTATAAAATTACCTTTAACTCACCAAAAAGAAACACAAACATTTAGTCATAGCATCATATTATTTTTATTACTGTGTGCAGTTGGCACAATATTGTATGGGGTGCTTATCTTATGTGTTCATTCTTATTTCACGCTTGATCATATTAAATTTATGCTATGCATCATGGTAGGATGCTTTATTTATGATCGTTTACAGTATGCATCTTTCTAT
>NZ_MVDO01000220.1 GCF_002006755.1 Wohlfahrtiimonas larvae | reverse complement strand
GTGTTCATTCTTATTTCACGCTTGATCATATTAAATTTATGCTATGCATCATGGTAGGATGCTTTATTTATGATCGTTTACAGTATGCATCTTTCTATAATGTGGAAAGAATGACAATTGGGCGCTTTCTGATCATTGCCATCACTTTAGGTTTATTTTCAATGGTGAGTATAGTTTTCGCAAAGTATATTGTGAAAAATTATGGCGCAAAAGAAATGGCAAGCCTACTCATTTTTATTGTGATTGCAGGACTTGCCATTATTCTTTCAACACAAGTGTTGATGCGAAAGCTCTGTTATGAAATGACGCCCATAAAATAAGCAATCACTAATAATGATAATGATAATGCCCATATCCAAAAGAATGAAAATTTAATGTGTTGCCCCATGGATAATTTGGCTAAACCCAATCCCATCCATAATGCAGGTGAAAATGGTGAAATAAACGTTCCAACGATACTACCAATTAACATTGCGTATGCAGATGTTGTAGGTGCAACGCCTGCAACAGTTGTGATTTGTTCCACAATTGGAAAGAGTGCAAGATAATAAGCATCTGTATTTAACACAAGTTCTAATGGAATACCAAAAGCGCCAATGATGAGATGCAAATAAGGCAAGGCTGCTGAAGGTAGAATAGAAACTAAAGCTGTTGCAATACTTGTCAACATGCCGGATTCTTTTAAGATCCCCAAGAATGTCCCTGCTGCTAAAATGATACTTGCCATCATGATCGCACCACCTGCGTGAGCAGAAATGCGTTCCATTTGCATTTTAGGCTGAGGGTAGTTGATGAGAAGGGCAATACATAGTGCAATCATAAAGACATAGCCAGAAGGTAAATAACCACTAACCAATACCGCCAATGTTGCAATAAATAATACGGCATTGATCCAACGTAATTTAGGACGAAGTAAAGATTCTCTTTCAGCGCTTGCTTTAGCATCCAATAAATCTTCTGTGATTGCAGCTTCGTCACTTTGTGAAGCGAGTTTTTCTACCGTTAATGTATGGGATGTTTCTGAAGTGATAAATAATTCTGATCGACGAATACGTTTTTGTTCTTTTAATCCCATGATCACGGCTAAAGCAATCATCAGGACAACACCAACTAATTGAACAGGAATAAGAGGACGCCATAAATCGATCGCATCCATATCAAGCACTGCTGCGATTCTTCCGATTGGACCGCCCCAAGGCAGCATATTGATCAATCCCGCACTTGCTGCTAATAATAAGAAAAGAACATAAGGATTCATATTTAAGCGTTTATAGAGCGGCAATAGCGGAGGTACAACAAGTAAGAAAGTTGATGCGCCTGCACCATCTAGTTGAGCAATGATAGAAACAATGACAGTACCAACAGTCACAGCAACAACGTTACCATTTGTAAGCTTAATCATGCCATTGATAATGGGTTCAAATAAACCAACATCATTCATCACACCAAAGAATAAAATGGCGAATATGAACATAATGACAACTTGCAACACAGAACGAACACCTGATTGATAGAATTTGGAAATCGTTTCTAAATCAAATCCTGCAACTAAAGCACCAACAATGGGTACTAATATTAAACAAATGACAGGCGATACTTTTTCTGTTAATAAAAGTAAAACAATGATGAGTATGATGCATAATCCTACGGTAGTTAACATATATTATTAATTCCCTTTATATTTTATTGTTAGAGATTGATTAATAGTATTATATTTTTTTAACTTTTCGTTAAATTAAGTGCTGATGAATAAATAATGATCAAATTTTTATTTTGATAATAATCTATATAGTGTTGATAAATAATAGTTTTTTTATAATTGATGGATGTTTTTTAAGTTACAAAATTATTACAGTTTTTATGGTTTGAAAGAGTTGTAAGGCTGTGAAATAAAAAAATCCTGTTAGATTTTGATCGATCATCTAACAGGATGTAGTATAAATTTATAGCTTTTTCTTGTTCAGTAATAATGAGTTGGTTAAAACGCTCACTGAGCTGAATGCCATCGCACCACCTGCGATGATTGGGCTCAATAAACCAAAAGCTGCAAACGGAATGCCAACTGTGTTGTATAAGAATGCCCAGAAAAGGTTTTGGCGAATCTTTTTCATAGTTTCTTTGGATAATTGTAAAGTACGATCCACATTGATTAAGTCACCATTCATGATCGTGATATCTGCACTTTCCATTGCAATATCTGTGCCTGTGCCCATTGCAATGCCGATATCTGCTTGTGCTAATGCAGGAGCATCATTCATTCCATCACCAATCATGGCAATTTTTAAGCCTTTGTTTTGTAACTCTTTCACATAGTTTGCTTTATCTTGTGGCAATACTTCTGCAAAAATATGTGATTCATCCAAATGAACTTGTGAGCCAATATGAAGGGCAGTACGTTTGTTATCACCTGTCATCATATAAACATCAATGCCTTTAGCTTGTAAGCGTTGGATTGCTTCTGCTGTGGTTGGTTTTAGTTGATCCGCTACAGCAATTAAGCCAATGAGCTGTTGCTCTGATCCTAATAACATCACAGTTTTACCAGTGCTTTCTAACTGTTGAATCATATCAATATGTGTATCAATATTGATATTCTGTTGATCCATAAAGCGCTTTGCACCCACATAATATGTTTTGCCATTCAAATCACCCGAGATACCAAAACCTGTGTGTGATGTAAAATTATCAACAGTTTGTGGCTGGATCTCTTGATCATTGGCATAGTTCACAATGGCTTTCGCTAAAGGATGCTCTGAGAATGTTTCGAGAGAAGATAATACTGTTAAAATTGTTTGCCCATCGTTAGAGAAAGCTTGGAAGTCCGTCACAACAGGTTTACCTTCTGTCAATGTCCCTGTTTTATCTACGATCACTGCATTGATGATGGATGCTGTTTCTAATGCTTCACCATTTTTGATTAAAATGCCGTAGCGAGCACCCAACCCTGTACCCACCATGATTGCAGTGGGCGTTGCTAAACCTAGTGCACATGGGCAAGCAATCACTAAGACTGAAACAGCGTGGATAATGGCTGTAGTTGAGTCTTTAGTAATGTACCAAGAGATCAGCCATGTCAAAATTGCGATACCAATCACGGTTGGCACAAAGATTGCTGAAATTGTATCTGCGAGTTTTTGAATGGGTGCACGGCTACCTTGTGCATCTTCCACCATTTTAATGATTTTTGATAATGTACTTTCATTGCTTGCTTTTAAGACTTTTGCAGTCAATGTGCCTGTACTATTCATTGTGCCGCTGTAAATCACATCACCGATATTTTTTTCAACAGGTAAACTTTCGCCTGTGAGCATGCTTTCATCAATGGATGTATAGCCTGAAACAACTTCAGCATCTACAGGAATGGAGCGCCCTGGTTGAATCAAAATTAAATCGCCCATTTTTACTGCTTCTACAGGGATTTCTTTAGGTTGATTGTTTTCATCTAAAACTAAAGCTGTTTTAGGTTGAAGATCTAATAATT
Source organism: Wohlfahrtiimonas larvae (assembly GCF_002006755.1). GTDB lineage: Bacteria > Pseudomonadota > Gammaproteobacteria > Cardiobacteriales > Wohlfahrtiimonadaceae > Wohlfahrtiimonas > Wohlfahrtiimonas larvae. The sequence continues at coordinate 7,360 of NZ_MVDO01000220.1, read as the reverse complement.
GTTTCAATGCGCTATTAGTGCGGGATTTCGCTAAATGCTCTAAATATTTACCCAAGAGAATCAATGTGATGATTACTGCACTTGCTTCAAAGTATAAGTGCCCTTGAGGTTGGCTAAAGAAGCCATTATAGATACTGAGTAGATAGGCACTTGTTGTTCCCAATGCGACGAGTACATCCATCGTTGCTGAGCCATTTTTTAAAGATAAATAAGTACCTTTATAAAAACGTGCGCCAATATAAAATTGAACTGGCGTTGTTAATAGTAATTGTACCCAAGGTGTATGCACAAAGTGAACCCAAGCTGCTTCACTTTTCAGAATCATGGCAAACATGCCAATCACCATTGGGAGAGATAATAAGCTACTGATAATCAGCTCTATTTTTAATTTTTTAAGCTCTTTGGCTTGTGCTTTTTCCAAGGATTCTTGGTTTTCTGCTAAATCTAAAATAGCGCCATAACCTGCTTTTGCCACAAAACCTTCAATAGTTTCTGGCGTGATTAAATTAGGATCAAATGAAACAACGGCCTTTTCTGTAGCAAAATTCACATAGGCATTATTGATCCCATCTTTTTTATTTAAGATTTTTTCAATGCGCGCCGAACAGTTGGTACAAGTCATCCCTGTGATGGCAAATGTTTCTTGGCGAATTGTTTCATTTGAGTTCATATTAAGCTTCCTTAGCGTCAAAACCGATGTTGTCAAACTCTTCAATCAATTGTGCAATCGTCACAGATTCATCAAATTCGACTGTGGTTGTTTTGGCTGCGATGTCTGATGTCACAGAGTGAACACCTGAAATTGCACTCAATCCTTTTTCGATAGAAGATGTGCAATGTCCGCAACTAATTTCTGGCACAGAAAATGTTACTTTTTTCATACTATTTTTCCTTTGAATGCTTTGGGAACAACAATCATCAATACATGTGCATTGACCTTTAATGCAGTTACACGGAACTTTATCAAGTGCAACTTGTACTTTTTTCTCTAAAGCTTGTGAGATTAAAGCGATATCGCTATGTGATAGAGGATTTTCTTCTAACAGCGCAGCAATATATTTGCCCATTTTTGTGGAGCAAATGTGGTGGGCCAATTCAGCACGCGATTGCTGGAGTGACTCTTTTTCTGAAATGGTAGGGAAGTAGCGATAGCGATTGCCTTCTGGATGTTTGCCGACATAACCTTTATTCACTAAGCGAGCGATTAAGGTTTTCACTGTGGAAGGCTTCCATTCATATTTCTCGGACAGCAAAGTCGTAACTTCATTGCTATAGCATTCACCTTGTGTCCAAAGGATGCGCATCACTTCCCACTCTGTTTTCGTAATTTTGATGTGTGACATTCATCTATCCTAAAATTCATTGACTACAGTTGTAGTCGATTTAACGTAAATGATAATACTTATTGGAAATAATGCAAATGTTTTTTGTGATTAAAATATTCTAGGTGTAAAAAAACCTAGCCAAAGCTAGGTTATGAATTGCTAATATTGAGTAAGCTATAATACTTTAATTGCCTCAATTACAGCTTCTGCGTGTTCTGCAACTTTTACTTTGCGCCATTCTTTTAATAAGTTGCCTTCGTTATCTAATAAGAAAGTGCTTCGCTCGATGCCAAAGCCGATTTTGCCAAACATACTTTTTTCTTTAATCACGCCAAAAGCATTGCACACTTGGCTCTCTTTATCTGAGAGTAATGGAAATTCAAGGTTATATTTGGTTGAAAATTTCTGGTGTGAACCTACAGAATCACGAGAAACACCTACAATTGCTGTATCCAATGATTGCAATGTTGCTAAATGTTCTTGGAATGCTTTTGCTTCATTGGTGCATCCTGGTGTGCTATCTTTTGGGTAAAAATAAACCACCAAATATTTTGCTGTGCCAACGATATCACTCAAAGATTGTTCTTCTGATTGCGTGGGAAATTTGATATTCCAAAGGGATTGGATCGTAATAGATTCTGACATAATGCTCTCCTAAGTGAGTAAAATATTATGAGATAATAGCAGAAAATAACTGATGGATGACCAATAAGCATGACCAAGATTTTAGTCGTTGAAGATGAAAAAAGCATTGCAGATACAATATTGTTTGCATTACAGCAGGAAGGCTTTGAGTGTGATTGGGTGACTTTAGGAACAAAAGCACTCGAAATGCAGCAAAGCAATGCTTATGATTTTTGGGTTTTAGATGTTGGTTTGCCTGATTTAAATGGCTTTGAAGTATGTAAGCAATTGCGTAAATTCTCAGAAATTCCAGTGATTTTCCTAACTGCACGTGATAATGAAATTGATCGCATTGTGGGTTTAGAAATCGGTGCGGATGACTATATTGGTAAGCCATTCAGCCCAAGAGAATTGGTTGCTCGCGTTAAAGTGATCTTGAAACGAGTTCAACCAATGGATAATAAAACTATATTGGAAGAACCAAGTTTGAGCACAGGTTTTTCAATAGATGAAGCATGCTTTGCGATCACTTATGATAACGAACGATTATCTTTAACGCGCCATGAATATCAGATTTTGTCTCATTTATTGAATCACCCAAAGCAAATTCTAAGCCGAGATCAATTGCTGAATGCTGTGGGTGTTTCTGCTGATGCCAGTTATGAACGCACAATTGATACGCACATCAAATCCATTCGTGCCAAATTGCGTAATATTGATCCTGAATTGGATGTGATTAAAACACATCGTGGTTTTGGTTATAGCTTTGAATTGGATCATTAAATATGGCAATCTCTAAGCGGATATTCATCTTCTATTTTCTTTTTGTGGCACTCTGTGGTTACTTTATGGTGCATCTATTTTCGCGTCAAGTTTATCCAAGTGTTCGCCAAACGACGGAAGAAACATTGGTGGATACGGCGAATTTATTAGCGGAAATTGTGGCATTTGATCTACAAGATGAAAAGATTACACCTGAATATCTGCAAAAAAGAATGCAATCATATCAACAACGAAATCCTAAAGCTAAAATTTGGGATGTGGAAAAAAGTGATGTGAGCTTGAATGTTTACATCACGGATAAAAATGGCATTGTATTGTTTGATTCAGAGAATCGTGCAGTTGGGCAGGATTATTCAAATTGGCGCGATGTTTATCTCACATTGCATGGACAATATGGTGCGAGAAGTTCTAAAGGTATTTCTAAATATGATACGAAAGGTGTTTCCTCCATCATGTATGTGGGCGCACCGATTTATCATCAAGGTGAAATCATTGGTGTATTAACCGTTTCTAAACCCAATAGTACGACAGATGCTTACATTGCGAGCGCCAAATCAGAACTCACATTTTTCGCTTTAATTTTATTTGGTACAAGTATTGTGGTTGGGGCGATTTTGTCGTGGTGGTTAGGTTTTTCATTCAGAAAATTGATTGATTACGCAAAGAAGCTTGGGAAAGGCGAAAGAGAAGTTCAGCCACAATTTTATGGTAAAGATTTGAATGTATTGGCTTCAACTTTATCTAATCTACGTGAAGAGTTGGATGGCAAAGAGTATGTTGAGCATTATGTGAATACATTAACTCATGAACTAAAAAGCCCATTGGCAGCGATTCGTGGTGCCAGTGAATTATTGCAAAATGATATGGATAAAGAAACTCAACGTAAATTCTTGGATAATATTGAGCGAGAAAGTGCTCGCTTACAGAATCTGATTGATCGCGTATTAAAGCTGAGTATGGTTGAGCAAAAGCAATCGTTAGAATCTAGTCAAAGCTTGAATTTAGCAATATTGATGGCAGAAGTTTTGGATGGCTTTGCATCATTGATTCAGCAAAAAGATATCAATGTGCAATGTAGCTTACCAAAGAATTTAACATTCATTGGTGATCATTTCTTAATGACACAAGCATTGTCCAATATCATCAGTAATGCGATTGATTTTATGCCGAATGATGGGCGATTGAGTATTGATGGAAAATTGAATAATCATCACATTGAAATTAACATTCACAATGAAGGCTCGCAGATTCCTGATTATGCATTGTCACGTTTATACGAACGATTTTACTCTTTGCCACGACCAGATTCGGGCGAGAAAAGTACAGGTTTGGGACTGAACTTTGTGAAAGAAATTATTGCCTTGCACAAAGGTGAAATTTCCATCGAAAACAAAGATAATGGCGTGAATGTTTGTATTCATATTCCAAAAGGGCATCGCTAAATGAATATTCATCCTCTATTTATCACCATTGGTTTATTAACCTTGAGTAATGTATTTATGACATTTGCTTGGTATGGGCATTTAAAATATATGCACTCTCGTGCTTGGGTGATTGCAGCTTTAGTGAGTTGGGGAATTGCGCTCTTTGAATACTTATTACAAGTACCAGCCAATCGCATAGGTTATGAGGTGGCAACGGCAGGACAGCTCAAAATTATTCAGGAAGTTTTGAGTTTATCAGTATTTATTCCATTTTCACTATTCATATTGAAAGAGCCTTTTAGGTTGGATTATATCTGGGCGGGATTATGTTTATTGGGTGCTGTATTTTTCATGTTTCGCAAAGAAATCATGAGTAGCTTCATATAATTATGGTAGGATTTCTGCCCATCATTTTATGAATAGCATTTAATTATAGATCCAACTCACATGAACAATAGACTTTCTTTCTCCGCATATTTAACCATTGGCTCAATGTTATTTGGGCTGTTTTTTGGTGCAGGTAATTTGATTTTTCCCATCCACATGGGACAAGAAGCAGGGGCTGCCACTTATATCGCAACATTAGGTTTTATTTTAACAGGCGTTGGCTTACCATTTTTGGGCGTGCTTGCTATTGGTTTTTCTAAAAGTAAGGGGTTGTATGATTTATCAAGCCGTATTTCACAGAAATATGGTTTGTTTTTCACAATGGCACTGTATTTAACCATTGGACCATTTTTCGCTTTACCAAGAACGGCAACAGTTTCCTTTGAAATTGGTTTTACACCATTTTTAAGTGCAGATATGTTGAGCTACGGATTATTAGCATTTTCTTTAGTTTTCTTTTTATTGAGCTGGCTTTTGTCTTTGAATCCAACGAATATTATGGTTTGGGTTGGCAAAGTATTGAATCCATTGTTTCTCATATTCTTAGCATTTTTGATCATCAGTGCTTTTGTGAAACCAATGGGTGCGATTGAAACATTGCCTGTTCACCCAAGCTATCAACAAAATGCTTTCTTCAAAGGATTCACAGAAGGCTATAATACAATGGATGCGTTGGCTTCTTTGGCTTTCGGTATCATTGTTGTGAGTGCCATTAAACGCTTTGGCGTAACCAATACAACTGATATTGCCAAAGATGTCATGAAGTCAGGCTTTGTGAGTGTGATTTTAATGGCATTGATTTATGGTTGCTTGGCCTATATTGGCGCCACGAGTTTAAATGTATTTCCATTATCGGCAAATGGTGGCATTGCATTGGCACAAGTTTCTCAGCACTATTTTGGTTTCTTAGGTTCGATTTTATTGGCAATCATTGTAACGATTGCCTGCTTAAAAACAGCGATTGGTCTAATCACGGCTTGTTCTGATATGTTCCATGAATTGTTTCCGTCCATTTCTTATCGCAACTTTGTGCATGGTTTTAGTATTGCAGGTTTATTAGTTGCGAATGTTGGTTTAACTTCCATCATCCAAATCTCTGTACCTGTATTGATGTTCTTATATCCATTAGCGATTACATTAATCCTCTTGGCATTGTTATCACCATTGTTTCAGCATAAAAGAATCGTGTATCAATGTACGACTGTATTCACATTGCTTGCAGCAATCATTGAAGGCTTAAAAGCAACAACAGATGTGATCAGTAAGAATCCAATTGTATTGAATATTACTTCATCTGTAGATGGTATTTTGCCATTTTCAGATATCAATATGGGCTGGATCACACCTGCTTTAATTGGCCTTGTGATTGGCTGGGTTTTGAGCTTTAAACAACAAGTACCAAACTAAATAAACATTCGTTCATATAAATCATCAAAAGGCAGGCTTAAACTAAGTCTGCTTTTTTATTGGAAAATTTATACTGCGCTTCACATAAAAAACACATTCACCTCATGATCTCTTCATATTGGTATCAGAGAATAAACCATCAAATTTAATGATGGAGAGATAATGAATAATTTAACAAAAAAGATGATATCCGTGTTGGTGATCATCGTCGTGCTATTGATTGGCATTGGCATGATCAGTTCTTTGATCAATGAGCGAATGTATCTTAAAAGCAGTGTTGAAGAAGATATTGCAAAGAGCTCTGTAAGATCACAAACATTGGCAGGGCCAATTATCACAGTGCCATATTCAGTCACAACTTATGACAGCGATCGTAAAGTTTATGTTCGTTCGGATGAAGCTTTATATTTCTTTCCTGATCAACTGAATATCGCGGGCGATTTAACAACAGAAGAAAGATATCGTGGCATTTATAAAGCCAATTTATATACATTCAAAGGGCAGCTAACAGGGCAGTTCACTTTACCTAAAAACTTGGGTTTAAAAGATTCTACGAATAATTATGAACTCGGCGAGCCGTACATTGCAATGCGCGTTTCTGATATTCGCGGGATTGGCAATACAACAGAAATGAAATTGAATGGCAGTAAAATGACTTTGTCACCATTGAGTGCACGTGGTTATTTATCAGAAGGCGTTAAAAGCTCTTTGACCAATGTTGATTTACAAAATGGCGGTGTGATTAAGTTTGATATTAATTTGGAATTAATGGGCACTTCGCGCTTAAACTTCTTATCAGCAGGTAAAGAAACAACGGTTAAACTCAATGGAATATGGCCACATCCAAGTTTTATTGGTAATGCATTGCCAAAAGAGCGCACAGTTGGCGATCAATCTTTCCAAGCAACTTGGGAAGTGAATCAGTTCTCAAATATTACACCAGCTGCATTGATGAGTTGTTGGCAAACAAGTGAAAGTTATTGTGAAACGAATAACATTACAAATTTTGGTGTAGATTTAGTAGATCCTGTGGATCATTATCGCAAAAGTGATCGTGCTGTGAAATATGCGATCTTGTTCATTGGATTAACATTTGCAGGTTTTTTTGTGTTTGAAGTGATGCGCGGTATGAATATCCATGCAATGCAATATGCACTGGTTGGCTTTGCCTTAGTTCTGTTCTTCTTGCTACTCATTTCATTGTCTGAACACATCGGCTTTTTATTAGCTTATTGGGTTGCTTCATTATCGTGTATTGGGCTCATCACTTATTACATGCACAGCGTATTGAAAGATAAAAAAATATCACTGAGTTTTGCGGGATTATTGGCGTTGTTATACATCACGTTATATATCTTGTTGAATGGCGAAGAATACAGCTTATTACTTGGCTCAATCTTTCTGTTCTTG
>NZ_MVDO01000022.1 GCF_002006755.1 Wohlfahrtiimonas larvae | reverse complement strand
TCTTTTGCCATTTCAAATAATGCCTGATCTACTGATTGCATGTTCTCTGATCTTTTAACAACACCTGTTTCATAAAATAAACCATCTGACAATGCTGTTACTTGCGTTTTTGCATCTTCAAAAGTTAATGAGCCATTAGTCAACTCATCATATACTTTATTTAATGTTGCAATTGCCGCTTCTTTTTCAGCTTCTGTACTGAATTGAATAATCAATTGATCTGCAGAACGTGTTTCATTACTTTGTTGTTTAGCTTTCATAGCGTGAACACGTTCAGCAATTTCTTCATTTGTCACAGATACATTATCTGTATCGACTTCTGGCAAAGTCACATATGCCAATTTAACACGTGGTTCAGTCACATATTTTGACTGATTTTGCTCGTAATATTCTGTGATCATTTTATCTGTCACATTAATATCTTGTGCAAATTGCTCTAGTGGTAATGCTAATATTGCAATATTACGTTTTTCACGATCAACTTTTGCAAAATCTTCCAAATTTGATTCAGTAATAATGACAGAATTGCCAATAGCTGATACTAACAATTGCAAGGTCAATTGCTGACGAAGATTATCTTCCCACTGAGCAGAGGTTAACCCTTGTTGCTGTAAATAAATTTGATAAAGATTAGGATCAAATTGGCCATCAGCATTCTGCAAAAATGTTAATGATTTAATCGCTGCACGAATTTCATCATCAGAAGCAACCACTCCCATTTTTTTCGCAGCTTGGGTCATCACAATTTCTTGAATTAAACTATTCAAAACCTGTTTTTTAACAATTTTAGCATCATTACCCTCAGGCAACACACCACCACTATTTTGCAAATAATTCGTATAAGCATTCGATAAAACGCCCGTTGAGATTTTCTCGCCATTAACCTTAGCCACTGTGGAGTCATTAATACTGCTAAAGAATCCTGATCCACCAAACCCAAAGAAAGAGATAATAATCCCTAAGAATAGAAACTTAGCAAATTTACTCGTCGCTCGTTCGCGAATATACTGCATCATAATTGTTGTTTTCCTAAAATATAATCAATTGATCATTCGAACTTTGCAATTCTATCAAACCTCAAGGATGAATAAAACTCCATTTATCTGAATCGCTGATAAAGAGAATCAGGAATCTTCCCAACAACATTCTCTAACCATTTATCATCCAACAATTTCAATTGATGCTTTTTGTCTTTTTCACTGCGTTGATTATTCATTGCATCTTCTAAAATTTTCACCTGCATCGCTAAGCGAGCATCTCTTTCATCTATTGGAGAAGTTTTATCTAACAAAATTTCTCTATGTAATACTAATTCAAATGCCACTTGTTCAGCATGCAGACTCTTTTCGCTTAAAAAAGCTCTTGCACTCTCTTGCCCTGCAATAATTTGTTCCAAGCATTTTAAGCGTTTTCTTAAATTTGCATCTGCTGATTCAACTAATTGTTCCTCGATCACAATTTCTTGACCTTTAATAACCTCCGCCTCTAGTTGACCAATC
>NZ_MVDO01000219.1 GCF_002006755.1 Wohlfahrtiimonas larvae | reverse complement strand
ATTATCGTGTATTGGGCTCATCACTTATTACATGCACAGCGTATTGAAAGATAAAAAAATATCACTGAGTTTTGCGGGATTATTGGCGTTGTTATACATCACGTTATATATCTTGTTGAATGGCGAAGAATACAGCTTATTACTTGGCTCAATCTTTCTGTTCTTGGCAATCAGCGCAACGATGATTCTCACAAGAAATGTGGATTGGTATGCATTATCACAAACAAGTTCTGTTATTAAGAGAAGAAAAGTAGAGGAGAATGATCATGAGAACTAGAGGATTACGAGAAGATCGAGCAATGAAACAAGCACTCCGAGCATTTATCTTGAGGTTTCATTTAAAGCATAAAACGAAATAAAGCAGTAAAATACAGGGGGTGATAAAGTTATCAGCCCTTTGGTTTGAATAAATAACAATAATAAAAGGTTCACAGCAATGTTAAAAGCTATTGGTAAAGGTATTAATATTATTTGGGAGTATTTTTCTACATTATTTTTGTGTGGAATTATTTTATTTTTAACGCTGAATGTTTATATATTTAGCTATGTATTTGTATTACTTCTTATTATTAGCTCAATTACTTGGTTGTTTACTGCAATATTTAAAAAAGATAAACGTAAAACCAGCTTAATTCGTTTAGGGATATATGTATTAGTGTTTTGTGTATTTTATGGTTATGGGCAATATCTGCAAATTAAGCAAATTGAAACTAGAGAAAATGTTGTTAATCTCATACGGCAATATGAACAAGAGCATGGAAAATATCCTGAGCGTGAATTTATCAATGGCATTAATACAGAATATTCAAAGTATCAAATGCGTTTTATTTATTATTTATTGCCTGCGAAAATCCCTGAAAATGAGCCTTTAATGACGCAAGTTTATCAGTTATCTTATCGAACAATGTTGTTAACACCTTTTGATGATGTTATTTATCGAGGTAATAATAATTGGGAAATTTTTTATGATTAACCCTAAAGTTTGATTCTGTATGAGAATGACAAAGCACATCAAGAAACCAAAAACTTTCTTCTATTTTGCTTATTCTTTGCTACATTAGAATAATCATTCTCATTGCAGAGTTATTCTTAATATGTCTTCTTTTGTTTATTCATTCTTTCAGCAAATTTACGCATTATTGCCATTTTTTATATTGATCGGACTAGGTTATTACCTGGTGCGATTTAGGAAATGGCCGAAAGATTTCACACGAGGATTAACACAGTTTTTATTTAATTTAGCCATCCCTATTATGCTCTTTGGTGTAATGAGCAAATTCCATGAGCAAGAAGATGTTGATCCCAAGTTAATATTGGCATATTTCGGTGGCTCTTTTATTCTCTTTTTTATTGCACATTTCTTTTCTAAAAAGGCTTTAAAGCTGACATCACGGGCAAGTTCTGTATTTGGTGTGGGCACAATCTTTGCCAATAACGTGATGATCGGTATCCCGATCTTAATGCTTTTTATGGGCGATGATGCGATTGCAGTTTCTGCAATGATCATCTCATTCAATGCATTGTTGTTATGGAGTTTGGTTTCTTTCTCAATCGAATGGGCGGATCATGGTTCATTTTCCGTGCGAGGAATGGTGGCGACCTTTAAAGGCGTATTGAAAAATCCAGTTGTAATCGGGATCATGCTTGGTTTATTGGCAAGTTATGTTCGATTGCCGATTCCGCAATTTGCAGGCAAAACGATTTCGATGTTTTCAGATATGGTTGCGCCATTATCCTTATTAGTGCTTGGCATGGGTTTAGCGGAATATCGCATTGGTTCTAGCCTAAAAGTCAGCATATTTTTGGTGTTCTTTAAATTAGTGTTGCATCCACTGGTCATTTGGTTATGCGCTTTAGCTTTAGGTTTGTCTGCATTTGAAACTAAAGCGATCGTAATTTTAGGTTCATTGGCAGCAGGCATGAATGTTTATTTAATGGCTTTGAAATTCAAAGAAATCGAGGATGCAGTTGCATCGGGCATTGTATTGTCAACTCTGTTATCAGCTATCACAACACCAATTATTTTGCTTTTAATGCCATGATTCATTAGCATATTACCGTTCCATTGTGGTTCGAAATCCTCCCACACAAAAAAACTAAGGAGTTTTTATGTCAAATACTGAAGGTTTAACTTTACTTGGCAATCAGAAAACAGAATATTCTGATCGTTATAATCCTGCTGTTTTGGAAGCATTTGATAATGCGCATCCTGAAAGCAATACATTTGTGAAGTTTAACTGCCCTGAATTTACGGCATTATGCCCGATGACTGGCCAACCTGATTTTGCCACAATCTATATCAGCTACATTCCTGATCAAAAAATGGTGGAAAGCAAATCACTCAAATTATATTTATTCAGTTTCCGCAATGAAGGCAGTTTTCATGAAGATTGCGTGAATAAAATGCTGAAAGATTTAGTGAGTTTATTGCAACCAAGATACATGGAAATTTGGGGTAAATTCACACCGCGTGGTGGTATTTCTATTGATCCTTATGTGAATTACGGCATGCCAAATAGTCGCTGGGCTGAATTTGCTGAAACACGTTTATTGAATCATGATTTGTATCCTGAAAAAATTGATAACCGATAATTTCCTTTACAATTTTATAAAATATTGTTGATATAATATTTTCGCCTACTGGCATTTTATTTATTTTAAGGAAAAACATCGTGAAAAAATTATTATTATCCGTATGTTTAGGTTCATCACTAATCTTCTCTTCTGCAGTATTTGCACAAACAGCTTCAGAGCAAAGCATTAAGCAATTAATTGTTGAAACAGGTGCAGCAGAAATGGGCACGATGGTTTTTGATCAATTGTTGGCTCAATTAAAAGCAGCAGGAGCAACAGATGCTCAAATTGCAGAAGTTCAGAAAGAATTTAAAGTTGATCAATTAGTTGATTTGTTGGTGCCTGTATATCAAAAGCAATTTACTGAGGAAGATGTCAAAGCATTCTTAGAATTCTATCAATCTCCTGCAGGTAAAAAATTAGTTGAAAAACAACCTATGATTATGCAAGAGTCTATGGTTGTTGGCCAGCAGTGGGGAATGGGCGTTGCTCAGAAAATTCAAGAGATTTTATCTAAATAGATTTATTGATCTTGGATTTCATAAGCCTGCGAAAGATTATTTCGTAGGTTTTTTTATGTATAAAATAAGCTATATATTAGGCTATCAACTTGATTTTATAAATGCTGACAAGATCATTGTGTTTGTTTAAGTGGAAGTGCTAGAATGATAACTTTTAGTATTTTTAACTACGGTTTTATCGGAATATTATGGAAAAGACATATCAGCCAAGTGCAATTGAATCAAAGTGGTACGGATTTTGGGAATCTAACGGTTTTTTTAAAGCATCAGGTGATGTGACAAAGCCTGCTTATTGTATCGTCATCCCACCACCAAACGTCACAGGTACTTTGCACATGGGGCATGCTTTCCAAGATACGATTATGGATGTATTAATCCGCTATCATCGTATGAAAGGTGATAATACTCTGTGGCAACCTGGTACGGATCATGCAGGTATTGCAACGCAAATGGTTGTAGAACGTCAATTGAATCAACAAGGATTAACGCGTCATGATTTAGGTCGCAATAAATTTGTTGAAAAAATTTGGGAATGGAAAGAGCAATCAGGTGGTGCAATCATGCAGCAACTTCGCCGTATGGGTGCAAGTGCTGATTGGTCACGCGAGCGTTTTACAATGGATGAAGGCTTATCTGAGGCTGTTAAGAAAACATTCGTAGATTTATACGATCAAGGTTTAATCTATCGCGGTAAGCGTTTGGTGAACTGGGATCCTGTTTTGAAAACTGCAGTGTCAGATATCGAAGTTGAATCATTAGAAGAACAGGGGTCATTGTGGCATTTACGTTACCCAATTGCTGGCACTGATGAAGTAATGATTGTTGCGACAACTCGTCCTGAAACAATGTTGGGTGATACAGCTGTTGCGGTAAACCCTAATGATGAACGTTATACGCATTTGATTGGTAAAATGATTGATTTACCATTGACAGGGCGCCAAATTCCAATCATCGCAGATGATTATGTGGATCAAGAATTTGGTACTGGTTGCGTTAAAATCACGCCAGCGCATGATTTTAATGACTATGAAATGGGTAAGCGTCATAACTTACCAATGATCAACATCTTAACAGACGATGCCAAAATTAATGACGAAGCGCCAGAAGCTTATCGTGGGATGGATCGTTTTGATGCACGTAAACGGATTGTTGCAGATTTTGAAGCAGCAGGTTTATTAGAGAAAATCGAACCGCATACATTAAAAATTCCTCGTGGTGATCGCACTGGCCAAGTGATCGAACCATATTTAACAGATCAATGGTATGTTGATGCTAAAACTATGGCAAAACCTGCGATCGAAGCAGTTAAATCAGGCGAAATTAAATTTGTACCTGAAAACTGGGAAAAAACATATTTCGAATGGATGAATAACATTCAAGATTGGTGTATTTCTCGTCAATTATGGTGGGGGCACCAAATCCCAGCTTGGTACGATGAAGAAGGTAATATTTATGTTGCGCATGATGAAGCTGAAGCGCGCACAAAATATAATTTGGATGATCGCCCATTAAAACAAGATGAAGATGTGTTGGATACTTGGTATTCATCAGCATTGTGGCCGTTCACAACTTTAGGTTGGCCTGAAAATACAGAAGAGCTCAAAACTTTCTATCCAACATCTGTGTTGGTAACTGGTTTTGACATCATCTTCTTCTGGGTTGCACGTATGATTATGATGGGTAAACATTTCATGCAGGAAATTCCTTTCCATGAAGTGTATATCCACGGTTTAGTGCGCGACCAAGATGGTCAAAAGATGAGTAAATCTAAAGGTAACGTTTTAGATCCAATTGATTTGATTGATGGTATTGATTTAGAAAGCTTGGTGAAAAAGCGTACCTCAGGTTTGATGCAGCCACAAATGGCAGAGCGTATTGAAAAATCAACTCGCAAAAACTTCCCAGAAGGCATTAAAGCTTATGGTACGGATGCATTACGTTTCACATTTACAGCGCAAGCAACGAATGGTCGTGATGTTATTTTTGATGTTGGTCGTGTTGAAGGTTATTCAAACTTCTGTAATAAAATCTGGAATGCTGCGCGTTTCGTATTCATGAATGCAGAAGATAAGCTGATTGCAGATAATCCTGCTGCACGTTCACACATCGATCATTGGATTTTATCTCGTTTAACTTATGTGAATAAAGAAGTTGAGCGTCATATTGAACAATATCGTTTCGACTTAGCAACACAAACATTGTATGACTTCATCTGGAATGAATTCTGTGATTGGTACTTAGAATTAACTAAGCCAATCTTGAATGGTGATTTCAGTGATGAAGCAAAAGCAGCAACGCGTCATACATTGATGTTTACATTGGATGCGATTTTGAAAATGTTACATCCATTCATGCCTTATATTACAGAAGAGATTTGGCAGCAGTTGGTTGTGATTGCGCCTCAGTTCAAACAAACTGATGGTTTGATCGTTGCAGAATATCCATCAATGGATGTGCGTAATGAAGCATTGGAAGCTGACATTGCTTGGTTGCAATCTGTATTATTAGAAGTTCGTCGTATTCGTGCAGAAATGAATATTGCACCAGGCAAGCCTTTACCTGTGTTATATGAGAATGCATCAGCAGAAGATCAGCGTCGTATTTCTGAAAATGAATTGTTCCTATTGAAAATGGGGCGTTTAGAATCATTGGTAGCTTGTCATGGTGATGCGCCAGAATCAGCAGTTGCTGTTGTGGGAAAAATGCGCTTGATGATTCCATTGGCGGGATTGATCGATAAGGAACAAGAATTAACACGTTTGAATCGTGAGATTTCTAAATTAGCACCAAGCATTCAGCAATTGGCAGGGAAGTTATCTAATGAAGGCTTCATTGCTAAAGCACCTGAAGCTGTTGTGGCTAAAGAGCGTGAGAAATTAGCTGATATGGAAAATACATTGGCTGAATTGAATCAGCAGTTAGTAAAAATCCAAGCTTTGTAATCTTTTAATAGTTTAATAATACATGGCCCTGCGATAGCAGGGCTTTTGCTATAAAAATAGAAATTGCTAAATATGGCACAGCCTGCGTGAAATATATTTATTAGATTAATTAAATAATTAAGGAGGCAAAATGGATTTACCTAAATTTAAATATCATCCTAATGTTTATGAGTTAGATCTTTTTGTCAAAGAGCTAGGTAGATGCTCTGTATGTAACGAAGTACGAGATTTAAAATATGTTGGTTCATTTTATAGTGTGGATGATCCTGATTATTTGTGTCCTTGGTGTATTGTAGCTGGTTCTGCGGCAGCCAAGTATGATGGTTCATTCAATGATTATTGTGGAATAGAAGGTGTTTCGCCTAATCCTGATGATCCTGAGCCAATGATCGATGCTAATTTGCTCGATGAGATCTGCTCAAGGACACCTTCATATTTTTCATGGCAACAAGAAAAGTGGTTAACACATTGCAATGAGCCTTGTGCATTTATAGATTATACAGATACAAAAATGATTGCACCATTTTATAATGAGATTAAGCAGGATTTGGATGATTCAGGAAGAGGATATTCATCCGAAATGCTCCAATATATTTCTCAAGATGGATCTGTTGTGGGGTATTTATTTCAATGTGTGAAGTGTGGCCAGCATAAACTACACATAGATTGCGATTAAGATTGGTGGTT
>NZ_MVDO01000218.1 GCF_002006755.1 Wohlfahrtiimonas larvae | reverse complement strand
TCAGATCAGTTCAGCTGGCTGTATGAATGTTCACGCATTCATACAGTCGCCATCTTTATTTAAAACCTAGGGGCTACAGGCCATTCAACTTCTAATGGCCATCCTTTTTGCTTTGTAACTTTCTTCAGATCAATCGAATAATCTTCTAATGCTTCAAGCATTGCTAAGTCATCTTCATCAGCACGATTACGATCACGCATACGCTCATAAACTTTGATCTCAGATTCTGTGCGCTCAGATTCAGATGCAAGAAATGCAATGTTTTCTTTTTCTTTTTGCAGATCAATCTCAATTTGAGATGGTGGAGGATTTGCAATTGCTTGCGCTTCTTCGATTGTGATTTCAATCCAATCTTCTTTAATAAAAGATTCCCAATTTTCAGACGTTGTATCTAAACCAAATGTATTATTTTGACTATCTTTAAAATGTTTTGTATTCATTATCTTAATTCCCAAAAATTACTGAGCGCAACATCATAATAATATGTAGATTCAGGCGGAATAATGACTGCTGTTGCAGTCGCCGTTTGAGCACCATTTGAAAAATATGCAACGATTTGATCATCAACATAAAAATATCCGCCTGACTGATTATTTGTTTTATATAAGCTAGCAAAAATCGGCTTGCCTGTTGTATTTGTATATTTTGTCTTTCTAACTCTTTCAGACATTACATCATAATATTTTTGATTAAAGCCAATCATTGCATCTGTTACAGCTTTCTGTGTCATCGCACCATCTATTGCTTGGCCAATTGTGCCATATAGTTTTGTAGCAGCAGGTACGCCTAAAAGAGATTTTACCTGAGCAACAGTCATCAGCTTATAAGCAGTCGTTGTATTACCTACCACAAAATTGTTAGCTGCAGGGTTTGGTACTTGATCAGCTTTTTTCTTTGCTCCTTTTGCCTCAGCATCAGCATTCTCAGCAGTTGTTTGAGCAAGTACCGCTTTACGATTAACATCATTCACCATCTTTGGTGTTGCAGCTTGCGTCGTATTATCGCTCAATGTAGATGATAAAGGTGGAATCTTCTTATTCACTTCGTTCACTAAAAACTGAGATGCTGCGAGGGTTTTTGATGTGCCTAAAACATCTGTCAACGTAACTTTGCCATCCGTCACCATTTTACTGATGGCTTTAAACAACTGATCATGCACACGATCATCAGGTTGAATGCCGTTTTTACTTAAAACAGTTTGGATCTCTTTCGTTGTTGCGGTGCTGCTTTTCATTAATGAGTTGAGAAAATTGGCTCGCACGATAGTGCCGAGAGTATTCGGGCCACCATCAATAAACTCACCACCCTCAACGGTTGGAATATCAATAATCATTAGGATTCCTCATTTAGATCTGAATAAAAAAATGTAATGTAGGTAAAGGCTGGCTTTAGGTCGTTGAGAATTGCTTCTAAGGCAGGGTCAGCATAAACACGTAAGCGGTCATTGGCATGGCTCATACCAGCTCTGAAGTAATAGATTTTCTCAAACTTGCTTTTGACATGAACACGCCAAACCCACAGTAAATCATCGCTACCTAAGCGATCACCTACGCGGTTAACGCCTGCTCGGAATATTTCATCTGCGCCTTCTGAGATGCTGATCTCATAGCCTGTTTTGGCTGCCAATCCGATAAAATACGGAATGCTTAAACCACCCACTTCAGCAAGTTTTTCTAGCACACGTTCCAATCGAGCTTGGTATAAATCGGCTTTATCAATGATTAAACCTAAAACTCGCTCCCAATCTTCTAGCAATTCACCTGCATAGAATGGTGTCACTGCATTTAGCACTTTGGTTGCGTGTGCTTGGACGGTATTGAGGGCATTAGCTTCAGCCAATAAACTGATTTTTAATTCTGCACCGTTGCGATCATAGGAAACAGGTGGCAGCAGCTTTGGCAATGCAATGCGATAATCCATCATAGCTCGCTCACTTTCAGTGTCCCCAATCTGAACCAAGTCATTTCTTTGTCAATTTCGACTGTTTGGTTGCTAGTTGGTGTAATGATTTTGCGATCAATCACGCCTACAATGTCACTGATTAAGGCTTCCACTCGTGAGAGAATAAACGATTCTCCAGGCGCTAAGCGCAAGAAATAATCAGATAAAACCGCTTGGATCTCTTTTTCAGCATCGGATAACACAATGCCTTGCACTGTGACTTTGACATCAAAATCAATAAAACTTGGTACAGGTGTTAGTACCAATGCTTCTTTAGCAGTCACTGAACGAATATCATCAATGTGATCTTGTGTGATTTTTACCAATTCAGCGGAGGGTAAATTGGCAGCGCTGGTGATGGCAATATCAACCGTTCCCAATCCACGGCGAAGCGGATAGACATAGGCATTGGTTACGCCAGGTACTTCTAAAGCCCAGTTTCTAAAATCGTATTTGTTACCGCCTGCTGGTGGTCTGCGCAGTCGTTCTAAATAACGATCTAACAACGATGCATCGGACTCTTGTGCTGTGCCACCCAACGCATTGAGGATAATACATTCAGTGCGACATCCGCTCGGTGCTGCTGTCAGCATCGATACTTGTTCTTTTTCTGTATTGAATCGAGTGCCTGTTTGATTGGCGATGATTTTAACCTCCACAAAGGTTTGCTTGGCTTCAATCGTTTTGGCTTCTGTAGTGCGATACTCTAAATCCCCCCATTTGATGATCAAATCCTCTTGGATGACAGAAAGCGGTTCACCAAAGATGCGCACCAACCCTGTGGATGTGGTTGCAGCTTTGCGATAAATATCAAGCGTGGCCGCATGCCATTCTAAAAATTCAGTGTCCGCAGTATCGCCAAAGATTTGGCGAGCAATCCATGATTGATGGGCATATTGACCCTCGCAACACGCAGCAACGCTAGATGCACGGATGTAATAATCTGAATCAATGGAGATATCAGCATCTGGCTTCATGGATTTAATATCACGCAGAATAGAATCTCTGATTTGCTCAAATTTTGGGGGATTAAATGCCATTTAACTGTCCTTTAAATCACGGATACCAAGTGTTTAAACACGCTCCTGACACCTCTGTTATCGATTACGATAATATTGAGAATCATTGCGCCATTGTGAGGTTGATCAGCTGTAATATCGATTTGTTTTGCACGGCCATCATCTAAAATGTGCTCAAGTGCCTCGTATGCATATTGTTCAGCGAGCAACCCAACACGGCTAACATCTTTCTCACGCTTTAGAGTGTGAAGGAGCGAGCCTAAACTTGGGTTCAAGCAATATGATCCAAGGGGTGTAATGAGCGAGATATACACTGCATTTTGCAATGTGTCGGTCATTTCGCCATTGGCTTCATAGTCGCCTGTATTTGGGTTTAATAGTCTGTCCATGTGGGCATTATGCACGGGCAACAAAAAAGCCTGCAGGTGCAGGCTTTCAGGATTTAATGTTAAGAATGGATTAATTAAAGATACAGATCGATGCGTGCGGCGAATACATGTAAGCCATTAACCACATTGGCAGGGATTGCAGTATTTAAACGATTAGGGTCTTGAAGATCTCGCTCAACGATCAATAGCTTTTGATTCGCTGCTACTTCTTCCAAAATTTCTAATTCTTCCATTTTGTAAAGCACATCCAAAATTTCACTGCGTACTTTGGGTGGTGTTTTATTGGAGAGCTTTTCACGGGGGAAACGGAGCGCAATGCGCTGATCCACTGCAGTACGGACATAATCCAATGTGCGAATGGTTGTGATGTCCAATAACGCAGGGTCATCCGTACCTGTGGCATTTTTGGTGTAAGTGCTAATCGCACGCAAGATTTGCACACGATTATTGACGATGGTTAAAGGCGTTAAGCCGTTATACAATGCATTGTTTTGCTCTGTGAACATCGGCCAATCATTTTCTGTTGTGATACCGAGGCCTTTAATCTCTAACGTATTGAGCGGTCGCGCTGGATCTTCTTCAAAAGCAATCACAGCACCATAGCCTGCAGCAATTATGCCATTAGTCACAGCCGCATTACGATACCATGCCATTGTTAAACGACCATCATTCAATTTAGCCGCTTGTGTTGTGCCTGTAGATAAAGAACCTTTCCATGCTGCCACACCAATTGCACCACGTTTTTCAATGGCATTACTGACGTTTTCAATGTGTTCACTCAACGATTGCAAGTTTGGATCATCGCTGAAAGGGGAAATAATGATGTGGTAATGCTTACCAGCCACTTCCGCCAAGGCTTTGACAATGTTCGGGTTGCCTTCGCCGTTCGCCATTGGATTGCTTGAAACAATTAGATCACGGCTTGTTGTACGAATTGAAATCGTGATTTCATTGCCAATTTCGCCAGCATGTTTTGCCGTTAATGTGATTTTATTGTCTGCTTTGGCTGCGATTACAGGGCTATCAGGATCACCATTCAATACCTCAACCAAACGATCCATAATGGATGCGGTTGCTTCTTTACTTGTGACTGAAACACGGTAATCTTCTACGCCAACATTAACAATCACTTGACCTGATGAGCCCGCAGCACCCGAAATTGTGAGATCACCCACAGCTTGAATGCCTGCCTCATCATCTTTTACGCCAATCACGGAGAAATCCATGTATTGATTATTGCGAATCGCTTGGCGTGTTAATAAATGCGCCCAAGAGCCTGCACCAAATAAGTTAGCAGCTTCATCATCACTAAACACTTGAACAGGTGTTAATGGTTCGATCGTGGCTGTTGGCAGTTGCTGTGCAATCAATAGCACTTTCTGTGGATTCGCTGGCAATGTGCGCACTGCAAGCTTGGTATTAAACTCAATGTAACGACCAGGCACACGAATAGAGCTTGGGATCGTTTCAAAGCTAATATTTGGACTAGCCATTCTTCACCTCATCTTTTTGCGCAGTTTTTTTAGTTGTTTTAACATCTACAACCTCAATGAGATCGCCAGCTTTGATCTGACGAAGATAATAAGCTGAAGCTTTCACTTCAACAGGTTCACTGCCAATGTATTGATTGGCCTTGTGTTCATATGGCACTCGAATGCCATTGTTTGCTTTAACTTTCAGCATTGTTGTCTCCTAATTTTGTGATAAAGGATACGGATTCTTCAGTTGGTTCAGTGTTTTGAACCTTGCCATAAATGGATAAAAGATCAGGGTATTCAGGGGATAAAGCGTTCCGTTTGAATTCGTTGAACCAATGATCAGGATGGTTAGGATCATCTGTTTCAATGGGGAATCTTCCATCTTCTAATTGACTAAATTCATCCAATAAAACTTCCCACTCCACTGCAAACACAGACAAAGCACCTTCCATTGTCATGGTGTGATTGTGCAATGTGCGGATGTTACGTGGCGTTAATCCCTTGTGAACGATGCCACCCAACGTTTGATTAGTGAGCAAATACTTCACTGCACGAATGAGTTGATAACTACCCACTTCATAAAGATCAGTACCACCCAATCGTTGGGCTTCTTCTGAGCGTACAGAGCGCACGGCAATCATGGTGATGAATTGATGAGTTTCTCTAAAGCGAGAACGCGCAGTGTTAGCAACCTCAATGCGACTTGAACCACCATAAGTGACCCAAATTGCAGGCAATACACGAATGGAATCAAAGACATTGTCATCCAATTCACCACCATAACTGCCAATGGATGCCACAATGTCGCCCAACCCTTCACGCAATCGCTCAACAATACGCGTTTCAACAGTTGCAATCATGAGATATCTCGACTAAATATTTTGTTTTTAGGATTAGAAAACATGATGGAATCATCATCCGTTTCCACGGCTTCGTTGTTATCATCCAAGCCCAATTGGATAGAACCATTCGCCACTTTTTCCAAGAAGCGAATGGCATCTTCATAACGGCGGCGAATCAGTTCAGTTTCCACCACAGCACCGCCACATAAGTAATAGCGTGCCATATCACAAGCAATGCGTTTTAATGCCTTGGGTACTGATTTCAATGGCAATGTATAGCGACTCAAATATGTATCAATGGTGCTATTGGCATCATCCAATGCGTTTTCCAACACAACGGGATCAATTTTGTTGCGGCGCACACGGTCAGATAATGCCATAGCTTCAATCTCACCATATTGCTTGATCAAATCCTGAACTGAGGCGTACATTACTCAACCTCACGCTTTTTCACTTCACCATGAATGATTAAGTGATTATCCGCCTTGATCGCTGCCAGCTCTTCATCACTCAAGTAATAAGTGGCTGTTTTGCGTGTGAATGTAAAACCTGCACGCATGCGAGATTCCAAACCAATCACAGTGGAAACATTTGCAATATTGTCACCCGTACCAAGATTATGATCTTCGGTGGCTTCATCCAATTCACCCATAATGATTGTGGATTGTTTGGCTTCCAATTCTGCATTTTTTGCTTCTAATGCTTCATTGACTTCATAAAGTGATACATTGGTCGCTTTCAACTGTGCATTTTCTTCTTTCAATTGAATGATCACTTCATCAGCTCCCATCAATAAATCCAATGCCATTTCGCCTTCGATGTCATTACCATCCTTATCTTTGGTCATAACTTTCACCATTTGACCTGGCACAACTTCAAAAGGACGTTGGTTTTCATCATAAAGGGCTTGAAGTTCTTCCAACTTTGCTTTTTTGTTGTATGGAACGCCCATTGCATCTAGTTTTTCTTGCAATTTCTGCACGGTTAATTGTTTATTTTCAGGCATGTTAGCTCCTTAAATGCACCCTAAAATTAGGGTGCTTCAAGTTCAAAGGATGGTTATTTTGGTACGTTGTTAAGCTTTGGAGATTCCAATACTTCCAACAAGTCATAGAGCGTGTTGTCTGTACCATCGATGAATTTAGATTTCAAAATCTTCGCAGCATCAAACTTCATCAATGATGGAATCACCAATAAATCAGGGGCAACACCTAAGTTTTCACCGCCATTGGCTTTCCAATTCGTCATTTCAACGTATGCTTTTTCGATGTTTTCAGCAGTCAATGGTTTTGTTGAACGGTATGCTTTACACCATAAGCCGTAGCCAACATTGCCGTAGTAGTCCGCACCAAACTTGATGACTTTTTCCATGAAGAAGGCTTCAGATTCATCTGTACGGCCATTGGTCATAAAGCGAACAGAAGTACGTGGTTGGAAAACAATGGGCTGAATGATGTCAGTTGTGTCTAACAAGAACCATGCCAATGCATCGGGATCATCTCCCTCATCATTATTGGATACTTTAGTGACAGCCCCCGTACCATCATTGTTTGCAAAGACAGGATGTTCTGTATCAAAGAAGTTCTGTCCGTCATAGCAAGTATTTAAATGACCACTTGCTAAAGCCAAGAAGGATAATTTTGCAGGATGGGATTCAATGGTTTGTCCCAATTTTTGGGCATTTAAATATTTACCTGCCAATTGATTGTTCATCACTTCCATTTCTGTCACTTGAACAGAAGCTTCCCATGATTTGTTATGAACCTCATACGCAAACATCTGAACATTACCCAATTTACGTGGGCCAACCCATTCATTCACGCCAGGCATTTCACCCAACCACTCATAAGTATTAGATGCTGAGTTAGACGGCACAGTCATCGTGAAGCGTTCATGTGATTTATCAACTTTCTTGTGCTCTTGACCCAACTGAAAGTTCATTTTGACATCTGTTTCGAGCTGCTTAATGCGCTCAGGTTTAATCACTGACATAGTCTTTTCCTTGATTGATTAATAAGTTCTTGGTTCATTTTTGCTAAACGGGCTTGATAATCTTCTAGCGAAATACCCATCTGACGTGCGCGTTCTGTCATGGCTTCAACATCTTCTGTGATGACAGTTGCACCTGTATGCACGTGCTGCTGTTGATTGAGCATCACAATCGGTGTTGCATTGGCCAAGTAATCAGATAAGCCCACTAAATCTTTTGCGCCATAGGTGAGTGCCCAGGCCTTTTGTGCTGGTGTTAATTTGCCATCCGTCAAAGCTGTTTCTACAATTGCAGTGACTTGCTTGTTTAAGTTATCTGCTTTGAGCGTAGCTACTTCTGTACGCATCTCTTCAAACATTGCAATCGGTACATATTCCGCAGGATTTGGATTACCTGGCGTTTGCACAGTGAGATATTCAACTTTATTCACCAATGAACGAATCGCACCAATCAATGCATCAGGCGCAATTTCATCGGCAATACCAAGCACCTTTTTAACTTCTGACATGAAGGTTTCTTTGGTGATTGGCACAGCAGGCACTGCAATCGTGACATCAGATGATGGTTCAGGTGGAATTTCGCTTAATGCGACAACGCCCATCATGCCGTCAATCGCTGGTGTGTTGGTTAAAGCGACGCTGAATAGTTCAACCACTTCACCTGCAGCATTTGTTCTGAATGTTGGTGAAATATAGCGATATTCTTTTTGATGAATGTGATCACTTGCAGTTTGTGTCCAATCGACAGGCGTTGCGAACAATCCTTCACCTTCAATGAACTCCATATTTTTAAACCAACCTGCAGCGATTACTTTCTGCCCATTGGTTGCGGCATGTAAGGATTGATGTTCGTAATCAATCAAATAATCATCTTTGCGTGCTTGTGCTGCTGCGATGATTTTATCTGCTGCTTCTTTGGTTAATTCCCAGCCATTTGGATTACGGCCATCTTTGGCATAAAATTTGCCTGCAGGGAAAATCTGAATGCGACCACCTGTATCTTGCGATGCAAGTACAGTGGTCAATGCAACTAAGCCTAAACCTGCTACTGCTATTGAACGTTTCATACTGTCCTCTCGATGTGTGAAATAAGGACAGTATCTAGTAGGGAGGAGGTTAAATAATGTTGCAGGGCTTCAGGGTAATAATCATATATTTTGAAATGTGAGTTTAACTATGATCTAAAACCTTGTTTAAAACCGTTTAAAATGCGTTTAAAAATGGCGATAATGATTTTCTGCACTCATTATTCATCTACGAAACAAATAAGCTCACTGTGGCGCTTAAATTTAAGATTGATTTGTTAAGTGTTCATCCGTGTGATGATGAATCTCATCCCAACCATAATCTGTAATCATCAAAAACTCTCGTTTATCTATTTTTGATCCTGGATGATTGACTGATTTAGCAAATCGACCACCAAAGCGCAGAGCTTTTTTATTTTTGGGTCTAATCACATGTGGACGAGTTTTACCGCCTTTATTATGAATACCTGCATAAACTACATTTGTCCCTGCACCTGCAATATCTGCTGTATTAAACTCACGAAATGAATCACGCAAGTGACCTGTTAAGGTTAAAGGCACACCACCACGAGCGACAGGCAACCAAGCTGGTCGTCCGCCATAACGAAAATTATCTGTGACTTCATTCAATACAACAATAGATAATTTCTTCATTAATGGGCTACGGTTTTTACATTGGTTGAGCAACTGCTCAATGCCTGGATTGTATAATGGCACATTGATATCAACTTCCATTTTCACTCCTTGACGACTGTCTAGTTTTTAATCATAATAAATACACCTTAAAGAGAAACACGGTGAATCTCCCTGCCGTAGGACTTACTAAGACGTTTTGCTTAGTATGATTCAGTGTAGATGTTGGGAGCTCTACCTCTTTAAGGTTTTTTTATGACTGTGTATTTCTTCAAATCACTCTTCAGTGTTTTTTCATCAATGTAATGGGACGATTCTAAAAATATCTCATCATTGGATGACACCTTCACAACTGAACGAATCCAACCGCTCACAGTTTGCTTAATGAAATAGTATCGATTTCTACCTTCCAAAATGTAATCAGGCTGAGAAACAATGCCAGGCAACTGTGTATAAAATGCTACATTGATCTTTGCATCACCCAAGCGACTATTGAACTGTTTGACAATTGTGTCATCACTTAACCATACTGTTCGTTTGGGAATAGGTAGATTGTGTGTGATAACACCAGCTGAAAAATAAAGGTTATGTCGAGCCTTTCTTCTGATAGAGACCAATACATCATCTTTAAATTTCTGCTTGCTATCTAAACGAGCTTTTTTACGTTCACGTTTATATTCACGTTCTAAGCGCTGATACTGAAGGTTGAATTCAGGGCTTGCCATATCTCGCTCACAAAACTGATTAGCCAGGACAGGATCATAATCATCTAAATCAGGTCGGTAGCCGTGTCGTGCGCTATTATATTCAAAGCCTTTATCAGGTCTGACTTCTATGCCATCGCGCTCCACATAAGGATCACCATCGTCATCACGCTCAACCTTGGTCACTTCATCAATCTCAATGCCACGCTTTTTAATGTAGTAATCACTACGACTGATCACAATACAACGGCAGTTATAACCAAGCGGAGGATAATAGGATTGCCAAAAAGGATCATCAATGCGCTTAACTGTACCACTCAATGCCAAATGACTTGGACGCGTTGCAGCATCGCCCACAGCCACCAATTCAAGATATGGAAAATCAATCGCATTATCCATTTGGGATTGATAGCGTGATGCATGAAAAGCAGATGATGTGTTGGTATTGAAGATCGTTTTTAAACGATAAGGCTTGATGACTTCGCCACCATCAGGATTAAAGAATTCGCCATTACTTAACCAACCACGTTTTTGCGCTCTGATTTCTAAACGATCACGCCATGCTTCAAAAGGCTCGCCTTGTCGCATGGATTCATCCATGCTTTTTTTCATATCAGACAAAAGCCCAAGATGATTGATATTGGCAACCGTAAAAGCTCTAGCATGGGCAGATTCACCCAATTCTTTAAAGCGATTGGCAGGAACAACCTGCTTATTGCTTAAATAATCAATGGCACGATCATTGGGTAGATTGAGTGCAAAGCCTAAGTCAACGCTATTATTGCTCATTGCTAATGATCCCTGCGATGTCCGATACCAATAAAGCCTGGCCCATTGCTTCAGTAAATTGATCTGCTTTTAATCCTGGCATTAATTCATATAGCTTTGCTTGTGCTTCTTCATAGCTATTTGTGGCTTTCAGTGCTTTTACAACATCCAACACAGTATTTTCATAGCTCATTAAATAGCGATCAGGCAATTGATCCACAGCAGTTGCTAGTTCATGCTCAACTGTCAATGCTTTCTTAACTGCAGCATCATTGGTTTGCTCGATTGCCTGAGATAATGAAACAGTCTGACAACCACAATTGGGGGAATGAGTATGCTGCTGATTGAGCCCAAATAAACCACCTATTTTACGCTTCAGTAATTCATCACCTTTTTGTGGCTTGCTGAATCCTGTTCTGTCGTAAAAATCATCCACTGTGATGTCCGCAAAATCCACAGCCTGACCAATCACGCTAACAATGCTTGCTAAATCCTCAGCTTCTTTGGTATCAAATTCAAAATAAGGCAAACGGCTCGCATCAATATCAGAGAAGTTGAAGTGTAGTAATGGATAAATTAACTGTGCAGTTAATGTTTGTGCCAATTGTTTTGCGTCACTGACCATCAGATCTCGACGGACTTCATTGTGAACATTACCCAATGCTTGGCTACCTGTATTATCAGCCTGAGCTGTTAATACTTGACCCACAATTACCTTAGATTGTGCTTTCTCACAATATGAAATCATCGCCATATATGGATCATGTGAGCCATCAGCAGCATTGTGTAATTCAATGGACATATTATCAGGCATAACACCTGCAGCATTGTGGCCTAAGCTTGCCACAGCATTCAATAATACACGGCGTGCTTCTTTACCTGTACCTTCGGGGTATTTACCAATTCGTACAGGCAAGCCATAAATTTCTAAGAACTCTGCTAAATCTTGCACGGAATAGTGCTTGAGTACAAACGTCCAAACCAATACACGGAATAAACCTGCACGAGCCAACGAGCCTGATTTAGTACGGTGCTTATGAATGATCCAATGATGTGGCCATAAAGCTTCGCCATCCATTTCACCTTGGCGCAGCAGTTTTAATTCATCTGTTTTTTTATCTAACTTAAAGCCTGATTGTGGCTTCCATGTGATCGTTTTGGGTAAGTATTCATTGTTCACTTGCTGCCATTCGATGGCGAGTGCTGAAAAGCCATGCCCGATGCCATCGAGAGCATCAAACATCACATCCTCAAATTGTGTGAAATCCGTTAAAGCTGTATGAACCCATTCGGTGAGCTGCTTTTCTCGTGGTGTTGCATCTCGTGGTGCTTTGACTGTCCAGTCCAAAGTTAATACAGCACTTTTGCGCTTTTGCATCTCAGAGAAGATGTGCGGGTCTTGCTCTTCAATCTCATAAAAGAGTGCATGCATGGCGCTGATGTCGCCTTCATCGGCGGACTTTAATAGCTCAGCAATCTTGCGTGGTGAGATATTGCGAACATTACCATCATAATAGGTTGCAGCAACATCGATATCATCCGCTTGGGTTTTGCCCAAGTGAACGCCTTTTAAACTTTCTTTCAATGCAACATAAACACCGTTTAAACGCTGTTTAGCTGTCTCTAAAATACCCATAAAAAAACCCCAATTTTGACATTGGGGTTAGGGTAATATTTTTAGCAACCTATTCATAGGTGCTGGGTTTCAGGTTATTTTATTCTTCTTCAAGAAGCCGATCTACAATACTATTATTCAAGTTTTGGATTTCAATAAAGTTATATATGAAATATGCTATAGAATATGACATTAATAACAATGAACATACTGATACATTAAAATCTATTTCTACAATATGTATATTAGTAAACTCGATATTAAGACTATAAACTGTTATCAGATTCTTAAAAATATTAGTTAAAATAAAACTGATGGATGATAAGACAAATAACCAAATAAATGAATTTCGTACGTTTGCAATATTAGAGCGAATATCTCTTAAATATGATTTATTTTTTATCCCCTGAAGGTTAAAACTACTTATCAAACCTAACCCTATAGAAAACATGATTCCATTAATTGTAAAAATTGTAGATAAAAGAAACTGCATATCTGTTTTCATCCAGATAGACAAAATTAATGATAAAACAGCTATAGTTATCATCAATATGCAGATTTTTTTCTTAGTCATTTTTTAGCTCATTTAAAAATTTACTCATTTCTTGTTTCAATGCTTCTTCTATAATTTTACCAGATGAAGTCACACTGACAGTTATAATTTTTTTCTTAGGAATATCCTGACCTTTAATAGCACTTCCTTTTTTAGGCTGAATAACTATCCCGTTTAAATCTGATATAGGTTTAATCACTGCCCCCATCATTTTTTCATACTCTTCTTTACTCAT
This sequence comes from Wohlfahrtiimonas larvae, assembly GCF_002006755.1. Lineage (GTDB taxonomy): Bacteria > Pseudomonadota > Gammaproteobacteria > Cardiobacteriales > Wohlfahrtiimonadaceae > Wohlfahrtiimonas > Wohlfahrtiimonas larvae. The sequence goes on along the minus strand of NZ_MVDO01000218.1, from coordinate 4,093 downwards.
ATCTTTTGGTTTACTCCATTTCACTATTAAGTTAGCCTCAATGATTCTATCCAAATCCATATCATCTAAGCTTTTAGTGCCACCTAAGATATTCTTTAACCAATCTTGAGCAATATCTTTCATGTTAAAACTTTTGGTTTTCACTGAATCTGAATTATCAGAGACAATTGATCTAGAATATGAATCATTAAAAGACACATTTTTAATATCTTGAAGCGGAATATCTTTAGGAATATTAATCATTGGTGTTAATTCAAATAAATCATTATCTAATAACCACGCCAAATAAGTCTGTAGATCTTTAATCGTTTTATTGCCTCTTAAATTAGTAACTAAATGATTATTATCAATAACAAAGAAATAATTCTCTTTGCATATATCAGGGATATTCTTTTCACTTTGTAATTTTTCAACATCGTCCATAGAAAATTTATTTTTTTCTAATAGTGTGCTAGGAATATGCTGAGCATCTTCGCCAGGTATTATTCTCAACATTGTGCAGAAAAAACTCTGAGGATTACCCGTTTCATGATAATTAGATATTAGATCTTTTTCATTATTTGGATCATCTTGACTAAGAACTAAGCATCTTTCGGATGATTTTATTGATTGCTCTAATTTTTCTTTTAAGGTACTAAAAACATTCATACTAGTATTTAATTTATTAGATTGATTTATTTTGAATGCTCTTAAAGTTACATTTTTTGGCTTTGTCATATTATCTCATCTACACGTAATAAATACTCAACATAATACCAAGTACAACATAAATGTAGAGCATTATCTTTTACTAAACGAATAATTATCATCATCCATATCAATCTTGTGATTGCTGGATAATGGGGTGAATTCGTATGGTTGTGAGCGAGTGACGGCAAGCGTCCAGAGCATGTGGAGCGCATCAGGGCCATCGTCATGATCAGCTTTTGGGAAGTGTTTCAATTGGCTGATCAAAGTTTGATGTTTTGGGCTAAACAGAATCAAGCCATTATTCACATGGGGTTGTAAGCTCTCAATCCTTAGCAATTTATCACTGTGAGGCGTGACGGCTTGCGCTGGCACAGGTGCACCTGTTTTGGCTGAACGCTTCACTAATTCAGTGCGTAAAAACTCTTGGAACTGCACAGATTCCACTGACCACAAGATGCAACGATACTGCTTTTGATACATGATCACATCTTCAATGATGCGATCAGGCAGGCGCTTTTTAATGTCTGCTTCGATGATATAAAGCTTGCCATTTTCACGATCAAAGCCACCAATCAAAATGGCACTAGGATCTCGGCTTGCGCCTTGTTTGCCTAAGCTTGGATCAAGCGCACCAAAATAAATCAAATGCGGTGGCAATGAATGATAATACTGAATGGCATTGGTAAAGGGTGCATCTTCACCTGATACAGGATCATTTTGATATTCCGAATCAAATGCACCATGCCCATCACGCAAGCGGATTTTCATCAAATCATGCAAAGTACGCGCAGCCCAACTGACCACAGAGCCTTTTGTCATGCGTGTTTCATTGGCAGTATAAAACGCATAAGCAGCAGCTTCGCCTTCGTTGCGATAGATGGCTTCCCATTCATCCCACAGGCTCATATTATCAGGCCATTCGAGGATGGCTTTAAAGTGTGCAGTCTTCCACAATGGATTACGCAATGTACGGCTTAATACGCTGTCATAATGCAGAATGGTACCGATGTAGATAAAGTCGATCTTACCACCAGCTTCACCGAGTGGCATGATGGTTTTAGTGAGCCAGCGTTCCAATTTATCACGCTGATCAGGGTTGCTGACTTGCTCATCATTCTCAATATCATCCAATACAACCAAATCAGGACGATAAGGACCATGACGTAAACCACGGAGTTTTTTGCCTGAACCTGCCACTTGTATTTTAATGCTATTGCGCGTCACAATGGTTTGCGCCTGCCACACACGACCTTTACCTGAGATTTCAGGAAAGTCACATTTCATGCGTGGGTTAAATTCCAATTCAGCTTTGATGGCTTCTAGCATTGGGTAAGCCTGATCAATACTATCCATCACGATTAACGCATAATGCTTTTGTTCTGTCACGATGCACCAAATCACAAACAACTGACTCACCAATGTGGATTTAGCTTCACCACGGGGCGCAGCAATCGCCAATTGTTCGGTCACAGGTGAGCGTACAACTTCAGGCAAGGCTGAGAATAAAAACTTATGCAGCTCTGATTCCGCAGGGTGCTTGATATAATGGGGAAAGTAATTTTTTAAGAAATAGCGAAAGCCTGTGACGGGATCACAGACCAATTTTCTACGCTTGGCACTTTCAATGGGGTCAGGGTCAAAACCCAAACATTCCGCTTCAATCGTTTGGCGGAGTGTTTCGGCTAATTCAGAGATGGATTGTAAAAAGTCTTTACGTTTCATGATTGACCACCATATTTTTCTTCAATGTGCGCACCAAATTCAGGCAAGATTTCCACAAATAGTGGCAATGCATTTTTATGCTTCGTTTGAATGTATTCGCTCAATTCTTGAATCACTTCCATTGCTGTCACCAACTCAGACACTTCGGGCAATAGCTTTTTAGATGCGCTGGTCACTTTGTGTAAGCTATCCGTCACGCTTGCAATGGCTTTGGCTGCATCAATGGGGGAAAGTTTTTCATCATTATTTAAGCGATCAATCGTGGAACGAATCAACACCATTAAACCTGTGATGCCTGCACGCGCTGCGTTATCTGCACCACCACCTGAGATTAAATGCGCATCCCTTAAACGATCCCAATCATCGCCTTTGTCGCGTGCTTGCTTTGCCCAGCGCCGAACGGTTTGCACAGGGATATCCGTGAATTGCGCCACTTGTTCAAATGACAAACATTCAAAGACATAAGCGCTGCGAACCTTTTGACGATCTTCTGCTGTATATGCCACATTCACATCCCCAATTTTGTGCGGATCACTGTCACAACCGCGGCCACAATACCGCCTGAAATTGCGCCTGCTGTTGCACCCGAAATCACTGCTTTGCGTTCCACTTGTTCAAAACGATGATCCAACTTATCCATCTTTTGATTTAGCTGCTTTAATAATTCTAGGGCTTGTTCATTGTCATTCATGTCTTTCATTTATCTGCCTTTTGATCTAATTTATCGTTAATTTTGTCCATCTTATTGGATAGGCTATTGAGGGAAGCCATGATCTGATCTTGTGTGCGATTCAATTCAGACTTTGGCAAATAAGTGACTTTGATGTCCGTGATCGACTGATTGGTCTGTGATTTAAATTCATCAAAGGCTTTGCGATCCGTATCAATGCGTGCATAAAGATGCTTGATGGTTAGCCCAAGCAACCCAGCCACCAAACTCATTGCGATGTTAAATGCCATTTCAATTGTCATGGTTCACCTCACACACTAAATCCATCCATTCATTACGAAGGTAGGCTTCACGAATTTTTTGTTCACTATCAATTTTGGGATTAACCTTTTGATAGGGTGGGTTGGCACACAATGCGAGATTAGGATTCATCCACTTGACCTCGTTTGCGCATCCGCTCAAGAAGCTCATCAATATCGCTACTAAAAGCTTCTTCTTTAATGATTTGATATTTTTTAACATCTTGTTGCATCCTTTCAAAACCGAGAATGAGATCATCACGCTCTTGTTTAGCTTTGTTTAAATCCTGTTTTAAACGGACATTACGGCGCGTTAAAACAAAGGTTAAACCACAGAAAACCAGCATAATGATGGGCAGTGCATTAGTCATTTTGACCTCGCTTACGTGTAGCAAATCCTTTTGTCGCTGGTGTTGCAACTGCAATACTTGTGAGTGCAATCACCATCACCTCAAGCACATCGCTTTTTAAAAAGAGACCAATAAAAAAGCCAACGATCAGCGCAATCAACGCTATGATCTGGATAAAGTTAGTGGTGCTATAGCGACCATCATCATTCGATAGAATTTCTTTTAGGATTTTCATTATTCACCTTTGAGATTAGCTACCTCCTTTACAAGAGATAGCTTAATAATTTAATGATTTTCAAATGTGGATTTAACTGCCATCATTGTTGCTTGCTCAATACCTGTAATTGCAATGGCTTTACGTC
>NZ_MVDO01000217.1 GCF_002006755.1 Wohlfahrtiimonas larvae | reverse complement strand
AAAGTTAGTGGTGCTATAGCGACCATCATCATTCGATAGAATTTCTTTTAGGATTTTCATTATTCACCTTTGAGATTAGCTACCTCCTTTACAAGAGATAGCTTAATAATTTAATGATTTTCAAATGTGGATTTAACTGCCATCATTGTTGCTTGCTCAATACCTGTAATTGCAATGGCTTTACGTCGACCGTCTTTACCATGCTCTTCAATCAAATCAACAAGCTCCGCTGCTTTTTTTTTAATCAAATCTATGTGACTTGAATTTTCACTATTAAATGTTCCGATTATTTCTTTACCTTTATTCATAACATCTCCTTAATTAATAAAAATAACTACTGACAAATACGTTGCATTCTTGTGTTGCGTTCGAGTTTTTCCATCATGACTGCTTTGGAGTCAGTTTTGAGCGCTATTTCAGGCTTCCAACCAATACATTCGTTTGGAATAGCTTCTTGCGTTGGTGCAGTTGGTTTGCATGCAGCCACTAACGTGATGACAAAGATCAGCCCAATGGTTTTGATGATATTATTCATATTTTTCAGCCTCCAATTCCCAATCCAAATTGGATAGTTTTAATAAGCGATTGCGCCAGCCTTTGCCAAATGTTGAATAATTGGCAAGAGTGGAATAGAAATACATGCGATTGATGCCAAAGAGATAAATGATCTCTTTTTCTGTGTGTTGGCTGATGGCATTGACGGTATCTACACCTAATAAACCATCGGCTTTTAAGCCCAATGCTTCTTGCAGGATTTTGACAGCGCGACTGTAACCGCTATTGATGGAGCAATCGAACAAGTGGAAAGCTAAGTGATGTTTAATGTGGTTAGAAACTTTGCCTTTCCAAAACTCTTCGTAATAGATATCAATGGCTTCATCCATTGAAAGGTGTTTCATATCGCCTTTATAACCATGTGTACGGGCTAAGCGCTCGGTGATGCCGTGCATGGTTTTGCCACCTGTATCGGCTTTGTGATCACTGAAACCACCTTCGATATTGTCGATGATGATCTGAATATAAAACAGAAATTGTGGGGGATACGTTTTGACAGCCATAAAAAAACCTCGTAATCATTGCTATTACGAGGTAGTCTAAAAAAATTCTATGGCTTACAGCAGTTGATGGGCTTCAGGATTAAAGATTGCGTTATAAGCTTGATGTTCTTGTTGAAAAGTTGCTCGGCTGATTGAACTCAATTTCTTGCCGTTTTGATCAAAAAACAGAATGCCTTTGTCATGAAACTCTATCCGATCCACTTGCATATAAATGGAGCGAATCGCAGGCATAATGTGGCAGATATCATTTAAGCTTCTTCTAAATGCTTTATCCTGGCGTGTGACACATTTCATATTTTTCTCTCTCCAATTCAACCAATGATGCGATGGCTTCCATTAAATCAATCTGACAACAATTTTTGAGTGCTTCTTCTGTTTCATGTGCTTTGCCACAAACTTCACATTCAAAATGCATAATCACCTCAGAACAAACGATCTTGAACAACTTGCGCTAATTTCTTCTCAACTTTGTTGTTCTTCATGATGTAAAAAGCACTGCGATATGTGATCCCAAATTGTGGACATAATGCAAACAGTGCTTGGTCTTGTGATGCTTTATGCTCAATCACATAATCATTCACTGCTTGAACAAATTGATCATTACGCAATTTACGCAAAGCATAATCACAACGAGGTAAATACAAACGCTCACCACGGAAATGCTCAATCAATTTAAATGCGGAAGCTTCACCAATCACATCCACTAAATAACTGATGGCATTACCACAATGACGAACTTTAGGAATCAATAATGGATTGCCACCATATTTGCGCACCAGTTTGATTGTGTCGACAATACCAATCACATCTAAAATGTTCTTGGCGGTTTCAGGCAGATAAGCTTCATAATCTGCTAATTGATCGTAATCCATTACGCCTCCTTCTTTTTCTTTTGTCGATCTGCGTAGATCTGCAATGCAGCCACAACAGAGTGACATTGTTCATACGTTAACCATTCAAGCTTATCGACACCAAATTGACGTTTAGCGATAGCATGGGCATAGTTCCAAGGTAGATTGTTATCTAACAACAATGCTTCGATTTTACTGATCATGGCTGTGAGTTCTTTTCTTGGTTTTGGTTTGCGTTGCTTTGTATTGGACTTCACAACAAAGCCTTGTTTCACTAATTCATCAATCACTTGATCCAACTCTTTTAGGTTCAATTTTGCAGCACTACTTTTACCAGTCACACGAGTGAGAAGCGCACGATAAACATCATCTTCAAGACTCAATTGACTTTGAGCGATCTTAATTTGTGCGATCTTCTTTTTGCGAATAACTTCAATTTCTGCTTGAGTTAGCTTTTTCATCATGCGCTCCTTCAACTAAACGCCTGCTTCTTGTTCAAATGGGGTAATGGCAAAATCTTCAATGCCTGATTTGATGGTGATGCCAGGAATCGTTTTGGCATCTTCAGGTTCGTTGAGCATTGCTTCTTTGTTCACTTCCACTTTAGTGCGTAAAAAGCGCTGATATTTGCTGTCTTGTAACCACTCAATCACAGCATCCATACCTTTCACTGAGATACTTGGTGGGCGTTGACGCCATTCAACTTTGCCTGTGACCAAGTTGGCACTCTTAACTTTGCCTGAATTAGTCAAGTCATCACGATTCGCTTCACACCAACTTTGAACGCCTTTAGTTAAAAGCTCTAATCGCACTTTGTTTACTTCAAACTTAGGTGCATATTCGTTAGTAATTTCTGCAATACGGTCGTTCATTTCAGTTTCTAAACGCTCATTTTTACGACTGATATCGCCAATCTCACGGATATCGTTTTGTACTTCTTCTTTTGACTGTGGTACATACACAGTTGCGGCTGCTTTAATACGTTTCTTAGCCATTGTCTTTCTCCTTGCTATTAACAAATTCGTCATTAGACATAAGTGTTACCACTAGAGCTCTACCATCACCTAGACCCATTGCTGCTTGATTGATACTTAAACCATCAAAACAACCTGAGATGGAGGATAGATAACAATTTAATAATTCTTCAATATCTTCTTTATTAGATGATTTATCGACAGATATCAGAAATTCCACAAACTTCTCTTTGATTGTTGCCATGACTACTTATCCTTTTTGGTTAATAATGCGATGTTGCAAGCAAATGCTTTTGTGTTCCAAAACTGTTTAATCAATTGATCTGTGGCTTGTTCAGCCTTATCCAAATAGAACTGCTTGAGTTTTTCCAATACTTCTTTAGTTTCTGAATAGAAGCAATTGGCGAGGTTGTGAGCTGTTGACGATTTCATAAATCACTCCTTATTAGTGAATTAACATGGTTGCGAATTGCTGGATCATCTCTTCGTTGATCTTGCATTTATTGATTTTGGATAAGCGAATAGCACCGCGTAATAACTTGTTCAGGCGACGAGCATTTGCACCGCAGGCCTTGAATAATGTTTCGTTGAACTCTTCTGTGCCAAGGGTTGAAGTTGCAAGTGCGTAAATGTCTTGTTCATCCAACTTGTCACCCAATGTGTAGTGGAAGCCCACACGAGAATAGAGCTGTACGTGCTGGCTGCGTTTACCTTTTAAGTTCATCAATAAACGCGGTAAGCCTGCCAACACCAAACCAACTTCCGCCTTGTCATGGATGCGGCGCAATGTTTCCAATGCTTTGTAAGGCAATAACTCAGCTTCATCGATCATGATCAAACGTTTGGATACTTTTAATTTAGTGACAATCACTTCAGTCATGGTGTGCAGTGAACCACGATCATCTACGCCTAACTTTTGACACAACTCTTTCAATAAAACTTTAGGGGTATAACTTGGCTCAGTTTCAATCAAGATCACATCCACATTTCTGCGTGCATATTCTTTCAAGGTTTGTGTTTTGCCTAAACCTGCACCGCCTGTGATCAATACGATGTCATCCTCAACATGGGCATAACGGATCATATCCATTGCTTTCTTAGATTTAGGTGTTTCCACATAACTAAAATTGCTTTTATCCAATATTTTTTCACGCTTGCGTTCGATCAATTGCTTGATTTTGATCTCTAGCTTTGGCACATCACCAGCATAAGCACCTTTTAAATATTGGTTCACTTGCGCAGGCGATACTTCTAATTGATCAGCCACTTGGCGTTGAGTGAGGTTGTGCTCATCCATGTGAGTTTTTAATAGTTCGATCATGATTACTCCGCTTGTTTCAATTGTTTTCTGTCAAATTCTTCTTTCTCACTTTCATAAAAGAAGATCGTGTTTTTAGGCTGCTCAATGGCAACAGGTGGCTCATCAAATAGGGATGCAAAGTTAGGATTCACATCAATCACAACGCCTTTGTGTTCCGCTTCGATCTCTGCAATTTTCGCTTGTGCTAAACGTAAGCGGCTATTTCTACGGTCATCACGCAATTTATCCACATATGCCACAGGGAATGCTGCGCGTTTGTTGCCATCAAATTGCGCATCACAGATGTATGTGCCATCCATCGCGCGAACGATCACGCTGTTTGCATTGTGAATATCAAAGCTCACACGAACTTCATCGCCATCGTGATCCGCTAAATCCATGCTGAAATAATCGTTATTGAAGAGAGAAACCAAGCCACGTTGTACTTTGCGAATTTCTTGCGGTCTGAATAAATCACGTAACTCTTCAGCATTTAAGAATGTGATATCCGTTTCAGCTAACTGTTGTTGGCGTGCTTCACTTGGTGTCATACCTAATTCACGATGAATATGTTCATTGTTGTATTCAGTGATCGCTTGCTCACATACATCAATGAATTGCGCCCAAGAAGGCAAACCGCTCAATGCTTTGGCTTGCTGTGGTATCAATTCTTTACCTTGATATTCAGCATTAGCAGCGCTGTTGAGTAACACTAAAGTTTTACGCACAGCCTCTCTATCTGAATCCTTAGTGAAACAAGTTGGGAATTGACGCGCCACTTTGTGTGCCAATGTTTTGTTTAAGCGTTCAATCACACCACGGCCTTGCGGATTGCCTGCGATACCTGTTTGATGATCCACACCTAAACGTGCAAACATACCTGTGATATCAGCATCCAAAAGATTAGCTGTTTGGCCAGCACCATTATCCGAGTAGTAGATCAATGGTAAGCCGTGGTTCTCAACACCATTTCTGAAGGCATCTGCAACTGCTAATGTGTTTTCAGCCAATGATACTGACCAACCCACGATATAACGGCTAGATGCATCAATGATCATGGTTAATTCAGGTGTGAATGGACGGCCATGCAAAGGATGACGCACTTTAGCTTTCAAACTTGTACCATCGCCCACCCATACAGCATTTGCACCCAAAACGCCCCAATCACGCTTCACGTATGGCAACATTGCTTTGCGCTCTGAACCTGTCACACGGCCACGAGATACATCCAACTTAGACATTTTCTCTAATGCACGGCGCACTTTGTGAACACTCGGATAATCAATGTTATTGCGTTTACAGATTGCTTTGAATTCATCATAAGCCTCAGCAACACTGATACGATTTGGGCGCTGATACACTTTCAAGAATGCACCTAACCAAGGCAATTCTTCAGGCTGTTTTTCAACACGTACCGCAGGTGCTAATGCTTGTAATCGTTCTGCGGCTGTGTCACATTTAGCTGCATCTGCAATCCAACGCATAATCGTGCGTTCAGACACAATACGATCAGAATTAGCACGTGCATTGGCTATATAAACCAACTGCAACAATGACTCATCCAATGTTTTATTTTTAGCACTTGAGATCAATGTACGAATCGCTTTCTGACGAGTTGTCACTTGTTCCATTTTTGCAATGTGATGCAAGATTGCTAAACGAGCATCTGCGATCTCACGTTGCTTGTCATTCAAGTTATCGAGCTTTTGAGTTTCGTGTAATACCAACTCATTAGAAGCTGTAGCAACTTCACGACGCGGTTCGATGACTAATGATGCGAGAACGTGTTCACGAATTGCTTGCTGGATCTCAACTGGCATGGATGCCACTTCGTATTCCAAACCACCACCACGGCCTTTGCGTGGACGAGATGACCATTTTTCATTTTCTGCTCTCAACATTATTCCTTGAACTGTTGTTGGCAATCCAACAATGTTTAATCTTTTGAGTTCAATAGTTGAGTAAAAAGTCTTTAGTTCCATAAAGGCACCACTTTAAACTTTAGAGTTTTTATTATTTCGTTGTTGACTTCTTAATGGCCATATCTCTTCAACTGAAAGACCAATAGCATCAGAAATAATACGTTCTGCTTTAGGGTAATTAGGATTGTGAAATACTTGATTTAAAGTACTGCCATACTTGATGCCATGCATTTTTGCTAGGCTTGTCATTGTAAATCCTGCCTTTTTAATAGCAGCTTTAATATCCTCTGGATGCATATCTTGGACAGAACAATGATTTGCATGTATGATCATCTCTTACCTCATTTGAGTTATTAATTTGTTTAACTGTTATGAACTATAATAACTCTAAAGTTTATATTGTCAACTTTAAAGTTGAGATATATTTAAACTTTAAAGTTAAATTGCTGAGGCAATTCAACTTAAATGATGTAATTGATTGAATTATATTATTATTAGGTGTGAATATGACAAACTTTAAAGTTGATGAAAAACTTGAAAGTTTAAACTCTGAACTTTCAAGTGATGAATTAAGTAGTGAAGGGTTTACTCGGCGATTAAATTATTTAGCTTCTAGGCATGATACAGTTACATCGTTAGCTGAAAGTGCAGGCATTTCTATTTCAGGAATACAAAGGCTATTAAAAGGTGGTAATCCAACACTACCTGTATTATTGAAATTAGCGAAACACAACAATGTTAGTGTTGAATGGCTTGCAACAGGCAATGGGTCTATTGACGATGTTGTTGATCAAAATACCCCAGTAATCGCGGTATATGATAATGCTGGCAATCAGGTTGATTTAAACGAGTTTACCTTTATCCCTAGATATAATGTTAGTGCCAGTGCTGGGCATGGCTGTGCCATCAATGAGGAAAGCTACCTATTCTCAATGGCATATAGAACTTATTGGATTAAGAAATATTTAGAAGTTAACCCTAAAGACCTTATTGCGTTGACTGCTAAAGGTGATTCAATGACAGGTGTTATTGATGATAGGGATGTGATGTTAGTAGATACGGCAAATAAAACATTATCTGATGGCATTTATGTTCTTAGAATTGATGGTGATTTGCTTGTTAAAAGAGCTCAGAAGCTCCCAAATTCAATTATAGAGATATCTAGTGCGAATCCTGTTTATCGACCATTCCAAATCGATATGAAGATGCCACCAGATGATTTTGAAGTAATTGGTGCTGTTGTTCATACAGAACCAGGAACCTTGTTTAGATATCGTAAGAATTAAACATGTTTAAACAGTGATTAAAGACTGATTAAACTCTGCCAAACTTTTTGCAAAAACTTATTAAAATAAATCATTTTATGACAAAGAGAATTTCAGGCAGAAATCTGTGAGATTGCCCATTGCTATCGAATGCTTTGGGCTTTTTTCTTTTGCAAATCCTCTGCCAAATAAATCAGTCCCCCACAATACTACCGGATACATCTAATACAACCGCAACATTATGATCCTGCCCTGCAACAAAATTAGTATGTAAACCGCCTTGATCACCAATCAAAACATTATTGCTATCATCTGGCCCTGTAATGGTATCATCACCATTGCCTTCCACAAGAAGAGTATAAGTAGGTGTTTTATCTACAATCGAAGTTTTACCTTCATTACCTACATGATCCGTCACTTTTAATTCAGGTTCAATACCTTTTGGAATCTTACCTTCTATCTTAACTTCACCAGTGATTGGATCTGGCTTGCCTACTAACGGTTCACCTGTCTTAACATCTAAAATAGGATTACCATCTTTATCCACAATCTCAACTTTTGTCACATCCTTAGGATCAACCGTTGTGGTGATTGTGCTGTCACCATCTAAATCTGTCACGATTTCAGGTTTGCCTGCATCCACTTTCGTGTCCACTATCACTTCATATGTGTTCGATGTCACTGGACGACCCAACGCATCTTTCGCAACAGCTGTGATTGTCACTTTACCATCTGCCAAAACTTCAGTTAATTCAGGTAATGACCATTTACCGTCTTCAACAGTTGCTGTTTTAGTCAACACTTGACCTTCAGCATCCGTAATCGTCACTTCAACAGTCTTAGCATTCGTCGCTGTACCACTGATCACTGGTGTGTTGTCATCTGTCGCTTTGCCTGATTCAACGTTACCTTGGATTGAACCTTCGTTATCATCATAACCTGTGACTTCAACGGTTGCTTTCGGTGTTTGATCTACAATCGGTACTTGTTTCTCATTACCAACGTTATCCGTCACTTTCAACTCAGGCATTACATCTGTTGGCACTTTACCTGTGATGATGACTTGACCTTTATCATCCGGACCTTTCACTACTAAACCTGGGATCGGTTGTTTTGTCGTAGGATCAATCACTTCAACTTTTGTCACATCCTCAGGATCAACCGTTGTGGTGATTGTGCTGTCACCATCTAAATCTGTCACGATTTCAGGTTTGCCTGCATCCACTTTTGTGTCCACTGTCACTTCATATGTGTTCGATGTCACTGGACGACCCAACGCATCTTTCGCAACAGCTGTGATCGTCACTTTACCATCTGCCAAAACTTCAGTTAATTCAGGTAATGACCATTTACCGTCTTCAACAGTTGCTGTTTTAGTCAACACTTGACCTTCAGCATCCGTAATCGTCACTTCAACAGTCTTAGCATTCGTCGCTGTACCACTGATCACTGGTGTGTTGTCATCTGTCGCTTTGCCTGATTCAACGTTACCTTGGATTGAACCTTCGTTATCATCATAACCTGTGACTTCAACGGTTGCTTTCGGTGTTTGATCTACAATCGGTACTTGTTTCTCATTACCAACGTTATCCGTCACTTTCAACTCAGGCATTACATCTGTTGGCACTTTACCTGTGATGATGACTTGACCTTTATCATCCGGACCTTTCACTACTAAACCTGGGATCGGTTGTTTTGTCGTAGGATCAATCACTTCAACTTTTGTCACATCCTCAGGATCAACCGTTGTGGTGATTGTGCTGTCACCATCTAAATCTGTCACGATTTCAGGTTTGCCTGCATCCACTTTTGTGTCCACTGTCACTTCATATGTGTTCGATGTCACTGGACGACCCAACGCATCTTTCGCAACAGCTGTGATCGTCACTTTACCATCTGCCAAAACTTCAGTTAATTCAGGTAATGACCATTTACCGTCTTCAACAGTTGCTGTTTTAGTCAACACTTGACCTTCAGCATCCGTAATCGTCACTTCAACAGTCTTAGCATTCGTTGCTGTACCACTGATCACAGGTTTATTATCATCTGTTGCTTCGCCTGATTTAACGTTACCCACGATCTTGCCAACATTGTCCTCATAACCTGTTACTGTCACTGTTGGTGTAATTGATTGTTCTGTAGGAACCTCAGGATATGTTGTATTTTTATCGCCACCATTATCGCTCGCCACTGCTGCTATAG
>NZ_MVDO01000216.1 GCF_002006755.1 Wohlfahrtiimonas larvae | reverse complement strand
GTTAATTCAGGTAATGACCATTTACCGTCTTCAACAGTTGCTGTTTTAGTCAACACTTGACCTTCAGCATCCGTAATCGTCACTTCAACAGTCTTAGCATTCGTTGCTGTACCACTGATCACAGGTTTATTATCATCTGTTGCTTCGCCTGATTTAACGTTACCCACGATCTTGCCAACATTGTCCTCATAACCTGTTACTGTCACTGTTGGTGTAATTGATTGTTCTGTAGGAACCTCAGGATATGTTGTATTTTTATCGCCACCATTATCGCTCGCCACTGCTGCTATAGCACCAGCTACACCTGCTCCTCCAAGCAAGAATGGTAACCATGGTAAACCACAATCTTCATCTTCAAAAACCAATTCTGACTCTTCATCATCTTGTTTTACAAAGAAATTAGCAATAGTAATTGTTTTACCATTTTTTAATTTTAAAATTAAATTATTACCATCTTGAATAAATTCAGCAACATCATCTCTATATAATTTTGTATGAACATTTGATGGAGCCTTTAAATTTATATTAGAAGCATCAACGCTAATTTCATTCAATGATTTTTTATCTACAATAACAAATGTCGACATTATTTTATACCCTAAAAGTTTGTTCCAACCACTACACTATTTAGTCAGATTTTATTAAAATTTATTTTGATTTATTTACAATAATAAATGGCTTACCAGCTGAATCGGCTGATAACATAAATTGAGGAGAATCGCCCTCTTTAATCTCAATATCTGAGCTATATTTAGAGCATCTACCATCGCAATTATCGACAGAAAAATGATAAATTCCTGGAATAAGTTGATAAGTAGAAATGTCTTGTACAGCGAATGTACCTACTTTTGTTTTATTAATATAAAAGTTTGTTTTACATCCATTAGTTGTGGTTTTATTATCTCTAACAACTTCTATTATTGGTTCTGTTTTATCTTGATTTACTGCATACTTTTCATGGTTAATACTTGAAGCACAACCTAAAAGCACAAACACTATCGGTATGATAGAAAAATATTTTCCGATTGATAAAGAATATTGCATTAATAATTAGCCCTGTAAATATTTAAAATTAATATTTTAATAATTAACCACTTAAACTTAAATCATGGTTAATTTATAATCAGAACTAAGCTTAGTATATAAAAAAAATTTATGGTCATTAAGATATAAATAATTTTTATATATTGTTACTCAAACATTACAGATATGTTTAATTGATTTTCTAATAAATTCACACAGATATCCATCGTTGTTTAAAGCAATCATACGTCAATTAATGTACTATGCTTTTTTGTTCATTTTTTGGAAACTAAGATGAGTAATGCTTTAACAAAATCAGACATCAAAACCTTATCATTATCTTCATTGGGTGGTGCATTAGAGTTTTATGACTTTATCGTTTTCTTAACCTTTATCCCCATTTTAAAACTCCATTTTTTCCCTGAGCAATCTGAATTAGGCTCACTAATGAGCATCTATGGGATTTATGCTGTTGCTTATTTTGTCAGACCATTGAGTGGGATTATTTTGGCACACTTTGGTGATATTGTTGGACGCAAGAGAATGTTCATGCTCTCGCTCTTTCTAATGGCAGTACCAACATTAATGATTGGTTTATTACCCACTTATGAAAGCGTGGGAATATTGGCACCAATATTGCTCTTATTCATGCGATTATTACAAGGTATTGCTTTAGGTGGAGAAGTTCCTAGTGCTCATGTATTTGTCACAGAGCATGTTAAATCAAACCATTTAGGCTTAGCTAACAGCTTAATCGCCGCTGGCTTAACCTTTGGTGTGTTAATTGGCTATGCTATTTCTACATCTCTTAATATTATTTTTACTGAACAAGAAGTGAAAGAGTTTGCTTGGCGAATTCCATTCATTATTGGTGGTGGATTAGGTTTATTTGCGCTCTATTTGCGTCGTTATCTACAAGAAACACCTGTGTTTTTACAATTCAAAGCAGAGCGTGAAAAAAGTAGTGAATTCCCGATTAAAACTGTCTTGAAGAAATATCTTAAAGAAAGTTTCTTTGGTATTTTAACCACTTGGTTATTAATGACAGGTGTAATTATGGTGTTATTAATTCCTAACCTAATGAAATCTGAGCTTTATGGATTATCAGCACCTTTTGTGAATAAAATAGCACTACTCGCAACTGCCATGAATATTATCGGTAGTGTTATAGCAGGCTTAATGGTGGATCGCATTGGCTTATCTAAAACAATGATTTTCTTCTCGATCATCTTAGGCACAAGTAGCACAATCTTCTTCAGCTATTTAGGCACAGATTCCAACACATTATTAATCGGCGGATTATATATATTCAGCTCATTATTCTTAGGCTTAGTTGCTTGTGTGCCAATCTTTATTGTAAAGTTGTATGAACCGCAAGTGCGCTTAACGGGCATGAGCTTCTCTTATAATATTGGCAATGCATTCTTTGGTGGCTTAACCACATTCCTTGTGCCTGTGATCGCACAAGGATTCAGTGAAAATATTGTAAGCTATTACCTAATTTTCTTATGTGCTTTAGGCATTTATTTAGGATTTGTTGCCAAACGCTTCAAGATCTAAAGGAATCACATAATCCTCAGGATCATTTTGAGCAATTAAATCATCAATATAACCAAATGGCGCTAGATGCAAATCTGGCGCTATTTCTTTGAGCGGGATTAAAACAAAGTTACGGTCCTGCATTCTTGGATGAGGAATGGTTAATTCTGAATCATCTAGTCGAACATCATC
Organism: Wohlfahrtiimonas larvae; assembly: GCF_002006755.1. Lineage (GTDB taxonomy): Bacteria > Pseudomonadota > Gammaproteobacteria > Cardiobacteriales > Wohlfahrtiimonadaceae > Wohlfahrtiimonas > Wohlfahrtiimonas larvae. The sequence goes on along the minus strand of NZ_MVDO01000216.1, from coordinate 5,656 downwards.
AAATAATAGAATATCCAAATCTAAAGTACGCGCACCAAAACGGATGATACGTTCACGACCATGATCCAACTCGATCTTTTGTAATGCATATAATAAATCATACGGTGCTAATTGTGTTGCCACCTTGATCACAGCATTAATGATGTCAGGTTGATCTGGTCCGATAGGCTTTGTCCGATAAAATTGAGATTTATCTAAGATTTTAGTGCCTGATAATGCCTCAATTTCGAGCAATGCTTCGTTTAAATGTTTGACAGGATCTTCTAAATTTGAGCCCAACGCGATGTAACTAATAAATAATTGATTCATGTTATGATGTTCTGCAGTGTAGTTTGATCAAAGTAAAATTTATAAAAATAAAAGTAAAGTAAAGTAAAGTATGCTCTTTCAATAACCTTGTTTGAGAGCTATTCATGAACAATTATAAAGTAGCAGCAGAAAAAGCGCTGGATATAATGAGCATTAAGGCCAATAAACCAAGCCATAAAGTTTTATTATGCGCCATGATGGCTGGTGTTTTCATAGGATTAGGCTTTATTTATTGTGTCATTGCCAATGTTCAGGGGGCTGGCAAAATTGTGGGTGGTTTAGTTTTTAGCTTAGGGCTATTGCTCACACTCGTATTAGGCGCAGATTTATTCACATCCACAACTATGACTGTTATGGCTGTTGCTAGTCAAAAAATTACACTTAAAAAAATGTTATCTAATTGGGGCTTAGTATATTTAGGCAACTTTATCGGCGCCTTAGTTTTAGTTGGCTTAATCATCATGAGTGGCCATCCTTTTGATAATGGTGGGCAAATCGGTCTTTATTATATATCCACAGCTGAACATAAATTAGCTCATACATTTGTAGAAGCTGTTGGCTTAGGTATTTTATGTAACATAATGGTTTGTTTAGCTGTTTGGATGAGTCTTAGTGCACATACTTTAATAGATAAAATGGTGGCTGTTTTATTACCTGTAGGTTTGTTCATTGCTGCAGGTTTTGAACATAGTGTAGCTAATATGTTTATGGTACCAGCGGGCATTTATTCTTTAATGTTAGCAACACCTGAAATGCTAAATCACCTAACAGATACAGAAATATTAAGAACAACATTAACTTGGCACAACTTTTTTATTCAAAACTTGTTGCCTGTGACTTTGGGCAACATTATTGGAGGATCTATTTTTGTTTCATTATTTCAATGGGTTATACATTTAAAAGATTAACTATTTTTAATGATTCAAATTAATTATTAATTATTTAGGCTTTATTTGATCAAAATTCTTGCAAATAGAGCAAATACCACGTAATGTATTTACATCTTCATAAGTCATGAAGATGCTTATCAAATTTGATTGGTAAGTGGTTTAAAAACGACTAAGAATTTAGTCACTCTTTGTTTGAGGTTTAACATATGCGTATCGGAACTGTAAAGTGGTTCAATGAGTCTAAAGGCTTTGGTTTTATTACTCCTGAAGATGGTTCACCAGATGTATTCGTACATTTTTCTACGATTCAAGGTGACGGCTTCCGTACTTTAGCGGAAGGTCAAAAGGTAGAATTCGAAGCTAAAGAAGGCGACAAAGGTTTACAAACTACTGTTTGCCGTGGTCTTTAATAGATTCAACTACTTTAAATAAAATAATAAGAAAAATGAGTTTTAAGCTGTTGATCTCACTGAAGTGTGAATAAGAATTAAAACGTATCTTTCTGTATAATTAAACCCTGATTTATCAGGGTTTTTTTATGGGAGCAAAATAATGTGCCAATTATTAGGAATGAACTGCAATACACCAACTGATATTGTCTTCTCATTTGAAGGTTTCCGCCGCCGAGGAGGGTTAACAGATGTTCATGTTGATGGTTTTGGTATAGCCTTTTTTGAAGGCAAAGGAGTCCGTATCTATCAAGATGACCGCCCAAGTGCATCATCACCTGTTGCCGATCTCATCAAAGGTTATCAAATTAAATCTAAAAATGTGATTGCTCATATTCGTAAAGCAACTTTTGGTCAAGTTTCTCTTGCTAATACTCACCCATTTATGCGCGAATTATGGGGAGAATATTGGTTATTTGCACACAATGGACATCTACAATCTCTAGATCAAATTTTTTCAGATAGCCCTCAACAATATTATCGCCCTGTAGGTACAACAGATTCAGAGCAAGCTTTTTGCTACATCTTAGAAAATTTACGCCAAAAATATAATCACAAACCTAATGATGAAATACTGTTTAATGAAATTAAACATCTAACTGAGAAAATTCGACCTATGGGTATTTTAAACTTTACCCTAACCAATGGTGATTGGATGATGGCACATTCTAATACCTTATTACATTACATCATTCGTCAAGCTCCTTTTGGTGAAGCAAAGTTATTGGATGATGATGTAAATATTGATTTTTCAGCAGTCACAACACCTAATGATCGAGTCGCTGTGATTGCAACATTACCCTTAACATGCAATGAACAATGGACCCAGCTAGCACAAAATGAGCTATTAATGTTTAAAGAAGGGGAAATCATTTTCCGAGATTGCCCTGATGATACACAATTCTTAAGTATTGAAGATGCTTTAGCCAAAGCTCGAGCAATTGGTGCTTCAACCAATACTGTAACTTAATCCTTAATATCCTGTGGATAACTTTGTGGGTAACTCTTGAAATACTTAAAATTGATCCCATTATAATTTTGTCAAATATTAAAATTAAAAATCATAAGGAGATCTCAATATGAGTTCAGAAAAATTTACAACAACCCTATCCACAGCATTTGCTGAAGCCCAGAGTATTGCGATTGAACACCATAATCAGTTCCTAGAACCTGCTCATGTTTTATTGGCAATGTTACGTCAAAAAGATGGTTCAATTTTGCCTCTATTGCGCCAGTGCCGAGTGAACGTGAATCGCCTAACAGAAGATGTGGATAACTTAGTCAAAAAATATCCGCAAGTGGAAGGCACAAATGATTTCCAAGTGAGTAAAGATTTCCAACGTACATTAATTGCCGCAGAAAAATCTGCCAATGCACGTGGTGATCAATATATTTCATCCGAGATTTTCTTAATGGGCATTTTAGATGAAAAGAGTAAGCTCGCCGATATCCTTAAAGAAGCAGGATTAAAAAAAGAAACTTTATCTCAAGTGATCGATAACTTACGAGGTGGTGATTCAGTGAACGATGCTAATTCAGAAGAAAACCGTCAGGCTTTATCTAAATATACTGTGGATTTAACCAAACGTGCTGAAGAAGGTAAATTAGACCCTGTCATTGGCCGTGATGATGAAATCCGCCGTTGTATTCAGGTTTTATCTCGCCGTACTAAAAATAACCCAGTATTAATTGGTGAACCAGGCGTGGGTAAAACTGCCATCATTGAGGGTTTAGCGCAGCGCATTATCAATGGTGAAGTACCTGAAGGATTGAAAAATAAATCAGTCTTATCATTGGATATGGGCGCATTAATCGCGGGCGCTAAATTCCGTGGTGAATTTGAGGAACGCTTAAAAGCTGTCTTAAATGAATTAGGCAAACATGATGGCCAAATCATTCTATTCATCGATGAAATCCATACAATGGTTGGCGCAGGTAAAGGCGATGGTGCGATGGATGCTGGCAATATGTTAAAACCTGCATTATCTCGTGGTGAATTACACTGTATTGGTGCAACAACCTTGGATGAATATCGTCAATATATTGAAAAAGATCCTGCACTTGAACGCCGTTTCCAACGTGTATTAGTAGAAGAACCAACAGTTGAAGATACCATTGCAATTTTGCGTGGTTTGAAAGAGCGCTACGAAATCCATCATGGTGTTGAAATCACTGACCCTGCAATTGTGGCAGCTGCAACGCTATCGAATCGTTACATTACAGATCGCCAGTTGCCTGATAAAGCCATCGACTTAATCGATGAAGCAGCAAGCTTGGTTCGTATGGAAATTGATTCCAAACCTGAAGAAATGGATAAATTGGATCGTCGCTTGATTCAGTTAAAAATCGAACGTGAAGCCATTCGTAAAGAGAAAGATGAAGCTTCTAAAAAACGTTTAGAAATTTTAGAGCAAGAAATCGCAGATTTATCTAAGGAATATGAATCTTTAGAAGAGATTTGGAAAAAAGAAAAAAGTGTAATGCAAGGCGCGACATCTTTGAAAGAAGATTTAGAAAAAGCTCGCAATGAGATGGAAGTTGCAAAGCGTTCTGGTGATTTAGCAAAAATGAGTGAATTGCAATATGGCAAGATTCCAACCTTGGAAGCACAATTGAAAGAAGCTCAAGCCAATGAAGATAATGCAGGTGCTAAAAATCAATTGGTGCGTACCAATGTTACTTCTGAAGAAATTGCAGAGATTGTTTCTAAATGGACTGGCATTCCTGTAACAAGAATGCTAGAAGGTGAACGTGAAAAATTGCTTCACATGGAACAATTCATTGGCAACCAAGTGATTGGGCAGAAAGAAGCGATTACAGCAGTTGCTGATGCAGTTCGTCGTTCTCGTGCAGGTTTATCTGACCCTAATCGCCCAATTGGCTCTTTCTTATTCTTAGGACCAACTGGTGTTGGTAAAACAGAATTGACCAAAGCATTGGCAAACTTCTTGTTTGATTCTGAAGCTGCGATGATTCGTATTGATATGTCCGAATTCATGGAGAAACATTCTGTGGCTCGTTTGATTGGTGCGCCTCCTGGTTATGTGGGTTATGAAGAAGGTGGCTATTTAACAGAAGCTATTCGTCGTCGTCCTTATTCTGTCATTCTATTGGATGAAGTTGAAAAAGCGCATCCTGATGTCTTCAACATCTTGTTGCAAGTATTAGATGATGGTCGCTTAACCGATGGACAAGGTCGTACAGTTGATTTCAAAAATACTGTGATCGTGATGACATCTAACTTAGGTTCAAGCATTATTCAAGAACAAACACAAGCATTGACTGGTTTGGATGCGAAAGATCAATACGAAGCGATTAAAGCTTCTGTGATGGATGTTGTAGGACAACATTTCCGCCCAGAATTTATCAACCGTATTGATGATATTGTTGTGTTCCATCCATTGGATAAATCCAATATTCGTCAAATTGCTAAGTTACAAGTGGATCGTGTAATTCAGCGTTTAGCGGATCAAGACATCTACTTATCCATTACTGATGGGGCCTTAGATGAATTAGGTGAAATAGGTTATGATCCTGTATTTGGTGCTCGCCCATTGAAACGTGCGATCCAAATCCATTTGGAAAACCCATTGGCGAAAGCATTCTTGAATGGTGATTTCAAACCAAAAGATGATGTACTCATTCAAGATGATTTAACGTTCCACGTGAAACACAACGATTAACTGAAATCAAATTATAAATCGCTCCATATTGGGGCGATTTTTTTTGAGCAATAAGCATGTATAATCATAAAAATTTTAAAAACTATAATGAAGACAGGTCCTTTTATGAAACAATCACCGCTCATGATCCTATCCACAACAGCTCTCATCACTTTGGCAGGCTGTAAAAGTTTATCTTTAGATGATGCAATGTCCTTAGGCGCACAAAGCTTACAAGCCATGTCATTATCTGATGCTGATGTAAAAAATTTAAGCAACCAATCTTGTCAGCAAATGGATGCGCAATCTAAAATTGCACCAGCCAATAGTACATATACAAAGCGTT
>NZ_MVDO01000215.1 GCF_002006755.1 Wohlfahrtiimonas larvae | reverse complement strand
GGCGATTTTTTTTGAGCAATAAGCATGTATAATCATAAAAATTTTAAAAACTATAATGAAGACAGGTCCTTTTATGAAACAATCACCGCTCATGATCCTATCCACAACAGCTCTCATCACTTTGGCAGGCTGTAAAAGTTTATCTTTAGATGATGCAATGTCCTTAGGCGCACAAAGCTTACAAGCCATGTCATTATCTGATGCTGATGTAAAAAATTTAAGCAACCAATCTTGTCAGCAAATGGATGCGCAATCTAAAATTGCACCAGCCAATAGTACATATACAAAGCGTTTAAATAAAATTGCCAATTCCTTGGGGCACAATGTTAATGGCACAAAAGTTAATTATAAGGTTTATTTAACTAAAGATGTTAATGCTTGGGCAATGGCTAATGGTTGCGTGCGTGTTTATAGCGGTTTGATGGATAAAATGACAGATAATGAAATTGCAGGTGTACTAGGTCATGAATTGGGTCACGTTGCATTGGGTCATACGAAAAAACGTTTACAAGTTGCTTATGCAACTGACATCGCTCGTTCTGCTGCTGCTAAATCGGGTAATGGCATTATTGCAGATTTAAGTAGCTCTCAATTAGGTAACCTTGCACAAACACTG
>NZ_MVDO01000214.1 GCF_002006755.1 Wohlfahrtiimonas larvae | reverse complement strand
CAAAAGTTAATTATAAGGTTTATTTAACTAAAGATGTTAATGCTTGGGCAATGGCTAATGGTTGCGTGCGTGTTTATAGCGGTTTGATGGATAAAATGACAGATAATGAAATTGCAGGTGTACTAGGTCATGAATTGGGTCACGTTGCATTGGGTCATACGAAAAAACGTTTACAAGTTGCTTATGCAACTGACATCGCTCGTTCTGCTGCTGCTAAATCGGGTAATGGCATTATTGCAGATTTAAGTAGCTCTCAATTAGGTAACCTTGCACAAACACTGGTGAATTCTCAGTTCTCTCAATCACAAGAATTAGAAGCTGATAATTTTTCCTATAATTACTTAAAAAGTCGCAAAATCAATCCTGAAGGCATCGCAACTGCTTTTGATAAATTAGGTGGCAATAGCTCTTTATTAAGCTCTCACCCTTCATCCTCTAAGCGCTCGCAAAATATCCGTAATCGTATTGCGCAAGATCGATAACTATGGGCTATTTAAAACAGATTTTTTATAAAGTTCTTCACAATCGATTGTGGATTATTATGGGCATTCTTAGCATGTTCATAATGTCCACAGTGACGTCATTGCCAAAACATTATCCTTTTCATCAATTATGGACTGATATTGTTCGCATTGTAACCTTTGATATCCCTACTGAATCTGAATCTTACACATTTGATCAAATCATTCCTATTGCAGATAACAACGGTAATCTTTATTATTTAGGTGAAAAGAATCATCACTACATTCGTATTAAATTGACTCAAACAGATAGAGATAATAGCCCATCCCTACTCAAATTATTTAATCAAAGCGAAATATTGAGCGATCAGAAAAAATTAAAATTTTTCACAAAAAGATTAGAAAAAGCTAACAATCTACGCACACCGACTAAAATTAACGCTTTTATCACTCGATATCCTGAGCGTTATTTAAGTGATGCAGAAATTAAACTCTATCAATCCACACAAAGTGATCCTAAATTTAAAGAAGGTACACTCAATACAAGTTTTTTAATATTGAGCCCAAGTTTATATCCTACAGCACCTAATGCGCTTTTCACATTTACTTTCTTAATAATTTTATGCTCGATTTTAATGATTTGGCTAATGATCCAAACGATTTTCTATCGTACATTCATTCAACTTCGCATCAATAAAATGAATGTTTCAGGATCAGTTTCCGAAATAGAGGAAAATTTTAATCTTCATCCACTGAATATGGTTGAATTATCCATAGGATATATGAATCAAGATTGGTTAATCATGCGTTCATTTGCAAACTTACAGATTTTGAAGCTCTCTGATTTATTGATGTTTTCCCCTCAACAAAAACAGTTTTATTCTAAAGCTTTGGAAACACCGCTTAAAATCAGGACATTAACCTATGATGATATTCAAAAGATCACCTCACATTTGTCTCGCTTTTATCCTGAAATTTATATCGGTGATGATGAAAATATTTTAATCTCTTATCAACATGGCCGTTATACTTTAACTAAATTAATAGAAACTCGTAAAAACTCGACGAGCTTTGATGAATCATTAGCTTTTTCAGATAAAATCGCTGATCAACAATCCATAGCAGCAGAAAAGAAAAAACTAAAAAATGATAATTTTTATTCTTACCTAAATATTGTTTACCTTGTACTCTGTTTGATTGTTTGCTTCATTAATATTTGGATTGGCTTACTAATGCTTTTGCCTCTCATCATTTATGACTTTTTAAAAGGTGGCCTCTTACTTTTAAGAGCACCCTATGACATGACAAAATATGTCACCAAAACCTATCGAGATTATAAAAAGAAATAGTATCAATCAATAAAAGGTGATAAGTTCTTATGATGAATATATCATACAGATATGATTAAAATTAATATTTTAATCCTCAATCACAGGATAGAAAGGATGCCCCCAGTTATCATCATTAGGGTTATTCAAAACCACCAATGCAAATACTGGTACTAATTCTTTGAGTAATCCGCAAGCAGTAATCAACTGCGGTCGATTAACACTACTATTATATGTAGAACCACCATGGAAAATTTGATTGCGCAATGTATAGATACGCTCAAATAAAATCAATAATAACTCTTCTGAATTCTTAAATTTTAAGCATTGTTGTGCACGTAAGTTGGCATCTTCAAATGCTAAGTTCCAATGTTTGGCATCAATGCCATCACTATTGTGAAAATCCCAAAATTGGCGAAAAACATATCGATTTTTCAAGAAGACATTGATTTTAGATGAATAAAGTTCCCATAATATTTTATTAAGCTTTTCACTCTCTTTATCATTAATGACTTTGATGAATGCCTTAAAACGCTCTTTATCATCAATCCAATCTTTTCGTGCATAAATTGCATTGAATGCAATCCATAAACTGATAAATTCTGAGTCTAAATCAGGAAATTTTTTATCTGTATTGGCGATATTATCAGCCTGATTGAGCCAACTTAATGTACGATAAATTCTATGTTGAACGTGACCAGGTAGCTGTGAAGATTTTTCTTTAAATTTTATTTTAAGCTCATTGAAATACATAGTCATTGCCATAATATGATAACGATAAAATCTAACGTTATCATATCTGCAACATAAATAAAGCAATGATTACTTTTTCAAAGTATAACCCATACCACGTGAAGCAGGCCAAACCTCTTTAAAACGATATTGTTGATACAATTTATAAGCTTCTCCATCTGCAATTAAATTGATGTAACAAGTTTCAGGAATATTGTCTTGAATAAACTCATCCAATTTTTGCATGATCAGTTTACTCAAGCCTTTACCTTGATGCGGTGGCAAAATACAAATATCTGCCACTTGGCAATGGCAACCGCCATCACCAATCAATCGCCCCATTCCAATGATTTCATCATTATCTTCATTGATGACAACCACAGAACATAATGAATTGGCTAATCCTATCGTTGCAGCTTTCACAGTTTTAGCAGATAAACCACAATTCACACGCAAATCAATATATGTTTGTGGTTCGATAGATTGATAATGGGCGATATAACTCATATTTCCTCACTTATGGCATTAATAACATGGCATCACCATAACTGAAGAAACGATATTCATCTTCCACAGCATGTTGATAAATCTTCTGAATGCGATCATAGCCCATAAACATTGAAACCAATACTAATAAAGTTGATTTTGGTAAATGGAAATTTGTCACCAAAGCATCAATCACGTGAAACTCAAAGCCAGGTTTGATGAAAATATTGGTATCCCCTTCAAATGGTTTCAATTCGCCATCCAACGCTGCTGTTTCCAATGAACGGCAAACTGTTGTACCCACAGCGATTACTTTTTTACCATTTGCTTTAGTTTCTTTAATTTTATCAACAGTTTCACGTGAAACAGAAATCCATTCTTTATGCATCACATGTTTATCTAAATCTTCTTCGCGCACAGGTTTGAATGTTCCTGCACCCACATGCAAAGTCACTTCTGTGAATGAAGCGCCCTTCTCTTCAATTGCTTTCATCAAAGCTTTTGTGAAATGCAAACCTGCTGTTGGCGCAGCCACTGCACCTTTTTCTTTATTAAAAACAGTCTGATAGCGCTCTTTATCAAAATCACTGTCATTGCGAGTAATATACGGTGGCAATGGCATGTGCCCCATTTTTTCCAAAATAGGAAATACAGGTGAACCATCTACTGTTTCATAGATGAAAAAAGCATCATCACGTTCAATCATTTTAAACACAGGCTTATTTTCTACATAAACTATCTGCCCTACTTTCGGTGATTTACTAGCGCGCGTTTGTGCTAAAAATGAAGTTTCTGTGAGTAAACGCTCAACCAAAATCTCCACTGCCCCGCCCGTTTCTTTATGGGCAAATACACGCGCAGGTAAAACGCGCGTATTATTAATCACCAATAGATCGCCCGGCTCAATATAGTCAATGATGTCTTTAAACACCTTATCTTCCATATTGTCGCCTTGAGCAACCAATAAACGGGATGATTCACGATCTTCTTTTGGGAACTGCGCGATTAACGATTCTGGTAAATGATAATCATAATCGGAAATTTTATTTTTCATCAAAACTCACTACTTTTTCATTGGCAAACAAATCTTCTAGGCGCTCACGCTCACGAATTAAATAAACTTGATCGTTATCCACTAATACTTCAGCAGCACGCCCACGGGTATTATAGTTCGAACTCATCACAAAACCATACGCACCGGCTTGTTTGATTGCAAGAATATCACCTGCTTCTAATGCTAATTCACGCTCTTTCCCAAGGAAATCACCTGTTTCACAGATTGGACCAACAATGTCATAACTTTCAACTGTTGCACTGCTCTCTTTCGTTTGCTCAATGCGCATCCACGATTCATACAATGCTGGGCGAATTAAATCATTCATTGCTGCATCCACAACTGCAAAATGCTTGCCTTCATTTTCTTTCGTTAAAATCACTTCTGTTAATAAGTAACCTGAATCACCCACGATTGAACGGCCTGGTTCCATTGCAATACTTAATGGACGATCACCTAATTTTTCATAAATCATATTCACCAAATCTTGTAGATTGATGAGTTCTTCGCCTTCATAATCAATACCAACACCGCCGCCCATATCAAAATGAGATAACTGAATACCGTTTGCTGATAATTCATCAATCAATTTCAACATACGATCTACAGCATCACAATATGGTGCTAAATCTGTCAATTGTGAACCAATGTGGCAATCAATACCTTTAATTTCAATATGACTTAAAGCATTGGCAGCTTTATAAATACGCACAGCTTCATCGTAAGGAATGCCAAATTTATTTTCACGTAAGCCTGTAGAAATATAAGGATGTGTTTTAGCATCTACATCAGGATTTACACGGAATGAAACAGGCGCTTTTTTACCTAATTTTTCTGCCTCTTCATTCAACATATAAATTTCAGCTTCTGATTCCACATTGAAGCAATGAATGCCAGTTTCTAATGCAAAGCGTAAATCTTCACGAGTTTTACCCACGCCTGAAAAAATTACTTTTTGTGCATCGCCACCTGCTTTCAATACACGTAATAATTCACCACGTGAAACAATGTCAAAACCTGCACCTAATTTAGCTAATAATGCGATCACAGATAAATTACTGTTGGCTTTCACTGCATAGCAAATCAGATGCTTTTTATCACCAAATGCCTGTTTATACTGTTTAAATGCCTTCTCAATATTGTTCTTAGAATACACATATAAAGGTGTACCATATCTGTTAACTAAATCTGAAACCGATACATTTTCAATATGAGATGTAATGCTAGACATTTAACGCTCCGTCGATTGCTGTTGTGATTGCTGATTCGCATCAGGTAAATAAAGTGGACCTTTTTGTCCACATGCTTGTACTAAACAAGCTAATCCAATAATTAATAATATCTTTTTCATCTTGTCAATCTCTATATTAACGTGAGTTCAATAACCATAAAATTAACCACATTCTCGCTTTAGCTGCGTGAGAATAAGGAGAAATCATCAATCCATACTGATCATTCATGATTCTACCTGTCGGCACACGTGTTGTAATAACTGTTGGTACTGTTTTATCAATAGCTTTCAAAGCATTCAATATATTGTGATGAACTGTACCATTGCCTGTGCCATTAATGATGAAACCATCCACACCATTATCCACAAGGAGTGAGATTAATTGACCATTAGCAGAAACATCACTATATATGATTTCTACCCAAGGATAAGATTTATCCTCATCTGGTAATTTATCCAAGATAACATTCATTTTTTGATCATGTTTAACATTCCTAAAAAACTCCACTTTAGAATTATAAACATGACCAATCGCACCATATTCACCTGCGTAAAATCCATCCACTTTTAATGTGTGAGATTTAATGACTTCTTCTGCCAAATAAATTGTATTATTAATCAATGCAAATAGACCGACATGATCGCTAGTTGCAACCATAATGCTATCCGATAAATTTAATGGGCCATCTGCACTTAATGCTGTGGATGGGCGCATAGATGCTGTTAACACAATAGGTTTAGTAGGAACAACTGTACAGTTTAAGAAAACTCCTGTTTCCTCTAATGTATCTGTACCATGAGTGATCACAACACCCACAACATCATCACGCCCCATCAAATCATTCAAAATCATTGCCATTTTTTTCAAAATAGCAAAAGTCATATCTTTACTATCAATCTGGCAAAGTTCTATAGTTTCGATTTCAATATTTTCAGGCACAGGAATACCGCGTAATAATTCAGCAGCTTTTTTCTCACCTGCTGAATAATTAACGAGTTCTTTTTCACTTGCAGCATTACCTGCAATCGTGCCACCAGTGCCAATAATGACTACTTTTTTTACAAATTCGGACATATTAAAACGCCTTTAAACCAATACAGCCTGATATTATGACTGAAAACCACCAAAAAAAGTAATTTATATATCATTGATTTACAAATATAAATATTTTTTTATATTTTTTTTTGAAAAAAAGTTTGACGCGCTCAATTTTTTCCTTATAATAGCAAACCTCTTCCGGGTCATTAGCTCAGTCGGTAGAGCAGTTGGCTTTTAACCAATTGGTCGAAGGTTCGAATCCTTCATGACCCACCATTTTTTTGAAGCATCTAGCAAACTAGGTGCTTTTCTTTTTCTGTTAGAACACCGATTTATCGGGTCATTAGCTCAGTCGGTAGAGCAGTTGGCTTTTAACCAATTGGTCGAAGGTTCGAATCCTTCATGACCCACCATTTTTAAACCTTCTAGATATCTAGAAGGTTTTCTTTTATCTGCTGTCGGAGATGCTTGTGAGAAAGTTATTCCTTCTATCAGAAACAAATACAGAAATTATTAATCAAGCACTGATACAAATACATCATCAATGTGCTGATTTAGTTGTTCTATCCCCTGACTCCACCCTATTTTTAGCCAAACCTTTGCATCATGCAAAAGGTTTATTGGGCCATACGTTAAATTGTGTTGTTCTGGATTGTAGACTCGGCTTTCCTTTAGACTATTTCCTTTGTGCTGCCAATACTATTCAAACTGATGGTACTTTTATTCTAATTTGGCAGCAGAATAATCATGATGAGCAAAGCTCGAGATTTCACACTGAAACAATTCCAACACCAAATTTTCAAAATTACTTAGCTAAAGGCCTTCAAAAATTCAGTGAATTATGGGATATAGCACAATATATCGCACCAACAGTAATCCAAAATCAGCACAATCATCTGAATCATGAGCAAATAACAGTATTATCTTCCCTACAAAAACAACAAAAAGGCATTACAACACTATTCGCACCACGTGGTACAGGGAAATCCTTTGTCGTTGCTGAATTCATTCGTTCATTGAATAATGATTGTGTCATCACAGCGCCCAATCAAACAGCGCTACAGAGCTATCACAATATTAAGCTCAATTTTAAAGCACCAGATTACCTTTTTTTAAATCATAATGATTTTTTACCACAGAAATGGTTAATCATCGAAGAAGCAGCACAAATGCCAATTGTACATTTAGAGAAGCTTTCTAAATTAGCTGAAAATATTCTGCTAGTTTCTTCTATTGAAAATTATGAAGGTACAGGCAAAGGTTTAGAAAGAAAATTACAAGATATCATCACCATTGATTTAGCTTTAACATTGAATAAACGCCAGCGCTTTGAGTTACAAGATCCCTTAGCACAGTTTTGTGAATATATTAGCTTTCAAAATTATGTAGAAATTAATATTCAAGATGGAATTTATCTTTATTCACATAAAAACCTCCATAAATTCCAAAGTAACTATGCGTTAGTACAAGCTTTCTACCAATTCATGAATCAGCATCATTATCAAACTAATGCACAAGACATTCGGCGATTATTAGATTCTCCTAATCAGATTTTTATCATCCATATCCATAACCAACAAATCATCGGTGGGCTTTGGGCCATTCTCGAAGGTGAATTGTCTGAAGATTTAGCACAAGAAGTTTTCAGAGGGTATCGCCGCCCGAAAGGTAACTTAGTGGTGCAAACATTAGCTGCACACAGTTATTATCCTGAGCTGATGATATTAAAAAGTTTACGGATCTCTCGCATTGCTGTGGATCATAATCATCGAACTCAAGGCATTGCAAAACACATGCTTGAAGAACTGAAAAAATACGCTCAAGATCACCATTATGATTTCTTATCCACCAGCTTTGGGTTAACAGAGCCTTTATTAAAGTTTTGGGAACAATGTGGATTCACTTGGATTCATTTAGGATCACATAGAGATAAAACTACAGGATTACATGCTGCAATATTATTACAGCCCATTTCAAAAGCAATGATGAAAAAAATGTCTATGATTCAAAAAAAATGGCAAAACGATGCTTTTCAGCTAGTGAACGCACCTTTTGTTCATACTACAATTCATTATTTATTGGAAAAACAATCCATTAAAGGTAATTTCGATCATTTAGATGAAACAATTTTACATGCAAATTTATACCATAAAAAGCCTGTAGAAGCTGTGTTTTCAGCATTAGAACGTCAAAAAAGAATAGATGATTAATCTTTATACAAATAAATTTATAAATATATTTGACAAGGTTTACCTTCATCCCTATAATGCAAACCTCTTCACAGCAACAACGAAGAAAACAAAGCCGGTATAGCTCAGCTGGTAGAGCAACTGACTTGTAATCAGTAGGTCCACAGTTCGATTCCGTGTGCCGGCACCATATAAATAGAAGACCCTGTTAACGCAGGGTTTTTTATTATCTTCAAAAATGATAAAATATACAAATAATAAATATTAATAATAAAGGTATATAGCATCATGATAAAACAAGGGTTCACACTCATAGAATTAATGATTGTTGTTGCAATCATTGGTATATTAAGCGCCATGGCATTTCCTGCTTATCAAGATTACATTAGAAAAACTTATGTCGCAGAAAGCCTCCAACTAATATTACCGATTAAAGAAGAAATCTTAGAATATTACTTTGAATTTGGTCACTTCCCTTTTCGAACAGAAAATTTACCTCGAATTGCTAATAATCTTAATAGTTATGCTAAAAATCCCTTTGGAGATGCAATTTACCCAATTAAAAGTAAAATGGTTGAAGGTGCTGTTGTTAATAGAGGCGGTATTTATATTTATTTTTCAGAGCAATTCCAACCTCGTGGACAAGGTGCTAGAAATTTTAGAGAATTGCCTGTATTGCCATTTGTTAATGAAGGATCTATCACATGGCACTGTGGTTGGGACGCTATCAGAAAAGCCGGATTAGGCGGTAATATGGGACAAATTACAACTAGACCTGGTGTCAATGATATCAATATCAGATATCTTCCCAGTGTATGTAGATAATTAATTGTATTCATTACTTTCATGAGCTAAACAAGCTATCATATCCAATCAAAGTTATTCCAATAGTTTAAAGTGGTACACAATGATATTTCAAGATATGTTGAATAAGATCCGTTATAAATACTCTCACTTCAAAGTTAATCACGTTAATATCTACGGTATTCCACAAAAATATTTCTTTGATAAGAATACAAGTCAATACTGTATCAGTGCTACGCCTCATGAAACATTGAATGCCAGTCATATTGTTCTCTACTCTTGGAATATTTATAAACAAAAATTAGAAAACTCTATGCCTGAACTTTCTTATATGCTCGGCAAAGCTGATATTGTATTACTTCAAGAAGCTCGTGAAAGTGAAACTTTGATGACTATGATTACTAGTCATGAATTCAAAGCTATTCATGTTGTGGCATTTAAAGATGGGTATTATGCCAATGGTGTCATGACAATTAGTAAAATTGCGCCTTTAAGCTATACTGCTCAAAAATATTCAGAACCTTGGATTCGTTTTCCAAAATCTGGACTGATCTCAACTTATTCACTATCAAATGGGCAACAGCTTGCAGTAGCAAATTTCCATGCTGTTAATTTTTCCTTAGGTTTAAAAGATTTTATCCGTCAATTACGTACAATTTTTGATATTTTACAAAAACATTCAGGTCCTATCATTTTAGGTGGCGACTTTAATACATGGAAAAAATCACGTTATTTATATATTAAGCGTATGATTCGTGAATTAAATCTTAAAGAGATCGATTATCCCATTGACCAAAGAACAAAAGTTATGGGCAAAATCTTAGATCATATTTTTATTCGAGATCTCAAAATAAAAGAAGCCAAAACATATAATATTTCGGCTTCTGATCATAATCCTATTCGTTTGAAACTGGCTTACGAACCACAAACTTCAACTGATCACGCATATTAGCCAAAGCCTTTGCTCGATGTGAAATTTGATTTTTCTGTACGAGTTCTAGCTCAGCCATACTTTTATCTAAACCATCAATTAAAAAGAGAGGATCATAACCAAAACCTTGAGAACCTCTTTCTTCCGTTAAAATACGGCCATAAATTCGACCTTCCGCTATCAAAGGCGTTGGGTCTTCAGCATAACGAACAAATGCTAAAACTGAAATAAAAAATGCAGCACGATCTTTATCGGCAACACCTTCCAAGTTTTTCAGCAATAATAAATTGTTAGCTTTTTCTTCTTTCACAGGACTATAACGTGCCGAATGAATGCCTGGCGCACCTTTTAAATAAGGTACAACAATACCAGAATCATCTGCAATTGCCGCCATACCACTTTTTTTAGCGGCATGTCTTGCTTTTATTATTGCATTTTCAATGAAACTTAATCCACATTCATCAGCATCTTCAACATTAAAATCACTCTGCGGGCGTACAGTGATATCCAATGAAGCAAAGAGTTCATTGAATTCACGGATTTTACCAACATTATTACTTGCTAAAATTATTTCCATTATTCCGCACCATAAACGTCAATAGAGAAATATTGGTCTGCCACTTTTTTATAGCTGCCATCAGCACGAGATTTCAAAATTGCTTCATTGAATTTTTCCATCAATGCATCATCACCTTTACGCAAACCAACCCCAATACCATCACCGAATACTGTTGGATCGTTATAATCACCACCAACAAATTCTAAAGTTTTATCATAACCTTTACGCAAGTATCCGTCATCTAGTGGAACACTATCTGCGAACACTAAATCAATACGACCCGAATCTAGATCAAAGATTGCTTCATCTAAATTACGATAACTTCTAACATCAGCATATTTTGCAAATTCACTATTTGCGTAAGTTTCATGAATAGTTCCACTTTGAACACCAATGGATTTTCCTTTCAAAATATCAGCATTCACTTCAGTATATTCACCTTTAGGTGCAACAAATTTTGCAGGTGTTTGATAATATTTTTGAGTAAAATTAATAGCTTGCTTACGCTGATCTGTAATAGACATAGATGCTAGAATTGCATCAATTTTCTTTGTATTCAAAGAAGGAATCAAAGCATCAAACTCTACTTGAACGATTTCGCATTTCAATTCAACTTGTTCACAGAATAATTTTGCTAAATCTGGTTCAAAGCCACCTAAGGATTTATCAGGATTCATATAGCTAAATGGAGGATATGATCCCTCTATTCCTATTTTCACAGTATCTTGAGCAAATGTTAAAGCACTTGTTAATGCCATTCCTAATAAAATTTTCTTCAACATCATCTTTCTCCTTTATATTAATTAACTTCTTATATATATAGGATGATGATAAGTTTGACAAGTTATCCACATTATTTTAAATAAGTATAATAAATTCATTGATATAGCTATCTTTTTGATTGTGCATAAATAATGTAGAACTATTTAAACAAAATCTTAATAAAAAGTAATGATTATTATGCACTTTATATTCAGAACCTTGTTAATAACTTTATCCACAGTTTTATTCACATTCATTTAATTAAAATCTTTTTTTTGAATGCTCATCTTCATTCTATTTTCTTTTATCTATATATATAAATAAATGATGATAAGGTTATTACTTTATCAACAAAATTATTTTTTATATAGTAATATCAATAAGATATAATGTAAACTGTATGTGGATAACTCTGTATGTATAGGCTTATTTTTATTTGGGATAATTTTATCTCATTTTTCTAAACAATTTGTCTGCAATATTGTAGCCAAAGTTATCCACAGATTTATCCATAAAATGCTAAAATTGGTTAAAAAATAAGCATATTTAAAATGATTAATTTGTTAAGTATTGTAAAATCTCAATTGAATGTAAATTTCACTGAAGTTTAATATTCTAAACATCGCTTTTGAAATATCTTGAATGAATATTTTCCTTCTTAAGTTAATCTGAGGTAAAATACTAGGTTTAGGCAATAGTAAATTTAGGGTATGACTTCAAAAATCCCAGAAGCATTGGTTGAGAAATATCTTCAATCATTTAATGAAAAAGAATTATCATTAACATCATTGCTGGATCTATTGGTGGATGATGAGGAAAGTCTTGTCTCTGAAGAAAATAGTGAGGCATTAAAAAATCTACATCATTTTGTGTATCAACTTAATAGTTCGGCTTTAACATATGAGCAAGGCCAATTAGCTAATAAGACGAAAGAGTTTTTGAAATTAATGGAACAAAGTGAAGTCAATATTCAAGATGTCCTACTGTGTGGCCAGCAGCTAATTCAGTTGCTTCAACATCCTTAAGGTGAGGTAAATCATGGATCAACTCCAAATATTGCAACCATTTTCAGATTGGGTTTCTGATGTTTTAGTCGAAATACCAGATGAAACGAATGCATTCGTTTTTAATATTTATGAAGAAGATGATGCTTATCTGGTGGATATTACAGGTACAACCGATTATGATGAAGCCAACGAAGATTGGACAGAATCAATCAATTGGGATTCTGGTGATGAGCTTTTTATTATTCCTAAGGAAAAATTTGATGGCGATTGGGAGGATATCCATGATGCCATTGCGGAATCTTTGGAAGCTTTGATTGAGGTAGATAATGAGCTGTCAGAAGCGCTATGTGATTCTGATGCAATAGCTGTAGGATTTATTGATGGTGATCTTGAGATAATATGGCAGGCAGAATGAGAAAAAAAATAAAATTGTCTAAAGCTATTTGGGTATTTTCTTTTGGGGCTTTTTTTTCAAATTTAAGTACCGCGGCTTTGAGTGTGAGTTATGATCAAATGCTCAATCAATCATTGCCGATGACAATTTTGTATCCTTTTTCTTATCAAGGGTTAGTATCTGTTAGTGAAAATAACTTTCCGAATTATCAAAGTTATTTACCTAAAAACCTTCCAGATTATTGGGATGTTGTGGTGGTTGGACGAGATATTCTCGAGCAAGAGTGTCGACCTGACGGGCAATTAGAGGTTTTAGATTATGATAATTTTCCCCATAGAGATTTGTTGACCAGTGGCGCAATCCAACAGTGTGGTGTCGGTTTCAGTGTTCAAGGTATGACATTAAATTATGCCTTAGTTCATAAATATGGTGTGCCGCCGGTGCATTGGGTCGACCTATTTGATTTTAATCGATTTCCAGGTAAAAGAGCATTACCTAAGCAGGCTAAATATTTATTAGAAGCTGTTTTGTTAGCAGATGGTGTACAGCCGAGTTATTTATATCCATTACTTGCGACTCAAGAAGGGCAAGATCGAGCATTCAATAAATTAGATTTAATTTATGATGATATTTTATGGTGGAGTGATGTCAATAACTTAAAGTTATGGTTAGATCAAGGTATTGTATCAATGTCAATTGCGCCAGATGGAGCGATGTTGTCTAATGATGGATTAGATAACGTAGGTGTTTCAAGGCATCAAGTGATATATGAGATGAAATACTATGCAATACTTAAATCTTCCCAGCAAAAAGATTTGGCATATGCTTTTATTTCTTATGCAACTCAGCCTGATCAGCAGTTAAAATTTACCCATCAACAATATTATGGGCCAACCATTAAGCAAGCTTGGCGCTTAGTTTCTCCAAGTTCTGCTGAATATATCACTAATCATCCTAAAAATTTACAGGGTGGTATTTTATTAGATTATAATTTCTATGCAGAACATGGTGCAGCATTAGAAGCACGATTTAATGACTGGTTGGTTAGCAAAGAAGCGCCTGTTAAAAGAGTTTCAGCTGCCATTAATCGTGATGAAAGTTTATCTTCTTCTGTTAAAGATGAAGAGATTGAATTTGTTGGACCAAGTTTAGATTTATTTGAATTAAACTTTATTGGTCCTCAACGTATTGATTTTAATAATGATAATAAAGATATTTAGATTGGATAGTAATTAATATTTGCATTAATTTAATTTTAATGTATAGTACTTAACTTCACAGACGCGGGATGGAGCAGTCTGGTAGCTCGTCGGGCTCATAACCCGAAGGTCGTTGGTTCAAATCCGGCTCCCGCAACCAATTATAATGAAGCCCACTTGAAAAAAGTGGGCTTTTTCGTTGCTGATCATTTTGGAGGTGTTGTTATGCGCAAGGATCCTTTTGGATTAACAGAATTACTTGAACCATCCATTACAGCGATGGGATATACATTATGGGGTGTTGAGTTTCATGCAAACTCTGTTAATGCACTTTTGCGTATATTCATCGATAAGGAATCTGGCGTAACAGTTGATGATTGTGCGGATGTTAGCCACCAAGTGGAAGGTTTGTTAGATGTTAATGATCCAATTAGTACCGCATATACTTTAGAAGTTTCCTCTCCAGGCTTAGATCGTTCATTTTTCTCAATTGAGCAAATGATTGCATATATCGGCTCAGAGATGGATGTTCAATTGATCAGTGTCGTGAATAATCGTCGTCGATTTAAAGCAGTTTTAAATAAGATCGAGGGTGATAATTTAACATTTTTTATTCCTAAAATGACAGGTAAAAAAGGCAAGGCTGCTAGACAAGCTGAAACAACAGAAGGTGAAGAATTAACTGTTGATTACAGTATGCTAGATAAGGTCAATCTTTCCCCAAACTTTTCGAAAAAATAATCGATTTATTAAGAGAATAGAGCTATGAATAATAAAGAAGTGATGACAGTTGCAGAAACAGTATCCAATGAAAAAGGCGTTTCTCGCGGCATTATTTTTGAAGCATTGGAATTAGCATTGGCTGCAGCTGCAAAGCGTTCATATCCTGTAGATGTTGATTTACGTATTCAGATTGATCAAAGAACAGGTCACTATAAAACATTCCGTCAATGGAAGGTTGTGCCTGATGATTTGCCAATAGAAGAGCAGATCGCAACCAAACAAATTTCTTTATCTGCTGCGCAATTAGATGATCCAGATATTGAAGTAGGTGCAATCGTAGAAGATGAAGTGGATAATATTCCATTTGCTCGTATCGGTGCACAGACAGCTAAACAGATCATTTATCAAAAAATTCGTGAAGCAGAACGCAATCAAATGGCTGAATTATATAGCCAAAAATTAGGACAATTGGTACGCGGAACGATCAAAAAAGTTGAACGTGGCAATATCTATGTAGATTTAGGTGAAAATGTTGAAGCATTGTTACCGAAAGAGAATATGATCCCACGTGAAATGTTGAAAATGGGCGATCAGGTTCGTGCAATTTTAGAAGATATTGTTCAAGATGTCCGAGGACCACAGATTGTATTATCTCGTACGACACCTAAATTGATTAAAGCTTTATTTGAAATTGAAGTGCCTGAAATTAATCAAGGTAGTATCGAGATTTTGAATGCAAGTCGTGATCCAGGTAGCCGTGCAAAAATTGCAGTAAAATCATTTGATCAGCGTATTGATCCAGTGGGCGCTTGTGTTGGTATGCGTGGTTCTCGTGTTCAAAATATTACTAAAGAATTGAATGGTGAGCGCGTAGATATCATTCTTTGGGATGATAATCCTATTCAATTTGTTATCAATGCAATGAGTCCAGCTGAAGTTGTATCAATTGTTGTGGATGAAGATCGCCATATGATGGATATCGCGGTTGAACAAGAAAAATTATCTCAAGCAATTGGTCGTAATGGTCAGAATGTTCGTTTAGCATCAGAGCTTACAGGTTGGGTGCTGAATGTAATGAGTTCTGAAGAAGCTGAAAATAAACAAAATAAAGAATCATCACGCATCAATAGTTTATTTGTAGATGAATTAGGTGTAGATGAGGAAGTTGCAGAAATCTTGGTTCGTGAAGGTTTCTCATCATTAGAAGAAGTTGCATATGTTCCCATTGCGGAAATGTTAGAGATTGAAGAATTTGACGAAGAGATCGTTGAAGCGCTTCGTGATGCAGCAAAAACTGCATTAGAATCTTATGCAACATTAAAACAAGAGCTAGGCGATAAAGCACCAAGTGCTGATTTGATTCAATTGTTGGAAGGAGATCATATCCTCGCCTATAAACTTGCTAAGAAAGGTGTAAGCACTTTAGATGATTTAGCTGAATTAGCAGCGGATGAATTATCAGAAATGGCAGGAATGGACGAAGAACGTGCAAGCCAATACATCATGACAGCAAGAAAAAGTTGGTTTGAATAGGGGGTGAAAATATGACAGAAAAAACTGAAGACAAGGCACCAAGCAAAATCACATTGAAACGCAAAACTCATACAGAGTTGAAAGTTTCAAGTGCGCCAGGGCAAACAAAAACTGTAGCGGTTGAAGTACGTAAGAAAAGAACGTATGTCAAACGTGATGCATCCCCTGTGGATTCAGATGTAGAAAATAAATTAATGGATGATGTTGAAAATAAAACAGATATTTCAACAGAAGTACCAGAAATTGTGGAAGAAATCAAAGCAGTAGAACCTAAAGTTGTTGAAGAAAAAGTCGCGGCTGAGGTAGAGAAAGTTGCGACTCCTACTAAGAAAGAGAATGGTCCAGATCAAGCTCAACAAGAACGTTTACGCATAGCGAAAGCACGCGCAGAAGCAGAAGAGCGTGCGGCTCAAGAAGTTATCGAGCGTCGCAAACAGCAAGAAGAACGTAAACAGCACGAAGAAATTCAAAAAATTGCGGATGCAGCAAGAATGGCAAGTGAAAGTACAGTTTCTAAGGTTCAAATTAGTTTTAATAATACTGATAAGACTGAAGATAAAGCGAAGAAGAAACCTTCAAATAATCAACAGAAGTCAAATCAGAAACCTAGAAGTAATGATTCACGCAATGATTCTCGTCCAGCGAAAAAAGATGATAGAAGATCATCTAATGCTTCTACTGAAAAAAGAGAACGTCCAGCAGTCGTTACGCCTGCAGCAGAACCTATTGTATCCACAGAACGTAAAGCACCTCGTAAAACAGGCGCACGTGATTTAGATGATTTACGTGAAGAGGGTAAAAAATCAGCAGGTAAGCGTGTTAAAGAAAAAGGTCGTGCAAGCTTTGCAGATTATGATGAAGAAGGCAGCAGCCGTCGTGGTGGTGGTAAAAAACGTAAAGCTTCACCACAACAAGGTAAGCATGGTTTTACTAAACCTGTTGCACCACAAAAGAGTGAAGTTATTTTAGGTGAAACAATCACTGTCGCTGATTTGGCACATAAAATGTCAGTCAAAGCTGCTGAAGTGATCAAAACATTGATGAAAATGGGCTCAATGGTCACAATTAACCAAGTATTGGATCAAGATACTGCAGCGATTGTTGTAGAGGAAATGGGCCATACTTATAAAGTTGTGAGCGAGAATGTTCTTGAAGATGAATTGATGAAAGGTTTTGACGAGAGCGATTTAGTACCTGTAACTCGTCCACCTGTTGTGACAATCATGGGTCACGTTGATCATGGTAAAACATCATTGTTAGATTACTTGCGTAAAGCACACGTTGTTAAAGGTGAAGCAGGTGGTATCACTCAGCACATTGGTGCTTACCATGTAACAACACCAAAAGGTGTAATTACTTTCTTAGATACACCGGGACACAGTGCGTTTACTGCAATGCGTGCACGTGGTGCGAAAGTTACAGATATCGTTGTGTTGGTTGTAGCATCGGATGATGGTGTTATGCCACAAACAATTGAAGCCATCCAACATGCAAAAGCAGCTGGCGTACCTATTATCGTTGCTGTGACAAAAATTGATAAGCCAACAGCTGATCGTGATCGTATTATGTCTGAGTTATCACAACAGGGCATCATTTCTGAAGAGTGGGGCGGTGAGAATTTATTCGCATACGTTTCATCTAAATCAGGTGAAGGTATTGATCACTTGTTAGATCAAATCTTAGTTCAGTCTGAAGTTCTAGAATTGACTGCGGTTGGAGAAGGTCCAGCTCGTGGTGCAGTTGTAGAGTCACGACTAGATCGTGGCCGTGGTGCGGTTGCAACAATCCTAGTTCAATCAGGATTATTGAAAAAAGGTGATGTTGTTTTAGCTGGCTTTGAGTATGGTAAAGTTCGTGCTTTAATCAATGAAAAAGGCGAGCAAGTTCCAGAAGCTGGCCCATCTATTCCTGTGGAAGTATTAGGTTTGTCAGGTGTGCCAAATGCTGGTGACGAAGTGACTGTTGTTGCTGATGAACGTAAAGCTCGTGAAATCGCTTTATTCCGTCAAGGCAAATTCCGCGAAGTTAAATTAGCAAGACAGCAGAAATCTAAGTTAGAAAACTTATTTGCTAACATTAATGAAGGTTCTATGAATGTTGTGAATGTTGTGTTAAAAGCTGACGTTCAAGGTTCTGTAGAAGCATTGATCAATGCATTAGAAGAGTTATCAACAGAAGAAGTTTCAGTAAAAGTTGTATCAAGCGGTGTAGGTGGTATTAATGAATCAGATGCAAACTTAGCTGTTGCTTCTGAGGCAATCGTCATCGGCTTTAATGTTCGTGCTGATAATTCAGCTAAGAAAATCATC
>NZ_MVDO01000213.1 GCF_002006755.1 Wohlfahrtiimonas larvae | reverse complement strand
GTTCTGTAGAAGCATTGATCAATGCATTAGAAGAGTTATCAACAGAAGAAGTTTCAGTAAAAGTTGTATCAAGCGGTGTAGGTGGTATTAATGAATCAGATGCAAACTTAGCTGTTGCTTCTGAGGCAATCGTCATCGGCTTTAATGTTCGTGCTGATAATTCAGCTAAGAAAATCATCGAAGATGAAGGTTTAGCATTACATTATTACAGCATCATCTATGATGTTATTGATGAAATTAAAACAGCATTGATTGGTAAACTTGCACCAGAGTTTAAAGAATCTATTATTGGTATCGCAGAAGTTCGTGATGTATTTAGATCTCCGAAGATTGGTGCGATTGCAGGCTGTATGGTAACGGAAGGCTTGATCAAACGTAATAATCCAATTCGCGTATTGCGTGATAACATTGTAATCTATGAGGGTGCATTGGAATCATTACGCCGCTTTAAAGATGACGTATCAGAAGTTCGCAGTGGCATGGAATGTGGTATTGGCGTTAA
>NZ_MVDO01000212.1 GCF_002006755.1 Wohlfahrtiimonas larvae | reverse complement strand
TTACATTATTACAGCATCATCTATGATGTTATTGATGAAATTAAAACAGCATTGATTGGTAAACTTGCACCAGAGTTTAAAGAATCTATTATTGGTATCGCAGAAGTTCGTGATGTATTTAGATCTCCGAAGATTGGTGCGATTGCAGGCTGTATGGTAACGGAAGGCTTGATCAAACGTAATAATCCAATTCGCGTATTGCGTGATAACATTGTAATCTATGAGGGTGCATTGGAATCATTACGCCGCTTTAAAGATGACGTATCAGAAGTTCGCAGTGGCATGGAATGTGGTATTGGCGTTAAGAACTACAATGATGTTAAAGTAGGTGACCAGATCGAAGTTTATGAGCGTGTTCAAGTAGAACGTACTCTATAAAAGGAGCAAAACATGGCTAATATATCAAGAACTCGTCGTATTGATGAGCAATTGAAACAAGAATTGTCTATGTTGATCCGTAAGGAAATCGGTGACTCACGTATTATGATGATCTCCATCACTCTTGTGAGAGTGGTGAGAGATCTCTCTCAAGCTAAAGTTTTAGTGACGTATTTAGGGCCTAAAGAAGAACGCGATGAAATGGTCGGTCTTTTGAATGAGTATGCGCCAATGTTCCAAAGAATGTTGGGCAAGGTTTTAAAACTTCGTAAAATTCCTAGGTTTGAGTTTGAATATGATGAGCAATTAGAGAAAGGTAATGAATTATCTGCTTTAATTACTGAGGCAATTCAAGAAGACGAAGCAAAAAATAAAGATCACGATGAGTAAACAAGCTAAAATCAAGCGCCGTCCTTTGGATGGCGTTTTACTTTTGGATAAACCAAAAGGCATATCAAGTAATGATATTTTACAGAAAGTAAAATGGTTATATAAAGCAGAGAAAGCAGGG
The DNA here is from genome assembly GCF_002006755.1 of Wohlfahrtiimonas larvae. Taxonomy (GTDB): domain Bacteria; phylum Pseudomonadota; class Gammaproteobacteria; order Cardiobacteriales; family Wohlfahrtiimonadaceae; genus Wohlfahrtiimonas; species Wohlfahrtiimonas larvae. The sequence goes on along the minus strand of NZ_MVDO01000212.1, from coordinate 1,408 downwards.
CATGCTGGTACTTTAGATCCAATGGCAACGGGGTTACTGCCCATTTGTTTTGGTGAGGCGAGTAAGTTTAACCATCAATTATTGAACAATCGTAAAACGTATGAGTTTACATGTTTGTTGGGTGCTGCAACCAATACGGGTGATGCTGAAGGATCTATCATTGAAGAAAAGAATATTCCTCCATTATCCACAGAGTTATTAAAACATGCTTTGGATAAGTTTGTGGGAGATATTCAACAAGTACCACCGATGGTTTCAGCTTTACATCATGAAGGTAAACGTTTATATGAATTAGCACGGGAAGGCATTGAAGTAGAACGTCCTGCGCGTGATATTACGATTTATCAACTTAATTTAATTAGTTTCGATGATGTGAGTTTTACTGCTGAGGTAACATGTTCAAAAGGAACTTATGTTCGTGTATTAGCAGAAGATATTGCGAAATTAATTGGAACAGTTGGGCATTTAACAATGTTAAGACGCACAGAAGTTGCCCCTTATTTTAAACCTAATTTGGTCACGATGGCTATGTTAGAAAAAGCATTAATAGATAATAATGCAGATGAATTATTATTGGCTGTTGATAGTGCAATTGCAGATTATCCAATATTAATTATGAATGAAGAAGAAACATGGCGCTTGAAAAATGGTCAGAAAATAGCATTGCCTCATACATTAGATGAACAGTTTTATCGATTATATGCATTTGATCAATCATTTTTAGGTTTAGGTGAAAGACACTTACCACATGTTATTAAAGCTAGCCGATTGATCCAAATTAAATCCACTTGAAATAATAATTTGTTATAATTAATCGAATGAATATTATTGAAAATAAGAGATAGAGGAGTTGTATATGTATAGGAAGTTAGCCATTGCTAGTGCGTTATCTTTGGTTATGACATCAGCTTTTGCACAAAGTACAGACTCAACAATTAATAAATGTAGCAATGGTAAAGATCCTATTGTTTATACAGAATTTGATTGTCCAGAAGGGTATGAGGCTATTGTGGATAGTTGGTTAAGTGAAACAAATATGACAACAGCAGAAAAATTTGGTGATGAATCTAGAGCTTCAGAACCAGAAGTAGTGCATGATGTTAATGATAGAATGGTAGATCGTCAATTGGAGTAATTGACCATATTGGAGGAGCGGGATGAGGCTTTATATTATTGGGATATTCGCTTTGGTAACCTCTGTTGCGATGGCTGATGTGCCGATGTTAGATGCAACAACAGTTAAAATACCAAAATCTAAAGCTTTAAATAAATGTATAGGTGAGAATAATCAGGTGATTTATACTCAGTTTGAGTGTGCTGATACAGCAACGAAAGTTGATAAACAATGGATTGAGCAAGCAAATCTCACATTTGTAATGCCTGAAAAATATAATACTAATCCTTTAAA
>NZ_MVDO01000211.1 GCF_002006755.1 Wohlfahrtiimonas larvae | reverse complement strand
ATAGAATGGTAGATCGTCAATTGGAGTAATTGACCATATTGGAGGAGCGGGATGAGGCTTTATATTATTGGGATATTCGCTTTGGTAACCTCTGTTGCGATGGCTGATGTGCCGATGTTAGATGCAACAACAGTTAAAATACCAAAATCTAAAGCTTTAAATAAATGTATAGGTGAGAATAATCAGGTGATTTATACTCAGTTTGAGTGTGCTGATACAGCAACGAAAGTTGATAAACAATGGATTGAGCAAGCAAATCTCACATTTGTAATGCCTGAAAAATATAATACTAATCCTTTAAAAGTATGGGCTGAAGAACAACAATCTCTGAATGAAGATAAATCTTTAGCAGAAATGATTGAAGGAAAAAATATAGGTGAATTATTTAGTATGGGGATCCAAGCTTATTTACAAAGAGCAGTATTAATGAATTCGTTGTAATCTATAGTTTAAAAAAATCCAATGTTTCACATGAAACATTGGATTTTTATTTTATTATTGATTGGCTAACCATAACTCTTTTGTTAATTCATATAGAACATGTTCAACTAAAGGATGGTTTTCTGATAATCTTGGATGGTTAAAATGCTGTGGATTTTTAACCATATGCAATCTTTGCATGAGAGCTTGTGATGGTAAATTTGTCACAGTTGTAAGGCAACGATTTTATCTAAATTCAACTCTGTGAAGCCAAATTTGAGTGCTTCTTTTGCTGCTTCTTGTGCCAAGCCTTGGTGCCAAAATTCTTTTCGTAAGCGCCAACCAATTTCTACACAGGGATTAAAATAGAAGTCATCTTGTGGAATATTTAAGCCCACAAAACCAATAACTTCTTGTGTGGCTTTTAATTCACAAGCCCACATGCCCCAACCATGTTGGGTCATCCTATCTTGAATAGCCTTAAGGAAATCTTGAGCTTCAAGCTCAGATAATACGGAAGGAAAGAATTTCATAACATCAGGATCAGAAACCATTTGATATAAACTTAGTAGATCAGAATTTCTCCATTCACGTAGAATTAAACGCTCTGTGGATAAAGTGTGGATAATCTTGTGGGTATCATGCATTATTGAGCCTTAATTGAAGCAATAAAAAAGTGATGGATTAATGATATCCATCACTTAGTTGGTATTTCTAATATTATTACTATGAAAGCAATAATATTAATTTCTAGAAATTTTTAAATTAGAATTTCACTGCTTTAAATGCAGATTTACCTGCATAGATAGCATTGATACCCAATTCTTCTTCGATGCAGATTAAGCGATTGTATTTTTCAACACGGTCAGAACGGCATAATGAACCTGTTTTTAATTGTGTGCTGAGTGCTGCAGCTGCTAAATCAGCGATTGTGACATCTGATGTTTCACCTGAACGATGAGATACAACAGAAGTATAGTTTGCATCATCAGCCATTTTGATTGCTTCTAATGTTTCAGTTAATGTACCGATTTGGTTGAATTTGATTAAGATTGAGTTAGCAATGTTTTTATCAATGCCTTCTTTCAAAATCTTTGTATTAGTTACGAACAAATCATCGCCCACTAATTGGATTTTATCACCCAATTTTTCAGTCAATACTTTCCAACCTGCCCAATCAGCTTCATCCATACCATCTTCGATTGTGATGATAGGATAACGAGCAACCCAATCAGCTAAGAAATCAGCAAATTCTTCAGATGTGAAAGATTTACCTTCTGATTCTAAAACGTATTTACCATCTTTGTAGAATTCAGATGATGCAACGTCTAAACCAAGGAATACATCTTTACCTGGTGTATAACCTGCATCTTTGATTGCAGCCATGATCACTTCTAAAGCTTCTTCATTAGATGACAAGTTAGGTGCAAAACCACCTTCATCACCGACAGTTGTTGCTAAACCACGCGCATTCAATACATTTTTCAATTCATGGAAAATTTCAGCACCCCAGCGTACAGCTTCTTTAAAAGAAGGTGCACCTACTGGCAAAATCATGAATTCTTGAACATCTACTGAGTTATCAGCATGAGAACCACCATTTAAGATGTTCATCATTGGTACAGGCAACACATATTGTGTTGTATCATTTAAATGACGATATAAAGGGATACCTTTTTCATTGGCAGCTGCATGAGCAACAGCTAATGAAACGCCCAATAATGCATTTGCACCTAAACGAGCTTTATTGTCTGTACCATCTAATGCGATTAATTTTTCATCTAATGCTTTTTGATCTGCAGCATCCATGCCGCGAACAGCTGTTAATATTTCACCATTCACATTTTCACATGCTTTTAATACGCCTTTACCACCGTAACGCGATTTATCACCATCACGCAATTCAATTGCTTCTCTTGCACCTGTGGATGCACCGCTTGGCACAGCTGCAACGCCTTTTACACCAGATTCTAAAGTTGCTTCCACCCAAACTGTTGGGTTTCCACGTGAATCAATGATTTCTCTAGCAACTAATTGTTTAATGGCCGACATAATTCTCTCCTAAAGGATACACAAATGAAATGTAAATTCTAATTATAGCTGATAATCGTAGATGCGTTAACCTTTGAAATTAAGGTACAAACCAACCTGCAGGTTTGATTGTATTTTCAATACCTTGGTCAACACCAAGTACCATTGCAAATAATGCCATTCTTGCAGGTACACCAGCATCTGATTGGCGGAAAATAGCCAAACGTGGATCGTTATCTAAGTCATTGCTTAAGTCATTCGCATTTTCACGACTATCACGTGGTAATGGATGCATGATGATGGCATCTTTCATCGCGTATTGGTCAATCATGGATTGATTGATGCGGAAGCTTAATTCTGGTTTACGAGTTTCTTCACCTTCTGTGAATCGCTCTTTTTGAATACGTGTTGCATAGATCACATCATTATTGTGGATACCATGTTTCAATTGATCTGTTTCGATCACGGTATGACCACGTTCACGAGCAAACTCAGTAATGTACTCGGGCATTTTTAAGAAATCTGGCGAGGCAAAAGTGAAGGTAATATTTTTGTATAAAGACATCAATTTCACCAATGAATGTACAGTACGACCATAACGTAAGTCACCGATCATTGCAATTTTACAACCATCCATAGATTTTCCATTTAATTTAAATTCATTATGGATTGTATAGGCATCTAACAGCGCTTGTGTTGGATGTTCACCAGCACCATTACCGCCATTAATGATTGGTATATCTGTTGCTTGTGCCATTTTATAAATAGCTTGTTCTTCTGGGTGACGAACCACTAATACATCAAAATAGCCTGAAATTACACGTGCTGTGTCTTCAATGGATTCACCCTTAACAATGGATGAGAACGAAACCCCTGTTGTACTTGAAACTTTACCACCTAAACGCATAAAAGCAGCATCAAAGCTTAAACGAGTTCGTGTACTTGCCTCAAAGAAAAGGCTGCCCATAACAGCACCTTCTAATACATTAGTATAGGCTTTGCCATATGCAACGGGCTGTAGAATATCTGCTAATGTAAATAATTTATTTAAAGTGTGAAGATCAAATTGTTCGCAGGATAGTACAGCTTGGCCTAGTAAAGTGTTCATATTTTTCCTTTTAAATCTTAATGGTTCCAAAAAAAACCGCCATATCTGGCGGTTTTAAAATTAAAAATAAATTACATGTTTCGGAGAGTGTGTCCGATGTAGCGTTGTCTTGGACGAGAAATTTTCATCTTCGGATCCGCAATCATTTCATTCCAATGGGTAATCCAACCCACTGTACGAGCTAGTGCAAATAATGGTGTAAACATTTGTGTTGGGAAGCCCAATGCTTTATAGATAATGCCTGAATAGAAGTCTACGTTTGGATATAATTTACGTTCAATGAAGTATTCATCTTTTAATGCAACTTCTTCTAAACGTTTTGCTACTTCCATCAATGGATCATTACCATATTTCGCTAATACTTCATCTGCAATGCCTTTAATGAGTTTAGCGCGAGGATCAAAGTTTTTATAAACACGGTGACCAAAGCCCATTAAACGGAATGGATCTTCTTTATCTTTTGCTTTCGCAACATATTTACTGACATTATCAACAGAGCCAATTTCACCCAACATGGTCAATACAGCTTCGTTTGCACCACCATGTGACGCTCCCCATAAGCATGAGATACCCGCAGATACTGCAGCATATGGATTAGCACCAGAAGAGCCTGCCATACGTACTGTAGATGTTGAAGCATTTTGCTCATGATCAGCATGTAAAATGAATAATACATCCATTGCTTTTTCAGCTACTGGATCAATTTCATAAGGTGCACATGGTGAGCTGAACATCATGTTCAAGAAGTTACCAGCATATGACAATGAGTTTGTTGGATAAACTAAAGGTTGCCCGATAGAATGCTTATACGCAGCTGCAACAATTGTTGGCATTTTTGAGATCAAGCGATGTGCTGTGATCATGCGATGTTCTGGATTATGAATATCCAATTTATCGTGATAGAAGCCCGCCATTGATGCAACAGTACCCGCAAGAATTGCCATAGGATGAGAGTCATATCTAAAGCCTTGCAGGAATACTTTTAGGTTTTCATGCATTAGGCTGTGTGTCATGATGATATTTTCAAAATCTTTAGATTCTGTTAGGGTTGGTAATTCACCATTAAATATGAGATAACAAACATCTAAGAAGCTAGATCTTTCCGCTAATTGCTCAATAGGATAGCCACGATAGAGTAATTCACCTTTATCACCATCTAAATAAGTGATTGCGCTTTCACAACTTGCAGTTGAAACAAAACCTGGATCATAACTGAATAAGTTTAATGTACGATTCATTGCTGCAATATCAACAACATCATCGCCATAAACTGATTCTAAAATTGGGAATTCACCTTGTTTTTGTGTGCGGTTATCAGTAAAAGTAACGCTATTTCTATTGGTAGTTGTCATTTTTATCCTCCATAGTGATCTTTATAAGATCTATCCAATAAATATGTTATAGCTAAAATAACACATGGGACTAATATAAACGAGCTTGAGCAACTTAGCAAAATACAAATGTTCAAAAAAAAAGCATCTATTTAAGATGCTTTTAATTTAAATCAATTAACGACCGTATTTCTTACGGAAGCGATCAACACGACCTTCTGTATCCACGATATTTTGTTTACCAGTGAAGAAAGGGTGTGATTGTGAAGAAACTTCAATTTTGTAAAGAGGGTATTCATTACCATCTGTCCAAACGATAGTGTCTTTTGTTGAAATTGTTGAACGCGTTAAAACCGCGAAATCGCTTGAGCTGTCTTGGAAAACAACTGGGCGATAGTTAGGATGACCTTCTGCTTTCATAATAAAATCCAGTAATAAGTAAAAAACAACGGCTAATATAAAGCCTACTTAGTTTAAAATAGCACGATATTCTAACAAAAAGATATTTTTTGCGCAATAGTTAGCGTTTCATTGCATCAAAAAATGCTTGATTTGTCTTTGTTTCTTTGAGTCGTTCTAATACAAACTCCATTGATTGGATCTCATCCATAGGATATAAAATCTTACGGAGAATCCACATTTTCGCCAAATCGTCAGGATCAGTTAAGAGTTCTTCTTTACGTGTACCAGAACGATTAATATCAATTGCAGGGAAAATTCGTTTTTCAGATACTGAGCGATCTAGATGCAATTCAGAGTTACCTGTACCTTTAAACTCTTCATAAATTACTTCATCCATTTTTGAGCCAGTATCTACTAATGCTGTTGCAATAATGGTTAAGCTGCCACCATTTTCAATATTACGTGCCGCACCAAAGAAACGTTTAGGGCGATGCAATGCATTGGCATCCACACCACCTGATAAGACTTTACCTGATGACGGCACAACAGCATTATATGCACGTGCTAAGCGAGTCATTGAATCTAATAAGATAACGACATCGCGGCCATGCTCAACTAAGCGACGTGCTTTTTCGATGACCATTTCTGCCACTTGGACATGGCGAACAGCAGGTTCATCAAATGTTGAGGCAATCACATCACCACGCATTAATAATCGTTTCATCTCTGTCACTTCTTCAGGGCGCTCATCGATCAATAGTACGATGAGATAACATTCTGGGAAGTTATTTTCGATGGATTGAGCAATATTTTGCATCATCACAGTTTTACCTGTTTTTGGCGGCGCTACGATTAAGCTACGCTGGCCTTTACCGATGGGAGCAACCATGTCAATCAAACGTGCTGTAATATCTTCGCTTGAACCATTACCACGTTCCATTTTTAATAATTCATTGGGATGAATCGGTGTTAAGTTCTCAAATGCAACTTTACGCACAGAGTTTTCCACAGGTTCATAGTTGATGGTATCAACTTTAGAAAGGGAGAAATATTTTTCATTATCCTTAGGCGGGCGAATTTTACCAGAAACGGTATCGCCTGTTCTTAGGTTAAACTTACGAATTTGAGATGGACTAATATAAACATCATCAGGGCCAGCCATATAAGAGCTGTCTGCACCGCGAAGGAAGCCATAGCCATCATTTAAAATTTCAAGAACACCATCACCTGAAATTTCTTCGCCATTTTTTGCATGTGCTTTTAAAATAGAGAAAATTAAGTCGTGTTTTTTAGCACGGGCGATACCATCTAACTGCATTTCTTGAGCAATACGAATCAGCTCAGCAGCGGGCATTTGTTTTAATTCAGTTAAGTTCATAGATTAATTCTAGATTTAAATAAAGGATAAATTAATATGACTCAGCTAAGGACTTAGCCAAGTAAAATAAATTAAGAAATTGATTCAGTCGGAAAAGTTGACCATTATTTGTTTGTCCGCAAATTCTATAAGCTTTACACTTATTTTGCAAATAATCTGATCAATTTTATTGGTTTTTTTTACGATGCTCTAACCATGCTTTACCAATTTCGTAAATCATTGGCAAAATTGAAATGAATATAATACCTAAAACAATGATGGAAAAATTATTTTTGATCCATGGAATGGTACCAAAAATATAACCGGCTCCCAACATCAGGAACATCCATAAAAATGCACCAAAAATATTATAAGTTGCGAATGTTTTATAAGTCATTTTGCTTGCACCTGCTACAAAAGGGGCAAATGTACGAACGATGGGTACAAAACGAGCAATCACGATTGTTTTGCTGCCATATTTTTCATAAAAATTATGGGTTTTCTCTAAATATTTTAATTTAAATATTTTGGCATCCTGTTTAAATACTTTTAAACCAACATAATGGCCAATTTGATAATTAAGAGCATCACCTAAAATAGCAGCAATTAATAGTGTAAAAAACAGTAGATAAATATTAAGTAATCCCATTGCGGCTAAAGCACCTGCTGCAAATAATAATGAATCACCAGGTAAAATTGGTGTGATCACTAAACCTGTTTCACAGAAAATAATGATGATTAAGATAATATAAATCCAAATACCATATTGTTGTACTGCAATCTCGAGGTATTTATCTAGATTTAAAAATAGATCAATAAATTGCATAAAAATTTCAGTCATGATTATTGTTCCTGAATGAGTTGATGGTTATCTAAACGAAAGCGATGATCCATTTTGTGTGCTAGCTCTAAATCATGTGTGACAACAACAAGCGCTGTACCAATTTCTTCATTAATTTCATACATGAGATCAAAAATTGCGTGAGCATTTTCAGCATCTAAGTTACCTGTTGGTTCATCTGCTAAGACGGCCAATGGTTTTGTCACTAAAGCGCGTGCAATTGCAACGCGCTGGCGTTCACCACCTGATAATGCAGAAGGTTTGTGACCAATGCGGTGAGATAATCCAACACGAGCCAACATCTCTTTAGCATGTTCTTGGGCTTCTTTGATGCTCATTCCACCAATGGCACAAGGAATGGCAACATTATCCAATGCTGTGAATTCAGGTAATAAATGATGAAATTGATAAATAAAACCTAAATATTGATTGCGCCATACGCCACGCTCTTTTTCAGAACCTTGGCTGAATGCTTTACCATTCAATAAAACTTCACCAGCTGTTGGCTGGTCTAACCCTGATAACGTATGTAACAAAGTGCTTTTACCAGAACCTGATGCGCCAATAATGGCAATGCGATCTTTGGAATTAATCGTAAAGTTCAGATTTTCAAAAACTTTAACTTCATTTTTATGATCAAAATAAGATTTAGATAAATTCTTTGCAATTAATATGGGATTACTCATAACGTAAAGCCTCAGCAGGTTGAGTTTTAGCAGCTCTCCAAGCAGGATAAATGGTTGCTAAACTTGCTAATAAAAATGCCATGACGGCAATCATAGAAATATCATTCCAACGGATAATGGTGGGAATATGTGAAAGTGGATATACACTTGGCTCAAATACGGTATAGCCTAGGATGGATTCGATCCAACCGATTATATTATTCACATTAATACTAATGATGAGCCCCAAACTAGTGCCAATTAATACGCCCCAGAAGCCTATGACAATACCTTGAACCATGAAGATTGCCATAATAGATTTGGGCGATAATCCTAATGTTCTTAAAATTGCAATTTCAGAGCGCTTATCATTCACAACCATCACTAATGTAGAAACAACATTGAATACAGCAACAGCAACAATTAAACTCATAATAATAAAAATAGTACGTTTTTCTGTTTCAATCATATTGGCAAGTGTTGCAAATTGATCGACCCAGCTATAAATTAACACAGAGTTATCCTCAAGGTTATCCACAATCTCCATTGCTGTTGATCGAGCAATATTCAGATTATGTAGTTTTAAGCGTATGCCTTGAACCTCGTTTTCAGGGACTTTGAATATTTGATTCGCTTCATTGATGTGAATGAATGCAGTATTGGCATCATATTCGTACATACCCACATTGAAGATATCCACAACGATAAAACCTTTAACTCTTGGAATCACTGCATCAGAATGTTGTGCGACCTCAGGCGTAATTAAAGTGACATAATCACCAATATTGGCATCCAATAATTGTGCTAAATCTTTACCTAAGATAATAGCTGGTTCATCATGGTTTAAAGCATCAAAGCTTTGCATAATATTGGATACATTGAGCTGATATTGCGGATCAATCCCCTCTATTTGTACAGGTCTCATTAGCCCATTGGCATTCATTAAGCCTTCACCATTGGTAAAAGGAGCGCCCGCCATAATATTATTGTGGTTAGAAACTTTTTTATACATCGTCTGCCAATCGTTAAAATAACCATCATTTGGGCGTTTAGTCATTTTTAGATCATAGGCGACGGCTTGGCTAACTTCTGTGATACCTTGTTGAAAGCCATTCATTACTGATAAAACCACAATGATTGCAGTTAATCCTAAAGCAATGCCACCAATAGAAATAAATGAAATGAATGATATAAAGTTATTCTTACGTTGTGCTGCTGTATAACGAAGCCCGATGGATAAACTTAAAGGTTTAAATAATTTAATCATAACGGAGTGCCTCCGCAGGCTGAGTTTTAGATGCTTTCCAAGCGGGATAGAGCGTAGCAACACTTGCTAGACCAAATGTAATGAAGGCAATAATATAAATATCACTCCAGATCACAATGGATGGGATTTCTGTAACATAAAAAGCATTGCCAACATTACCACCGAAAATGCCTTCAATGAAGGTAATGATTGGATTGACATTCAGCGCAATGAGTAAACCTAAAAGAATACCAATGATGGCTCCAAAGAAACCAATAAAAATCCCTTGTACCATGAATATCATCATAATTTGTGTGGGGGACATGCCTAATGTACGTAATATTGCAATTTCAGGGCGTTTTTCGGTGACAACCATTACTAATGTTGATACAACATTAAACACAGCAACTGCAATGATTAAACTCATAATTGTAAACATTGTGAGTTTTTCAATTTCAATCATTTTAAAGAGAATTTTAAACTCTTCAATCCAAGTCATGGTTTGGTAATCATTTCCTAATTGATCTTTTATTTGTTCAGCTGTTTCTCGTGCAATCATGGGATCGTTTAACTTTAAACGAAAACCTGATACGCTATTTTTAGGTAATTGATAGATTTTACCGCTATCTTGATAATGCATGAGAGCCATGACAGAATCATATTCATAAGCACCTAAACGGAAAATACCCACAACCTTTAGGCGTTTCATCCGAGGAATGGCACCTGCGGCGGTAATCTGAATTTTTGGCGTAATTAAGGTGACAGTATCGCCAACATTTAAGCCTAAATTCATTGCTAAATCTGATCCTAAAATTGTGCCAAATTCACCTTCTTGTAAAATTGTAAAATCTGCAGCTGAAATAAAGTCAGCAGTGATGGCATGATTAATACTAGAAACAGAATCTTCATAATTAGGATCAACACCTTGAATTTTGACGGGGAAAAATTGCCCATTAGCAGCCATTAATCCTTCACCATTATTAAATGGTGCAGCAGCAATAATATTGGGATTAGCTTTAATCTTTGAATATAATTTTTGCCAGTTGTTGATAAAACCTTGTGGATTACTGTTACGAATGGATAGATCATAAGCCATCGCAAGATTACGTTGGCGAACTTCATTTTGAAAACCATTCATCACTGATAATACAACAATCATCGTCATCATTCCGAGTGCGATACCACCAATGGAGATAAATGAGATAAAGGAGATGAAATTTTTTTTTCGCTTGGCGCGTGTATAACGCAATCCAATGAATAACGTTAAAGGGCGAAACATTTAAGATTCCTCATTTACATTGAATGATAAACCCATTTGTTCAACAGTTTTTTCAAGTTTTTCTAATTCAATCAATGGTGGTAATTCACTCAATTGTTTGAGATTGAAATCATCCAAAAATTGTTTAGTGGTGCCATATAAATTAGGGCGACCAGGTACTTCACGTTGACCCAGTACTTTAATCCATTCACGTTCTTGCAGTGTTTTCATAATATTACTACTCACAGAAACGCCTCGAATTTCTTCAATATCACCGCGGCTAATAGGCTGACGATATGCGATCAATGCTAAAGTTTCTAGTAAAGCGCGGCTATAACGTTGTGGTTTTTCATCGTATAAACGAGAGACCCATTGTGAATATTGTTGTGGTACTTGAATGCGATAACCAGAAGCAACCTCAACTAGTTCAACACCACGACCATCTAATTTGTATTTCAAAATTTGTAAAGCTTCTTTGATATCTTCTGTTGAAGGTTGTTCGTGGACATCGAATAAGGTTTGAATATCACTGATTTTAAGTGGTGATTGTGCGGCGCTTAAAATCGCTTCGAGTAAAATATTTAAAGGAGGTAAAGCATTCATAGTTTAATCTCTGCACTTAATGGAAGTAGTCTTTTGCCTGCAAAAGCAAAGGCGGTACGCATAATGGCATTCCAAGGATTTTCATTCATTTGGCCTTTAATGGATAGATCGATCTGCACCACCATACTTGTGAGATTACGTAAACGGTTCGGGTTCATACGATTTAAAGCTAAGCGATATAATGGTTTTTGATTTTGCCAAACGTCATTCAATGCCATTTCGATAGTGGCACCTGCATCTATTTTTGCATACATGCGCTGCAATATTGCAATCTCTTTTTGTAGAACCCAGTTCACTAATGTTGGTACATCACCTTCAGATCTCAAACCTTGAATGATGCGATAAATACGAGCAATGTCTCCCGTTAATAATGCTGAGCTTAAATCGAATGCAACAAAGTTAGAGTTTTCTGAGCTGAGTTCAGCGATCATCTCATTGGATATTTGTTGATGACCATATAAAAAGGATAATTGAGTTAATAATTGTTCAATTGCGAGAAAATTACCTTCATTGTGGGCAGCAATAAAAGCCACTGATTCTTGTGATAAATTAACATGTAATTCACGAGCTCGATTTTGAATCCAACTGGGAAGTTTTGTATGATCTGGTGGATAAATTGTAATTAAGCAGCCATTTCGCTCAACCATTGATAGCGTTTTATTCTTTAATGTATTGCTATCAAGTTTTGGCATAGTTATGAGATAAAAAAGATCAGGGTTCGTTTTATCTAAACATTCATGCAATATTTTGAATGTTTTTGCATCTGGTTTATTAGCAAATTTAAGCTGAATGAGTTTTTGTGTTGAAAATAATGACAAACTTTGGCCTGTATTAATGATATCTGACCAATTAAATTTATTATCAACATCAAAAACTTCCCGCTCATATTCGCCTGAGTTCATGATTGCATCTTTAATTTTTTGCTCAGTATTGAGCATTAATGCTGGTTCATCGCCGGCAATGACGCAATAAGGGAGTTTAATAATCTTGGGTAATTCTTTTGTGACAAAATCTTGAGCAATCCGCATCGTTTTCCATTCTCGTTATAAAGAAAAACCCTCCGAAAGAGGGTTTTTACGGAATGCATATTATATTATGCATTGCCTTCAGTTTGCATTTGTTCTAAACGCTGTGCATAGAGCAAATCGAAGTTAACAGGTGCCAATGTTAATGGTGGGAAACCTGCTTTTAGAATCATTGAATCTAATGTTTCACGAGCATATGGGAACAAAATGTTAGGGCAGAAAGCACCTTCCATATGTCCACGTTGTTCGTCATTAAAACCTTCGATTGTGAAAACGCCTGCTTGTTCGATTTCTACCAAGTATAAAATTTCTTCACCAACTTTAGCTGTCACAGTTAAACGTAACGCAACTTCTGTGACATTTTCTTCAACTTGTGCAGCGATATTTGCTAGTTGTACAGAAATTTCTGGTGCAGTTTCGTTCTTGAAGCATGCTGGTGCATTTGGAACTTCCACAGAGATATTTTTACTGTATAGTTTGTGAATGTTAAAAACTGGGCCAGTTTCATTTGCTGCATTTTCAGACATAATGTTTCCTTAATTAATGAAATGTATGACAGTGAGTAAAATTATTTTTGTAGTAATGGATCTAGATCGCCTTTTGCATCTAATGCATGAAGGTCATCACAGCCACCAATGTGCTGATCATTAATAAAAATTTGAGGAACAGTATCACGACCAGAGCGTTTTTTGCTCTCTTCCCAATATTGTGAATCTTGATTGACGTCGTAAATTTTAACTTCTGCGCCTTTCTTTTTCAAAAGATCTAAAGCACGTTTGCAGTATGGGCAAGAAGGTAAATAATACATTTCGACTGACATAGTGAACTCCTATTTCTTCGATGATTCAACTGGTAAATTTGTTTGTAACCAACCATTTAACCCACCTTGAAGTGAGAAAAGGCTTAAATTTGCGTGTTCTTTGCGTAATTTTTCAACTTTATCTATTGAAGTTGCGCCAGAGTCACAGTAAAGGATAATTACTTTATCTTTAAAGCGAGTACCGTCCACTAATTTGGTTGCAAGTTGTTCTGCTGCAACATGAACCGAACTAGGGATATGAGATTTTTTAAATGTATCTGCATCACGAATATCTACAAAGATGGCTTCATCATTGTTAGATAATTGTAATGCTTTGGCTGCTGAAATGATGAAAGCTTTGTGTTTAACAGTTTTAATTTCATTCATAATGATGAGAATAAATACAACTGCTAAACCCGCAAACCACATCCATTCAGCATGAAAAAATTCCATAAAAGTCATAGTGATGATATCCCTTGAGATCATACAAAAATCGTAAAACCGCTATTCTATCAGTAAATAGATAATAATTGTTATTCATATTTTATAATGATTATGCTATTTATTCACAGATCGAATGACTCTACTTTGCCTAAAGGTTTTTTATGAAGTTTCCCTCTTATCCGCGCAGTGCATTAGCAGTTTCCTTATTATGTTTATCCGCAATTTCTTGGGCGGATGTTGATAAAGCTTGGAATGCTTTTGATCACGCTGATGTTGCCTCAAGCTTTGCAGAGTTTAAAGTATCTGCGGAAAATGATGAAAAAGATGCGGCTTTTATTTATGGTTCATTTTTGTTAAATCAATCTTTTTCTGAATATGATCTTGTAGAAGGTCGTCACTGGTTAAAGAAAGCTGCGGATGCAGGTGATGCAAAGTCAGCGTATAACTTAGCATACAATCTTTTTAAATCCCTCAGTAATAGTAGTTGGGATAGTGATATTGTGAAAGACCCTGCAACAGTTGAGGCGCTTCAAAAATATATTCAAATGGCACTAGATGCTAATTTACCAGAAGCTTATGAGTTTATGATCAATCATGGTTATAGCAATCAAGAGCTATTTGGCATTGAAGATCCTAAAGTATTAGTAGATTTAATTGCTAAAGCACATAATATCCAACCAACAGCTATGACCCATTACTATATGGGGATCATGGCATTGCAGGCACACACAGTTTTTGACGATATTCCTTATGAACCTCAAAAGGCTGTAAAATATCTAGAAACAGCTTATCAGCAAGGTGTTAAAAGCACAGTTTATTATTTAAGAGATTTATACAATGGGGAATATGAAGGTTTCCCTGCGGATAAAGCTAAATATCATGAATATACAAAAATATACTATGAGCATTTTGCAGAAATCAATGATCCTGTATATTTTAATATTAGAGATATCTCCCCATTAAAAACGCGCCCACAAAATATTGTAGACAGTGTTGTAGCACAGTTTAAGCAACAAGCTGAAAATAATGCAAGTGCAGCTAGAATTATGGGGGCTCTTAGTCATAATCCTAAAACTGCTAAACAATATTTTGAAAAAGCTATTCAGTTGGGTGATCAAAGCGCAGCAATTGCAATGTATTATTTAGATGAAGGTTGGTATGCAGATAAAACTCCCATCATTGATCAAATCATCCCATTGGCTGAATCAGGGGATCTTGCTGCTAATATTTTTCTTAGTCAGAACCTTTATGGTAGTGATGCTATTCCTTATTTAATCAGAGCAGCGGAATTGGGTGATTATGTCTCAATGATTAATTTAAGCCGATATTATGGTGATGAGGGAGCATATGATAAATCTGCGTTGAAAAAAGCATTGGATTGGTATGATCGTGCAATAGAACAGTTTCCAAAGGATGCCACTGCTTATCGTGAAAAAGCATGGTTACTTTATAATGAACAGGGCTATCGTGATCAAGTGATGCCAGACGTTTTCACAAATTTAAATCAGGCATTGACGTTAAATCCTGATGACTCAAAAACATTAATGTATCTAGCACAGATTTATGACTCAGATGTGCAATATGAAGATGCACAAAAAGCATTGGCACTTTATCAAAAAATTAATACATTGGATCATGATACAACAGAATTTGATCAAGCAAAATTGTTACAAGCGATGATGCTGAAATATGGTAAGGGCAATGTTGCTAAAGATGAGCAGCAAGCTAATATTTTATTTGCTGAAATCATCGAAAAATATCCAGAAGATTATCAGGCAACTTATGAATTAGCAGAGAGTTATCATCATGGTAAGGGGATAGAACAAAATATTGAAAAAGCCATCGAATTGTATCGCTTAACTTCAAATATGAATGCACATGTACCATTGGGTATGTTATTAGCACAAAGTGATGATGCAACCTTACAAGCTGAAGGTGTGGCATTAATTATTAGTGTTGTGGAAAATCAACCTGCGGATACGGCGACATTATCTTTATTATTATCGTTAAAAGATCAATCTTCATTGATACAAGAATGGTTATTCAAGCTTGTTACAATTGAACCTTATCGTATGAATTTTGATGCACTTGCCGAAATTAAAGAGAGCTGTCATGACGGTAACTCTTTAGCTTGTGTGAATTATGCTCGTTGGATGTTAGAGAAAAATGTCGAAGTAGATGAAGCATTAAGAGTATTGAGTGATTGGGCGGATAAAGGGAATTTAACAGCTGTGCGTGCATTATTGAATGATGCACGAGAGAAGAATGATTACACAGCACAAAGAGTTTTAACAGAAAAGTTAGTTACCTTAGAACCTAATGATGAAAATTACCAGCAGTTAGCAGAGTTCTATTTCTTTCAGTTGGAATATGATTTAGCAGATCAAATGTATCAAAAGATAGAAAATCTCTCTGAACGTGCAGAGTATGATCAATCTCGTATTGCAGATGAGCGTGAATATTTAGAGGGTTTAATCGCGCGTGCAAAGGAAAAAGATCAGGAAGCTGTAAGAACTTTATTTTACCTCTATCAAGGTAATAAACGCCCTGATCTTGCCATTGAAGTCATAGAGAAATGGTGCGATTTGAATGATGAAAGTACCCTAAATGAATGGATCTATTTATTAGACCAATCAGCAGATTCTCAAAATATTAGCAAAGCAACGAAGCAACTGGCGAAAGCTGTTTTAACTGATTCAACCATTGATTTTGCGAATTTATATCAGCGTTATACTGAAG
>NZ_MVDO01000210.1 GCF_002006755.1 Wohlfahrtiimonas larvae | reverse complement strand
ATGAATGGATCTATTTATTAGACCAATCAGCAGATTCTCAAAATATTAGCAAAGCAACGAAGCAACTGGCGAAAGCTGTTTTAACTGATTCAACCATTGATTTTGCGAATTTATATCAGCGTTATACTGAAGCTAGAGATATAAACATTACACGTGCACAAATGTTGGAATGGATTGCACAATATGCAATGATCAATGTAGAAGATGCAAAAGTTTATTTAGATAGTATGAATACTTTTGATGCAGTTTTACAAAGAAGTGCTAGTTTAAATACACAAGAGAAAAAAGATGCATTAGATGAATTAGCTTATGCTTACCAAATGGGTGTTGGTATACAGCGAAATTTAGTAGAAAATTTTAAAATACTAGAACAGTTAGCAGAGTTGAAAGATGAGAGTGCAGCTTATCAATTAGCAGAAGCTTATCGTATAGGTAAAGATATTCCTATGAATTGGGATAAAGCTGTGCGTTATTACAAAATGTTACCAAAAGAAGGTTATTATTCAGCATTAGAAAATATTGATTTTTATTATGATGTTGTTGTGCCATCTCGAAAAGGTGATATGAATGCAATTTTTAAACTGGGGAAATATTATTTAGAAGATTATGCTTATGTCGATTCACCTCAAATTCGAGCAGAAGGATTTAATTTGGTATCGCAGGCAGCTCAGAAGAATATTGTGGATGCTCAATATTATTTGAGTTTATCCTATAGTTATCAATCTTTAACGAATTATCAACGTAATATGTGGTTACAAAAAGCTGCTGATCATGGTCATGCTAATGCTCAACAAACAGTAGCTCAATTATTAGAAATGGAAGCACCTTTATCTCCAGCACAGGTGAAAGAGATTATTCGATTATATTCAGGTGCAGCCAAAACTTTATCCGATGCTAAATTGAATTTGTTACGTTTTTATTATGGTCAAAATATGATTGCTGAGGCTGAACAACTTTTGGCAACATTACCAGAAGAAGAGAAAGTCATACAATACACAAATATTGCACGTTGGTATGAATACAGTAATGGTGCTTTACCGAGAAGCAATCAAAAGGCGATAGAGTTTTATCAAAAAGCTTATACGAAAGGGCATTTAAAATCCGGCATTAATATCGTGTCATTATATTTAAATGATCCCATTACACCGAAAAAATCAGAAGCCATGACATTGTTTGTTGATATTCTCGATCAAACAATGGATTCAGAAAACCCATACGCATTAGATGATGTTGTTATGATGGTGAATAGTGCAATACGAGGGATTGACGGTTTTGATTCAACACCTGAAATAGAACAGTTTGGCTTAGATTGGGCTGAGAAAATCTTAGCACAAGGTAATACTTATGCGGGGGCTATTTTATCTGATTATTATCAATCTCAAGGCAATATAGCTAAAGCTTATTTTTATTTAAAATTAATTGATAGCTGGGCATTAGATGAATTAATGAATGATATGAGTTCAGAAGAGATTGAAGCACAAAATCAAGCGGTAGAATCGTATAAACAGCAGGCTAATTGGCCATATTAATATGGTATGATGATAAAAACAAAAGCAGAGTTCAAACTCTGCTTTTGTGTACTAATAAATTTTAACTGAGTTAAAAATTAGTCTTGTTGTGCAATTTTAGAGTATTTCGCCATTAAGAATATAGATAATAATGATGCAAAAATACTTAAACCACCTAAGAAATATAAACCAGAAGCATAACTGCCTGTCGCATCTCTTACATAACCGATGACTGATGGACCAATGAATCCACCTAAGTTACCAATTGAATTGATCATTGCAATACCGGTCGCAGCAGCAGCACCTGTTAAAAACATAGATGGTAATGACCAAAATGGTGCTTTAAATCCATAAATCCCGACACCAGCGACAGAGACAGATATGATTGCCATTGCAATAGCTGTTTGTGCATATAAGTAGCCTGCAAAAATTAAGCCTAAACCTGTTAATAAAATTGCAACCAATAAGAAGATGAAAGGTTTTTTATATTTATCAGTCATGAAGCCAAAGGTTAAGCTACCTAATACGCCAACAAAATATGGAATAGAAGTGATCCAGCCAATTTGCATATTCGTGAATGTACCTTGTTCTTTGATGATTCTTGGTAAGAAGCTAGATAAACCAATGTTAGCCGTTACATTAGAGATATAGATGATTGCTAAAATCCATACAATTGGGTGCTTGAATGCCATGGATACTTTGGTTCCTGCCTTTTTAGCAACTTTTAGGCTCTCTGCATCTAAAACACCTTGAAGGTAAGTTTTCTCTTCATCATTTAACCATTTTGCATTTTTAGGGCGATCAGGCATCACACATAGGAAGATTAAACCTACGATGATTGTTGGTACGCCTTCAATGATGAATAACCACTGCCAACCATGCAATCCACCAATGCCATTTAAGCCTAAAAGTGCTGTAGATAATGGCGCACCGACTGCTAATGACAAAGGAATAGAGAGCATGAATACAGAGATGATACGTGCGCGGAATTCTTGTGGGAACCAGAATGTTAAATACAAAATAACACCTGGGAAGAAACCAGCTTCAGCAGCACCCAATAAAAATCGCATCACCAAGAAACTCACATCACCTTGTACAAATGCCATGCCAACAGAAACCATGCCCCATGTGATCATGATGCGGGAAATCCATTTACGTGCACCGAATTTTGTTAATAGTAAGTTGCTTGGTACTTCGAATAGAAAGTAGCCGATGAAGAAAATACCTGTACCATAACCGAATAATTTAGCAGAGAGTGCTAAGTCTTCCATCATCGTTAACGCAGCAAAACTGATATTAACGCGATCGAGATAAGATAAAACATATGAAAACAATAGAATTGGCATCAACTTAATGAATGCCTTTCTAATGACCACTGCTTTTAAATGGTCATTATGTTGCGAACCCATATAAACTCCTTTGATTAATATTTCTATGTTCTTGATCACCTACATAAGAACAACAGATCGCGTATGCGACGTCGCAAGATAGCAGATTGTTTTAAGGTTAATCAATCTTAAAAATGCTTATGTTATGGGTATTTTTCTAATGAGTGAGAATATCTATCAATTAAGAATAGTATGGTATCTGTTTGATTTTGAAATTGTTTTGTAACTAATTAAAAAGGCATCAATCTCAATAATTGATGCCGTAAAATATTGTATGAATTTATTTGAAATAAGATGGGTATTGTTCAACAACATTAACTAATAGCTGTAGACCATACATCATGCTATGTTCATCGATTCCAAACTTAGGATGATGATGAGGGTAATTAAAATCTAAATCAGGATTCCCACCACCAACAAAGACAAAAGTTGAAGGCACAATGGATGCAAAAGCGCTGAAATCTTCACCACCCAACATGCATTGATCTGCGATAATTTTTGCATCTTCAACTTTGTTGGCAATTGCACGGACAAAAGCTGTTTTCTCTGGGTTATTAAAAGTAACACCATAGCCTAATGTATAATCAATTTCGCATGTAGCGCCATAATCTTCACAAGTAGACTTCACCATTTTCGTAATAGTATCTTTAAATAAATATCGCATTTCTTCACTAGATGAACGGACACTACCTCCTAAATAACAAACATCAGGAATCACATTGATCGCAGACTCACGGCCAGAACTAAAATAAGTATTACTGATGACACCTGCTTCTTGTGGTGAGATCATACGAGAAACAATAGTTTGTAATTTCTGTACAATTGTTGCGCCAATGATAACTGGGTCAATTGAGTTCTCTGGCTGAGAAGCATGGCCGCCTTTTCCTTGAATTTTAATAATGTAGGCATCTGTATTAGAGCTAGCAGGACCATCTTTTACATCAATTGTACCCATTGGTAGGTTTGACCAAATATGCTGACCATAAATAAAATCTAGTTCATTGAATAGCCCGGTTTTGACTAATTCCTGAGCACCACCTGGTAATAATTCTTCAGCATGCTGGAAGATTGCCCAAACTTCGCCTGTGAGGCTATCAAAGTGTTCATCAAAGTAATGACATGCAGTCATTAACATGCTTGTATGGATGTCATGGCCACAAGCATGCATTACGCCATCATTTTTAGACTTGAATTCTAATTCATGTCGTTCTTCCAAAATGGCTAGAGCATCTATATCAGCGCGTAAACCAATTTTTGGTCCTGCCTTGCCTGTCACAAACTTTACTAAAACACTTGTACCAACAGGCTGAATGATTTCAGCATGTTTTAATTGGCTCATGTGCTCAATAATATATTTTTGTGTTTCAATCTCTTGGAATGACAATTCTGGATGTGCATGCAAATAACGTCGGTATTCTAAAAGTTTAGTTTGATAGCATTTGAGAGCATCTCTATGAATAATTTCCATAATTTTTCCTTAGATATAAATATGATTTAGTTCAGTGCACTTGGATCAATGTGAATAGGACCACCAGGGCCTACAGGTAATCCTGTCCAATACCAAATTAATACAAAGATTGTCCAAACAATACCAAGTCCTAGTGTATAAGGGAATAAGTTTGAGATGAGCGTGCCTAGCCCCATATTTTTATCGTATTTTTTTGCAAAAGATAATAAAAGAGGGAGATAAGCAAGCATCGGGGTAATTGGATTGGTAATAGAGTCTCCCACACGATAAATTGCTTGTGTAAATGCAGGGTGATAACCCAAAAATAA
>NZ_MVDO01000021.1 GCF_002006755.1 Wohlfahrtiimonas larvae | reverse complement strand
TCTCTAACCATTTATCATCCAACAATTTCAATTGATGCTTTTTGTCTTTTTCACTGCGTTGATTATTCATTGCATCTTCTAAAATTTTCACCTGCATCGCTAAGCGAGCATCTCTTTCATCTATTGGAGAAGTTTTATCTAACAAAATTTCTCTATGTAATACTAATTCAAATGCCACTTGTTCAGCATGCAGACTCTTTTCGCTTAAAAAAGCTCTTGCACTCTCTTGCCCTGCAATAATTTGTTCCAAGCATTTTAAGCGTTTTCTTAAATTTGCATCTGCTGATTCAACTAATTGTTCCTCGATCACAATTTCTTGACCTTTAATAACCTCCGCCTCTAGTTGACCAATCTTCAAAGAAGTACACAATAAATCCTCACGAAGTAGAATTTCTTTTTGCAAGTCTATATTTTGTAATTGTTTCTGTATTTTATTTAGCAAAGTTTTAAAAGCGCCTTCTAGTTTTATAAACTCATGCTTTGCAACAACACCAATATCCATCCAACGATTTTCTATCATTTGTAAAGATGATTCGATATGAGCAATATCATGATCTGAAGTAATAGATTCATATAGCGCTTTTAGCTCATCTAATATCATTCGTTTTTGGGCACCATTAGCAATTTTCTCACTTTCTTCTGCCGAAACAAACTCCTCTCTTAATGCAAAAATCTGATCATTCACAACACGTAATTTTTTCCATAATACATTTTCATCATGACGTTTTGAACGAACTGTTGGATTAAAAGTCCGATTAAATTGCTTAGCCTTCTCAACTGCATCTCGGATATTCCCATCATCTAGCAATTGTTGCAATAGCGTAATTTCATCTTCACGGCGTTGCTTCTCTTTTTTGCGCTCATTTTGCATTGCTACATCCAATGGTTTAAGAATCTGGCGCATCGAACGTTCAAGCTTCTGCTTATCTTTAGCTAAAAATAAAGGCGCTCCATAACTTAAAACACCATCAGTTGAGTATTGATTCAAATAACGATTCCATTCCTGAAGAAATTTTTGACGCATCTCTATTAAATGATTCCAGTCAGGATTTGCCCAATCAATTTGCGTTATTAATTCAGATAAAGCTCCCAATAACTCTTCTGCTTCTTTTAAATAGACGGCTCTTGCTTGATTATTATGATCTCTTTCATTCACTAATCGTTGATGAGCAATCTTACAAGCAGACTCAAAGCGCTGATATAACTTCTGAGGTACTCGTGCAATCCCCTTTTTAGAAATATTCCAATCTTTACGCAATTGCTTCAAAGTTATACTAATCAAATCAATCGAAACACTATTAGCGAGTGATTCTGCTTGATCACATAATAACTCTAGATTTCTATAAATTCCCCAACGGGCTGTATCTAGT
>NZ_MVDO01000209.1 GCF_002006755.1 Wohlfahrtiimonas larvae | reverse complement strand
AATAAGTTTGAGATGAGCGTGCCTAGCCCCATATTTTTATCGTATTTTTTTGCAAAAGATAATAAAAGAGGGAGATAAGCAAGCATCGGGGTAATTGGATTGGTAATAGAGTCTCCCACACGATAAATTGCTTGTGTAAATGCAGGGTGATAACCCAAAAATAAGAACATAGGAATAAAAATAGGTGCTAACAATGCCCATTTTGCTGAAGCACTACCAATAAAAATATTGACAGTTGCTGTTAAACAAATAAATCCAATAATTAATACTATACCGCTTTGCCCTTCGAGTAGTGAAGCTCCCTTGATTGCGATGATTAAACCTAGATTACTCCATGCAAAAAGAGCAATCATCTGTGCTGAAAAGAACACAATCACAATAAAGCCACTCATTCCTGCCATAGATTCATTCATCATATGGACTATATCTTTGGAGGATTTGGCTGTTTTAGTCACAACGGCATAAACTAAACCTGGTACAAAGAACATAAATGCCATGACAATAGCAACACCTTGTACCAATGGTCCATCTACCAAGCCTTTAGTTGTTGGATTTCTTAAAAAGCTAGTTTCGGGAATTGCCGCTAGTATAATTAAAACAATAAGAGCAAGCACAGTATAGTTAGCATATCTAAGTCCACGTTTTTCAACGGTTGTTAACTCAGTGAAGTGATCTTGTTCTTGACCATCTGATGTGTATGTGCCTAAACGTGGAATAATTACTTTATATGTAACAAATAAGATCACAGCTAATAAAATAAACATTGAAGCAGTCATAAAATACCAATTCATCGCAATATTTACAGGAACATCTGCACCAATAGTTTTTAAACCTGCCTCTGTGAATGAGAGCGCTAAAGCATCAGAAACACCAATGATAACATTTGCTGCAAATGCTCCTAATGCTGCTGCATAAGCCATCACTAAACCCGCGATAGGATGATAACCTAAACGTAAAAAAATCATTGCCGCAATTGGTGGCATGATGATTTGAGATGCATCTCCTGCAATTGTTCCTAGCATAGCTACTAAAATAAGTATTGGTACTATGATTTTAAAAGGAGCTTTTTCAACGGCAGCAACCATTAGTGCTTTAAAATATCCGCTATGCTCGGCAACACCAATGCCAAACATTACAACCAAGACCATGCCCAAAGCAGGAAAATTAGTGAAGTTTGTAGTTGCTTTAGTTAAGATTTGTGTGAAGCCATCTAGTGATAATAGGTTTACAACTTGAATGGTTTCTTTTGTTACAGGATTATAGGCAGAAACACCAATTGCACTGAGTGCTCCTGATGCTAATATAATGATGATACATAATCCAACGAACATCATGACGGGATCAGGAAGTTTATTACCTAAATACTCGATTTTATCTAAAAATCGCGTAAATAAGTTAGGTTTAATAGTTGTTGCCATAATATATATCCGCCTTACTCATATTTAAAATATTTATAACCCGCAACGCGGGTATTTAAAGATTATTAACAGAAAATAGGAATGAGGTAAATCATTATGACTACATAAATATTTTATAATATTAATATTTTTATGAATAGAGTGTATTTATAAGAATTATACTAATAATTAAGAGTTGAATGAGTGTTGATAGTTGGATTTAAGCATATGATAAATATTGACTTGTATTTTTCTGTATGATTCGGCAGAAATTCTATAAAATCTTCTACTTCTTTTTAAGTACAACTAATAACCCAGCAAGAATAATAATTGCAGCTCCAATCCATCCCCAAACACCTAGTTTTTCATGCCAAAAGAAATGGGATAAAACAGCACCAAATACAGCATTGAGATAGTAAAAAGGTGCTAATAGTGATGCATCAGTAAATTGATTGGCTTTGGTAATCCATACTTGTCCTAATGATCCAAAGATACCCATCAATAAAACCATTAGCCAAACTTGATAATTTGTCGGTAGTGTAAATTCTGTGAATAAACTCATGCCAATGGCAAAAACAACCCCCGTTAATGAGAAATAGAAAACAATTTCTGATCCACTTGCAACACTACTAATACGTTTAATCGCAACCATTGCCATAGCAACGAATACTCCTGCGATAATGGGAAGAAATGAGTATATTGAGAATTGTGGTTTATCTACACCCGCTAATATCCAAGAGCCAATGATAGCTAGTAAAAAGCTTGGGATTAATAGCCATGAGAGTTTCTCTTTTAACCAAATGGCAGCTAAAATTGGTACAAATAGTGGTGTTAATGATCTCAATACTGATGCATCTGATAAAGGCAGTAATGCTAAAGATAGGAAGATGAAAATCATGCCAATTTGTCCGGATAATGAACGAACTGCATGTAATGGTAATCGTTTCAATGAGTTTTTGAATTCGCCTGTACTTAAAAAGACGGGGGCAATCCATATTAATGTAATCAGATTGCGGAAAAAGATAATGGTTGCGGTGGATAAATCAGAACTCAGCCATTTAATTACGCTGTCCATGCCAGCAAAAGCCAACTGAGATAAGACAACGAAAAAAATACCAAGCAATGCAGAGGGAGCCATGAAATATCCTAGTGAAATATGATCATTGAAATTAACTAGTTTAGTATAGCGGTTTATTAGCAGATTGGTTTGTCTATGTGTAAGATGGAAGGTTCTTAATAATTGATTGAGGAACTAATTATGCCAAATGTTTTGAAAAATGCAGAACCATTTTTTTATCAAGGGAATGATATTGGAATTTTAGTGATTCATGGTTTCACAGGCACAACGCAAAGTATGTCTTTAGTGGGCGAAGCATTGGCGAAAGCAGGTTATACAGTTTTAGCACCACGTTTAACAGGGCATGGTACAACGCCAGAAGATATGGCAAAAGCGAGCTATAAAGATTGGATCAATGATGTGGAATCTGCCTTGGTTGAATTGAAAAAGCATGCGAAGAAGATCTTTGTTTTGGGTTTATCAATGGGTGGCGCTTTGACATGTTATTTGGGTGAAAATCATCCTGAATTGTTGGGCATTATGCCGATCAATGCGGCGATTGATATGCCTGCTTTGAAAGAGATTTATGATGCACAATATGGCAAGGAAGAGTTCATTGCAGGGATTGGTTCAGATATTAAAAAGCCCGATGTGATCGAATTGGCTTACGAAAGAACGCCGATTAAATCGATGGGCGATATTGTGGCATTAATGGCTATGGTTCGTGTGGATTTACCGAAGATCACAATGCCAACGTTGATTTTCTCATCGAATATTGATCATGTTGTGCCACCAAGCAATTCACAAGAGATTTTAGATCGCATCAGTAGCACTAATAAGAAATTGGTGGCTTTGCCTGACAGTTATCATGTGGCAACGCTAGATAATGATTTGCCATTGATTGTGGAAGAAGCCATCGCATTCATTGAAGCGAATCAATAATATTTTTAACATCATTATTTTGCGCGTTTTTGTGTGAGTGATCGGATCAATGTTTCACCGATCACCATAAACATAGCGCCAAATACCACTGTGAATACACCAATATAACCTAAGAAATTTAAGCTTGGGTGCTCGAATACCGTTGGCCACATTGCCGCAAATACTAATGAGAAAGCCAATGTGAATAATGGTGTAAATGTGATCATTGCGCTCACTTTTGATACTTCCCAAAGGCGCATTGCTTCAGCTAAAGCACCATAACCTAACACTGTATTTAAACCGCAATAAGCGAGGATCATTAACTTTGCTGTGGATAAGGTTAATACTGCTGAAAAGTTCACAAATGGCAATAAAAAGATCATGCCAATGCCATTGAGGATCAATAGGATTTGTAGTGAACTGAAATCGCGTAAGGCAACTTTTTGTGCCAAAGCGAAAAATACCCAAGATAATGCACCCAATAATGCTAAAACTACGCCCAAAGAATAATCATTGAATGATGAAATCATTTCGATCAAGTTTGTATTGAAGAATAGCAATAAGCCAATCATTAAAATGATTACACCAAGTAATTGCGTGCGGGATAATCGCTCTTTAAATACGATCACGCCTGCAAACAATAAGCCAACGCTGGAGAGCTGAATCACGATCTGTACAACAGTTGGCGTTGTATAAACGAGGGATTTACTCAGTAATATAAAGTTACCAATGATGCCGAGCGTTAATATGGATAATAAAATTAGAAATTTTGGGTTTTTCTGAATTTTACGAAAGGGTAGATCTTTTTTGACCGCTAAAATTGGTAATAGAATCAGAAATGCGATCAAAAAACGATACCAAACCAAGGTTGGCGCATCGAGTACTTGCATCATTTCTTTGAGGGCGATTGGCACATTTCCCCAGATAAATGCGGTAAAAACGGACAGAATAAAGCCAAGTTTGGCATTTTTGAGTGGGGTTGTCATAGCGAGCGCTCAACGAATAGATTGAATGAATTCATTATACGAGCGAATGCTTGAGTGGTCAGTAATAAAATTTCTACTGAGCTGAGTAGAAATGTTCTGGCAGATAATTAATGGCATAATGGATAACAATATATTTATACAGGTGAAAAATGAGAAAATTAGCATTATTGTTTGGTGTGAGTGAATATGAGAATCCTAAGAATAGATTAGAGGCATGTAAGTATGATTTACAGATGATGAATAGTTTGTTGCAATCATCTGGTGAATTTTCAGATATTTTGGTATCACTTGATGACACAGCTTCATCAGCACGTGACAAAATTATAGAATTTATAGAAAAGTATAAAGATGAAGAAGTTGAACAAGTTGTATTTTATTTTAGTGGTCATGGTTATAGACAAGGGAATGAATTCTATTTCTGCTTTAAGACTACAGATACCTCTATATTGAAAAGCACTACAATTTCTAGTCAAGATATGGACGAATATTTAAAAATTTTAGAGCCAAGTGTTGCTGTAAAAATTATTGATGCTTGTTATTCCGGTGAACATTACATAAAAGACATTGATGATAGCTTTTATAAAACGATAGAAGAGAAACAGAGAAAATCATTTAATGAAATTTATTTTATGTTTTCATCTCGGAATACAGAAGTATCACATGCTACAAAAAGGTACAGTTTATTTACTCAATTATTTTTTGAGGCGATAAGAAATCATGCAGATACTAATGCTATTACGTATAAAGCAATAATTGATTATGTTTCTGATTATGCTCAAAATAGCCTATCTCATACACCGATATTTGTGACTCAAGGGGCTCACATGGCATATTTATTTAGTGATTTGGAGGTTCCTAAGCAAATTTTATTAGATGATTCTAGATTATCTGTAGAAAGTAAATTGGATGAGAATTTACCATGTACAGAATTAATTAGTCGTGTACTTAATGATGCTTCAGAATATTGTAATGAGATTCTAGGCGTTGAAAAGCTTAATTTTCTCGTTAGCTTATTAGAAAAATTAGAATTTTCAGATGATTTATCTCAATTATTTGACATAACCATGAATCCTTATAATAGAATTCCTTTTAATTCATCTGCTATCGGTAGATGGCTAAATACACCTGATGTAAAGAAAAGAAGTTTTTTGGCACGTGTAGAATATGAAGAATATACGGCTACTGAACAGCAATATGTTGAAAAACCATATCACCCTTTTTATCAACTTAGTTATGCTGCTGGTGATATGTATGAACTACAAGATGTTAAAGTTAAAAAATCAAGAGTTTCAGGTATAAAATCATTATTAGAAATTGAGAACATTTTCTTTAAGTTTACATTTACACCTAAAATAGAATTTCCAAATTTACAACATTATGCTGTAAGTATGGCATTATTATCTTCTAAGAAAGAAGTCATAATTTTTTATTGTATTGAAGAGTTAGTAATCAATGGATGGAATAATGCAGATAATCCTAAATGCTTAGAATGGTTGCAGTATGCTATGCCATTAAAAGATATTAACCTTAATTCACTAACTGATTTATCAGAAATTATTAATAAAGATATTATTAAAAAAATTGAGCAGTTACTTAGTTAAATATAGAATTCAAAACCCCAATCAATGCTTGGGGTTTTTAGTTTTTGGGATTGTTGCAGATGTTTAGCTAAACATCTCAATGATTTTCTTTAAGCCATCGATCAATTGATCAACTTCGGCTTTAGTGTTGTACATGCCAAATGAAACACGCGCAGTTGCAGGAACACCAAAGCGTTTCATGATTGGTTGTGCGCAGTGATGGCCAACACGAATCGCAACGCCGAAATGATCGAGCATTGTGCCGATATCATGTGGATGAACGCCTTTAACCACAAATGAAATTACGCCAACTTTGTTTTTAGCTGTACCGATCAAACGCACTTCAGGCAATTTTGATAATTCAGCTGTTGCGTAGTCCAATAATTCTTTTTCGTGTTCAACGATGTAATCAAAGCCAACTTCTTGCACAAAGCGAATGGCTGTTTCAAAAGCAATCACGCCTGCAATATTTGGTGTGCCTGCTTCAAATTTATTGGGTAATGGTGCAAATGTTGTTTTATCAAATGTTACTTCATCGATCATATCGCCACCAGTTTGGTACGGCGGCATAGCATTTAATAACTCTTTTTTGCCATACAACACGCCAACGCCAGTGGGGCCATATAATTTATGAGCTGAGAAAACGTAGAAATCGATATCCAAGTCTTTCACATTCAATGGCTCATGAACAACACCTTGCGCGCCATCCACTAAAATTTTTGCACCCACTTCGTGAGCTTTTTGAGTGATTGCTGCAATGTCATTGACTGTACCAAGTGCATTGGAAATCTGTGTTACTGCGACGATTTTAACTGTGGAATCCAAGTTAGCATGGAGGAAATCCATATCCAAGCTACCATCATCCAATACTGGTACAACGATGAGTTGTGAACCTTTTGCTTGGCAAATCATCTGCCAAGGTACGATGTTCGCGTGATGTTCCATTTCTGTGATCATCACACGATCACCACGATCCAATAACAAGTTGCCCAAGCTGTGAGCAACGAGGTTAATGCTTTCTGTTGTGCCTTTTGTGAAAATAATTTCACGCGGGTCATGACTGCCAATTAGCTCGCACACAACTTTACGAACATTCTCGTAACGCTCTGTGGATTCTTGACTGAAAAAGTACACGCCACGATGAATGTTGGCGTAGTACTTTTCATACACTTCTTTCTCTGCATTGATCACACACAACGGCTTTTGTGCCGAGGCACCCGTATCTAAAAACGCTAATGGTTTACCATGAACAGTTTCATTTAAAATAGGGAAGGCTTGGCGAATTGTGTCGATCTTTGACATGAGAAATCCTTTAATTAAGCAGGGCGAACGCGTGTTAAGTCATTTTCTAATTGATGAAGCATCCAATCTTTTACGATCTCATTGTCGATCATTCCTAAGAATTCAGCGGTATAAGATAATAAAAGCATTGCTTGTGCTTCAGGTAACTCAATACCACGCGAACGTAGGTAAAAGAGTGATTCAGGTTCCAAGAAACCTACAGTTGCACCATGTGTACAACGAACATCATCGGCATAGATTTCTAAGCGAGGAATCGTCATTGCACGTGCTTTGTCACTCAATAAGATTGAGCGAGTGAGCTGGTTGGCATCTGTTTTCTGTGCATCTTGGTGAACGTTAATCATACCGTCAAACAGAGCATTAGCTTTATCTGTTAATAGGTTTTTGATGTTCTGTTCACTTGTACAATGTGGCACTTCGTGGTGAAGCGTCATCACATTTTCGAGTGATTGTTGATCTTTACCTAAGTTCAATGCGATGAAGTTAGTGTGTGCTTCTTCACCTTTTAAATGAACCACTAAATCAGAACGAACAACGTTACCACCTGTTTGGTAATGTAAAATTGTGCTGTGGCTGTCAGCCGCTTGATCACATTCAAAGTCATAGAAGCTTGAAGCTTGATCAGGGTTTAAGCTGATTTTCAACCAGTTCATGGATGCAGCTTTGCCAACTTTTGTGGAAACTTTTGGTAATGAAACATATTCACCTTCACCAGCTTCTACAAATAGCACTGATAATTTAGATTCATCGCCCACTTCTACAGCAACATTCAAAGATGCAGTATGTGCAGCATCACTTGAATTTGTGTAGTTGTAGATTACAAATGGTGTTAAAACTTCAGTGTTTGGAATCACTTTGATCTGAACTTTGCCTTTTTCAAGCGTTACTAAAACGCCTTCTGGCACTAAGCTTTCATCAAACCACTGTGGATTAACTTCACCATTCACAACTGTTAATACAAAGCACTTTTCAGGCATTGTGTGTTGTGTTGGCATAAACTGTGGATTAGAAATTACTTCGCCTTTCCACTCAGTCGATAAAACTCGTTTTAAAGGCGTTTCTCTCCAACGTTCTAATCGGACTTTATCCGTTAATGTCTGTAGCATGTTGAATTCCTTATTCTTTACGAGA
>NZ_MVDO01000208.1 GCF_002006755.1 Wohlfahrtiimonas larvae | reverse complement strand
GTGGATTAGAAATTACTTCGCCTTTCCACTCAGTCGATAAAACTCGTTTTAAAGGCGTTTCTCTCCAACGTTCTAATCGGACTTTATCCGTTAATGTCTGTAGCATGTTGAATTCCTTATTCTTTACGAGAGCCGCCTGCGTTGTCACCACGGTAAGATATATAACCATTTTTTTCTAAGTCGAGCGCCAATGATTTATCACCAGTTGCTACCAATTCGCCATCCACTAAAACGTGAACAACATCAGGAGAAACGTAGTTCAATAAGCGTTGGTAGTGAGTAATCAACAAGAATGAACGGTTTTCATCACGTAATGTATTGATACCATCAGAGATTACTTTCAACGCATCGATGTCCAAACCTGAGTCAGTTTCATCTAGAATCACTGTTGATGGCTCTAAGACAAGCATTTGTAGGATTTCGTTACGTTTTTTCTCACCGCCAGAGAAGCCTTCGTTCACGAAACGCTTCAAGAAAGCAGGATCCATTTTTACTTTTTTCATGCGATCTTGTAAGAAATCGTAGAATTCTAGTGCATCCATTTCTTCTTGACCGCGCGCTTTGCGAATGCTGTTTATAGCACTTTTCAAGAAGTACATGTTGTTAACACCTGGCAATTCAGCAGGATGTTGGAAGCCTAAGAATAAGCCTTTATGTGCACGTTCTTCAGGATCTATTTCTAAGATATTTACGCCATCTAAAAGGATTTCACCTTCTAAAATATCGTAACCATCTTTACCTGCGATGATGTTGGCTAACGTACTTTTACCAGAACCGTTTGGTCCCATGATTGCGTGAATTTCGCCATCGTTAATTGTTAAAGTTACACCTTTTAGGATTACGTGATCTTCAACTGCTACTTTTAAATTTTTAATTTCTAACATTGCTTTGTTCCCAATAATGATCTAATTAACCAACGCTGCCTTCGAGTTTGAGCTCAATGAGTTTCTGTGCTTCTACCGCAAACTCCATTGGCAACTCTTGGAAAACTTCTTTACAGAATCCGTTAACAATTAAGCTAATCGCATCTTCTTGTGATAAACCTCTTTGTTGACAGTAGAACAACTGTTCTTCAGAGATTTTAGATGTTGATGCTTCATGCTCAACTTTGGATTGTGAGTTACGCACATCAATGTAAGGGAAGGTGTGCGCACCGCAACGATCACCCATCAACATAGAATCACATTGTGAATAGTTGTGTGCACCTGTTGCGCTTGGGTTGATACGAACCAAGCCACGATAGATATTTTGAGCAACGCCTGCTGAAATACCTTTAGAAATAATTGTTGAACGTGTATTTTTACCGATGTGAATCATCTTTGTGCCTGTATCTGCTTGCTGGCAATCGCGCGCAACTGCAACAGAGTAGAATTCACCCACTGAATCATCACCTTTTAAAATACAGCTTGGGTATTTCCAA
Organism: Wohlfahrtiimonas larvae; assembly: GCF_002006755.1. GTDB lineage: Bacteria > Pseudomonadota > Gammaproteobacteria > Cardiobacteriales > Wohlfahrtiimonadaceae > Wohlfahrtiimonas > Wohlfahrtiimonas larvae. The sequence goes on along the minus strand of NZ_MVDO01000208.1, from coordinate 6,084 downwards.
GTGATGGATGAACCTGTTTCCACTTGTGTCCAAGAGATTTTAGAACGGTCGCCTTGACAGATCCCGCGCTTAGTAACGAAGTTATAAATACCGCCAACGCCGTTTTTATCGCCAGGATACCAGTTTTGTACCGTTGAATATTTGATGGTTGCATCTTCCATCGCGATCAACTCAACCACTGCTGCGTGTAATTGGTTTTCATCACGCTGTGGTGCAGTACAACCTTCTAAGTAAGAGACATAGCTTTGATCATCAGCAATAATTAATGTGCGTTCAAACTGTCCCGTATTTGCCGCATTAATACGGAAATAGGTGGATAATTCCATTGGGCAGCGAACGCCCTTAGGAATATAAACAAATGAACCATCTGTAAATACGGCAGCATTCAATGCAGCAAAGAAGTTATCTTTAAAAGAAACTACTGTACCTAAATATTTTTGTACTAAATCAGGGTATTCTTGAACAGCTTCACTGAATGAACAGAAGATAATACCTTGTTCAAGTAGTTTACCTTTGTAGCTTGTGGCAACTGAAACAGAGTCAAATACTGCATCCACCGCAACACCAGCTAAAATTTCTTGCTCCTCTAAAGGAATCCCTAAGCGCTCATAGGTGCGCAATAATTCTGGGTCCACCTCATCTAAGCTTTTCGGTGCTTCTTCTTGTAATTCTGACAAGGATTTGGGTGCAGAATAGTAAGAGATTGCTTGATAATCAATTGGGTCAATTTTTAAATGTGCCCAATCTGGCATTTCCATTTCAAGCCATGCAGCATAAGCTTTTAAACGATAATCTAATAACCATTGTGGTTCTTTTTTCATTGCTGAAATTTTACGAATCACATCTTCATCTAAACCTGGTGGCAAGGTTTCCTGTGGAATGTCCGTGACGAAACCGTACGCGTACTCTTCCTCAGTTAATTTCTGAATTTGTTCCATAATAACTCTCTAAACAGTAACTTTTGTAATGGGAATGTTAATTTCCCCTAGGGCATCTTTTTTAGGCATAACCGCAAGAGATGCTAAGGATATGTTGGAAAATTCTCGATGGAGAATTCTATTAATCAATATCCAATGTGGTGTGAGTTCACAGTTATGTGATCGTTCACATAAAGAGTGATCATTGACACAGTCATTGATGGACATAGGGCCTTCAATGGCGACAATAATTTCAAGAAGCGTAATGGCTTCTGGTCTTTTTTCCAGAATATATCCGCCTTGTGAACCGCGAATGGATGTTAATAGCTTCTCTTTTGTGAGAATTTTTAAAATTTTACTCGTAAATGCTGGGCTTAGGTGACAATCACTAGCAATTTGTGATGCACTTTGAGCCAATTCATGCTTCGCTAAATGGGTCATGATTACTAAAGCATAATCTGTTTCACGTGTAATTTTTAACATTTGAAATTTACAATTTCCCGCATAAAGATAAGGTGCTATTAATATAGCACCATTTTCGTTCTCTTTACATGTCATATTTGTTTATTAGGTTGATATAAGAATCTTTTCTTTATGTTAGCGATTCTCATTAACTCTGACTTCATGCATATTATCTAGCAACAAATTTTAGAAATCAGAGACGGGGGTAAAAACTCAGACTAAATTTTTTACAAAATAAATTTAAATTTTGGAATGTTTAATCATAAAACATTGGCGAATCTTAGGATCACGTGCAAAATCCATCGGTAAAGTTTCGCGAGAAACATCTTTGACATCAAAATTTTCTGTAATTAATGAATCCATTTTGAAATTACGTAAATTGGTGGAGAAAATTAACAAACCATCTTTTGCTAAAATTTCCATTGCATCTTCAATCAAACGTACATGATCGCGTTGAATATCTAATACATCTGCCATGCGTTTTGAGTTAGAGAAAGATGGCGGATCCATGAAAATTAAATCATAACGCGCATCACGCTTTTGCATCAATGGTAATTCACTGACGTGTAAAGCCATTGTTTTGAGCCATTCTAAAACATCTTTTTGGATGAACTCATATTGCTTGCCTGATAAATCATTCAATGCAAAGTTGTTTTCAGCCCATTTCAGATAAGTTTTGGACATATCCACAGTTGTCACAGTTTTAGCGCCACCAATGGCAGCCAAAACACTTGCGCTGCCTGTATATGCAAATAGGTTTAAGAAGTTTGTGCCGCGCGCTTTCTCTTTAATCATTTTACGTACATTGCGATGATCCAAGAATAAACCTGTATCTAAGTAATTAACTAAGTTTACCCATAATTTTGCCCCAGTTTCTTCCACAGGGAAAAATTCACCACGCTCTTCTTCTTTTTCATATTGGTTTGTGCCTTTTTGGCGCTCACGCAATTTGAAATGAATATTCTTAGCATCAATTTCTGAAAATACTAATGGCACAATCGCTTGGATTTTTTCTAAGCGCTTGGCTGCTTTTTCTGCATCAATGCTTTTCGGTGCTTTGAATTCATAGATCACTAATGATTGATCATAACGATCAATAGCTACGTTAAATTCAGGTAAATCGGAATCGTATGTTCGATAACACATGATATGGTTTTGTTTCGCCCATTTTTCCCATTTCTTTTTGTTCTTTGTGAGGCGGTTGAAGAAATCTTGCCCGCCTTCAGACATCAATTCTTCAAGGTTACGTTTTTCTTGGCGACTATCAGCTGCTTTACGATCCACAAAGTATTGTTCTTCAATTGCAAATTGCAAGTAAACGCACTCCAATGCACCATTGTAGAATTTATTCACTTTACGAGCACGTAAACCCATTTGCTTACCAAGTTCAACTTCAGAAGTGATGATGCCCGCTTCAAAGCCAACATAAGGGCGTAACCAATCGCCGAGTTCCATATAGGTTGGTTTCAACTCTTCTTTTTCGCCCAAACGTTCACCATAAGGTGGGTTTGTCACGATTAAGCCTTTTTCACCTAAGTTTTCAGGCTTTTTGAAATGTTGGAACATCTGGTGCGAGAATGACATATTTTTCAATACGCCCGCTCTATCTGCATTGGCTTTCGTAATACCAATCATACGTGCATTACGTTCAACACCGTATAGTCTGCCTTGATATTGATCTTTACCCACTTCAGCACGATGCTTTGCAAATTTAACGCATTCGCTCCAAAGATGCGCATCATGTAAGAGCCAGTTTTCAAAGCCAAATGTTGGGCGATATAAACCAGGAGCAATGTCACGCGCCATCAATGCAGCTTCAATCAGAATCGTACCTGCACCACATAATGGATCGATGAAATCTTGATGCTCTTTAGCTTTCTCAGGCCATTTAGAACGATATAACAAGGCTGCTGCTAAGTTTTCTTTAATGGGCGCGGCGCCTTGCTCAGTACGGAAACCACGTTTATGTAAAGGTTCACCACTTAAATCTAAATACAATGTGTAGCTTGTATCTTGAATGTGCACATAAAAACGCAAGTTAGGATCATCTTTATCCACAGAAGGACGACCGCCCGTTGTCATATCGAAATAATCAACAATGGCATCTTTTACACGTTGTGCGGCATATTGTGTATGAATGTGCTGAGCGCGCTTAGTGGTTACTTGAATCACAAATGTGTGATTGTCTGACATGTGTGTTGACCAAGGAAAGCCAGATAGTTGCAAATGAAGATCATCTAAATCTTTCATGCTACCTGTTTTCAATTGTAATAATACACGTGAACCGCAGCGCGTCCATAATAGTGCTTGATAAGCCTCTTTTAGCCCACCTTCAAAACGCACGCCTGTCGCATCGCTTGTAGATTCGATGCCTAAAGCTGCTAATTCATCGATAACATAAGGCGCTAAACCTTGTGCGCAAGTAATAAAAAAAGAGGACATTGATCAATCACCATGAAATTTTACATATAACGGACCATTATAGCGAAAAAATGCGCAATTTGTCTTTATTATTGGTTTATGAGTTGCCAAGTTGCTATGGATAAATTTTGGTCTTCTGCATCAATAAATTCTTGGGCAATATCAATAAAAAATTGGCAAACCATGGCTTTCTCTGTCATCTCTTGGAAAGATAAATCCACCTGCTCAAAAAGTATGGGGGGATATTTTTGAACAACTTTTGTTAAAGTTTGCTGCCAAAATGCCATCTTTTCATCATCAGTAAAATTGTATTTAGGCTGCATTTGCACAGAGTCTAGGAGAACAGCCTTTGTTGCATTAAGTTTTTGGGTGCGTAAAGGTTCACTAATTAAGTCGGCAGATTTTTTGATGGATTCTATATCACCAAGAGAAATCCCTATACACATATTTCCACTTGGATCTTTGATCAAAAGTTCTTGTAACACATTATTATTGGTGATCATAAATTGCTGAAAAGCTGCGCTGGATGTTTGGTTGAGCCGAGATTCCATTAATGATTCTAGGGTTATGATGATAGTTTGTAAGTATTGATTTAACTGTTCAGGTGTAGATAACTCTGTGGTTTTTACTTGTTGTTGGATCGTTTGATAAAGCTCATTATCAACTTTTTGGATAATATCTAATAGCTCTTTACCTGCATCTTGGTAAGGTGCCAATTGAGCTAAGGTTTCTCTTTGAAATGATGATTTTTCTTGATATTTTTGATAGCTGCTTACAAAAAATTTCACAGCAAATAAGATGACTAATAAAATTACAATACGTTTTGTCATAATGAAGGCCTTGATATTTGCGTGCTTATGAAAACGCACATGTATTATTGGAATATTTATAGAGAATATTTTTTATCAGCATTTAAGCCTATAATTATAACATCATAATTTTGATAAATATAAAAGGGAAGATATGAAACGTACTGCTTTGATGGTCAGTTTAGTATTGATTTGCTCATCTACATGGGCGAAAACCGCAACAGAAGCACAAACAATGATAACAGTTGATCAATTTCAGCAGAGCTTATCTAAACAATGGCCGAATCCAAGTGTACGAGAAATTGTAGGGCAAAACTCTCAGAATGATGCTGTTGTGGCGATGATGAAGGAGATGTCTGAATTAAATTATAAACATCTTGTGGCAAATAGTTTTTCACAGTGGTTTGAAGTACAAAAGAAAATTCAATTGGGGCAGGATATTCAGCCACAATTAACTAAAACTATTGATGGCGTTGGTGAATATCAATGGTCAACACCTTATACATATTCATGGTTGAAGGATGCACAATCATTGATGGCTTATGAAGAATCCACAGAGCAATTTCTACTGTTAGATATGCCAATAAATAATGTGCGTTTATTTGTGACATTAGAGCCACAAGAGCTTGTAGTTTATTTCTCACTGAAAGAATCAGATTTAGATGAAGTTATCCAGCCATTGAATCATTACTTTAAAAATAATACTTCAGAAGACGATAATATTTTAAGTAATGGTCAAGAAACTGTTTTATTGTCACGATGCTATGATGGTGAATGCTCGATGGAATATACAGTGAAAAACTTCATGTCCACAGAGACATTTATTCAGACTTTCCAAAAAGAGTTTTTTACAAATATGGATGTTGCACCTTATGGTATTGCTTTCCATAGAAATCATTTAGGTTTAGCGTCTGTGACGTTGAGTGTTAGGCCATCTGATTTATCTAAAGTGGAAGATGGGTTAGCGCACCATTATGGTCAGGCTAATTATCCCAATATTAATGGTAGTAATGCAGAGTGGGTTTCAAAAGATGGGGCAATTCGCACATATACAATTGGTAAAACTGCCTATATTGAATTTAATAATTACTCAAATGTCATTGAAGATTTAACTAAAAATAAAGATTTATTAAAATGCTATGATCAAACAGCGCTGAAAGTTGATTTTGAAAAAGCATTAGAAGCACAGAAGGCTGTGAGTGATTATATTTGTGGAACTCAAGAAGTTATGGGTGTAGGCACAAAAGAGTTGAATGCATTTTGCCAATCAGAAAAGGCAACTTATCAGCTATTAAAAAATACAGGCATTGAATCCATCATTGTGGGCACTTATGAAAATTTGTTAAGCCAGCAACAGATTGAGCAATTGATTCAAAGTTGTTCTCAATAATCATTATAAAAATTGTGTGATAAAAATGGCTATAAGATAAATTCATATAGCCATGATATTTTTGATTAAAATGAGCATTTTAAGT
>NZ_MVDO01000207.1 GCF_002006755.1 Wohlfahrtiimonas larvae | reverse complement strand
TGCCAATCAGAAAAGGCAACTTATCAGCTATTAAAAAATACAGGCATTGAATCCATCATTGTGGGCACTTATGAAAATTTGTTAAGCCAGCAACAGATTGAGCAATTGATTCAAAGTTGTTCTCAATAATCATTATAAAAATTGTGTGATAAAAATGGCTATAAGATAAATTCATATAGCCATGATATTTTTGATTAAAATGAGCATTTTAAGTTATAGGGCTGATAATTTTTTTCCTCCTGAATCACAGGCTAAACCCAATACAGCACCTGTTACAAGAGAAATCATTAAGATTAACCAGTTATTGCCTGAGAAGCCATCAATCGCGAAGTATGTATAGCAGCCGACAAACATGCCAGGAATAAATGATAACCAGTTAATATTACCGAGCAGCATGATGAGTGCCACTAATGCACCAACAGCGATGGCTGTAGAAACACGAGTATTCATAATTGAAATGTTTTCAACCATAGCAATATCAATGACGATCATTAAATAGGCTAAAAAAGCACCAATTAACGTTGTACACCAAGTTAAAATCATGCCTTTAGGGCCTGGTTTTCCTGAGGCAAAATAAGCTGTACAGCCTGCGAATCCCGCCCAAACATTGAGATAAACTAATGAAGCAAAACCCGCCCAAATACCACATAAAACACCTGTAACTAGTGCTGATATCCAAATTGAACGTGATAGTTGCATATTAAAGCCCTTTATTCAATGCTGTTAGCTAAAGCGATTAAAGCCTTTTCAAATACTTCAAAGGGTGGATTTGTTAAGCCTGTACCGATCATGCCAATGCCTGCATCTTTATGTGCAATGGCCGTATTAATGATTGGTAAGATGCCTGTTTCTGCCACTTTAATCGCATCAATACCTGTTGCAATGCCTCTAAAGTTAAGAATAGGAATGGTAATATTGGGATTAATACCTGTTGTGATGTCTAACATTTCCACAGAGTAATTTAAGGCTTCATCAACCGTTCCTCCCACCAATGGTACAATTGCCGGTGCTGCGGCCATTGCAAAACCACCAATACCAAATGTTTCGGTGATTGCACTATCCCCAACGTCTAAGCCTGCATCTTCTGGCTTATAGCCTGCTAGCATTGGGCCAATGACGGGTTGAGCTGGTCCTGTAAACCATTTAAATCCTTCAAAATGGCTTAAACGGATACCAAATTCAACACCGTTGCGGCACATTGTTGTTAATATGCTACTATTTTTAACACCGTGGCCTGCATCTAATGCTGCTTTACATACAGCCATCCAAGTTGGTCCACTGAAATAGTCACTGCTTGCTAAGAATTCAAATACAGCAATTTTCTCTGCGTCAGAGAATTTTGTTTTTAAAATATGAGGTGTCAGTTGTTGAATTAAGAGTAAAGAGCCTGCAATATTTCGGTTATGATCTTCATCACCCATTTGGATTGCTTGTGCAAGTAACATACGAAGATCAATCTCTTTTGCATAAGTCATCGCTTCGCTTAGCATTGGGCCTAAAATATCGCGCATCCAAATTAAACGGTCAATAACAGATTGGTCATTAGCCCCCATGCGTAAGATTTTAGCAAGTTGCTCTGAAAGATTGGTATAGGCGATATTGCCATGGGTTTTATTCTTGACAATATGCACATACATCGATGCTGATGTAATGCCCGTCATTGATCCTACTGCATCATGTTCATGGCACGGTGAGAAAATAATGTTACCGGATGCGGCTACTTTTTCTGCTTCAACAATATCTTTCGCGAGTCCTTCAAAAACGATGGCACCTGTGACTGCCCCTTTCATCGCCCCACACATATTTTCCCATTGAATTGGTGGTCCGGCATGAATGATCATATTTTTTTGCATACCTGGAATAACGTCAATGGCCGGTTGATAACCGATTAATACAGGATGCGCATCAATAATACGCTGGATGACTTCTTGGTTGGCAGCATCAATTTTTGCACGAATCTTAGGTTCAGATAATTTATCCAATGCTTTTTGTAATTCATGAGAAATGGATGTGCGTGGCTTCCAATTTACCTGCTCAACAGTCGCATTTTGTTTTTCTAAGTCTTTTTTGAAAATCTCGCCACCAACATTGAGTACGGATAATTTTGTTTCAAATAAATTCTGTGTCATTGTTATGTTCTCCTAACTTAAATAGATGCTAAAAGTTGACGTGCCAAAGCACCTAAATCAGCAACGCTGTTGGCATTGATGACATTTAGAGACTCAAGTTTTTGTAATTGTGTTGTTTTATTTTGGAAGTCTTTATGTGTGCCTAAGATATAAGCAATAAAAATGATGTTTCTACCATCTGCTTTTGCAATTTTCTGGGCTTCTTGGATAGATACTTCCATTGCACCAACGGGATCATCATGAGCACCAAATCCTAATTCAATGTCTAATAAAATGGCTGCAACAGATGGATCTTTTGCCTGTTCAACAATGGCAGCTGAGCGGAAAGAAGGGTCAATCATCGGGTGAGGTTTACCTTGGGTATAAGCATCATCACCAAAATCGATTAAAGCATTGCCTGTTAATTTCTCACCAAATTGATTACGAGATTCTACGGGGCCTGCAACATTAGATGTCACGGTGTTATTTTCTTTAAGGGCATAGAATACTTCGTCACATACTGTACCGCCTGCAAATAACCCTCGAATGTATTTTTGAGAGCTTTGCAAACTTTTAGCGCTTTGTAAAAGTTCTGTTGCATCAGTTTTAATAGGAACATAAGGTGTTTGTGTTGATAATGCAACCGCAATTTGAGCAGCCTCAGTTGTGGAACGTGCAAAGGTAATGTTACCTTCTTGTCCTTGCATATCTGCACCAATAAAGCAGACCACGAAAGGTTTTTGCAATGTTTGTACGTATTGAATAATTTTGTCTTGAATAGATTTTGCAGGGGGTTTAGAAATTAATGTAATGATTTGAGTTTTGGGGTCAGCATGGAGCATTTTGATACCTTGCAGCATCATTATGCCACCAACATCTTCGCTTAGGTCGCGACCACCGACACCGATTAATTGGCTAATACCTGCATTGAGAGCATCAATTTGTACGCTGACTTCTTGGCTGCCGGTTCCTGAGGCTGCAACAACACCGATATTACCTTTGCTAACTTCATTAGCAAAACACAGCCCTATTTGGTTAATAATTGCAGTACCACAATCAGGCCCCATAACTAATAATGATTTTTCTTGGGCAAGTTTTTTGAGCGATATTTCATCTTGTAGTGGAACATTATCGCTAAAAATCATGACATGTTTATTATGATTTAATGCTGTTAAAGCTTCTTGATAGACATATTCTCCAGGGATGGAAAATAAAACTAAGTTAGATTCAGGCTCGGATGAGATGGCTTTATTCAGAGAATTATAGTTTTTAGTTGTACTTGTACCTTGTGATTGAGCAGTACGAAGCTCTTCAATTTGGGTTAATACTGTGTCCGCGTCATTGGCATCTTTTAATGCAAAAACAATGATGAGATCATTTTTGTCGGCGTTTTCAATTTCTTCAGTCATTAGGCCAACATCTCCAATGACTTGTTTATTCATGGCAGTGCCCATGCCAATCATTGCTTTTTCAACTAAGGGTAAATCATTTACTTTTGTGGATAATGCCATCAGCATCATAGAATCAATGTAAGTATTAGGTTTAATCAATGCGTGTATAAACATAAAGATACTCCTGTATTAATTAAATGATTATTTAATTTTTAATTAAGATTCTAATTATTGTTTTAGGGGGGTTCTTATTCTAAGCTACAAAGGAATATCTAAAGAGTCAAACAATAGATACAAAGTAATTGATGACTTTTGATCAATATATAAGGGCAAGTAAGTAATAGCAACTGTTTGATATTTAATTTATTTTATAAATTATTGGTGATATGGTGCAATTCTGATTACTATATGTTGTGTACTTACTTTATATTAACTAAAAAATGTTATGTCCAAACCAAAACCTTTTGTAATTGCTTCTGAATCCATTCCAACAACACAAAAAACAGTAGAATGGCAACAGCAAAATAGCGCTTCATTTGCATTCGCATTAAGCCATTCAGCCAAGAATAGTCAACAAAAAATTGTCACGATTGTTGAAAACATGCAGCAAGCGGAGAGCCTATGGCAAGACCTGGCTTTCTTTGGACATACGGCTACGATTTTTCCTGATACAGAAACATTGCCATACGATAGCTTTTCACCACAACTGAATATCATTTCAGAGCGCTTAGCAACATTGGCAAGATTGCGCCAAGGGGCAATTGATACGTTAATCGTAACGATCCCAACGTTAATGCAACATCTAGCACCCTTACAATTTTTGGATGGACATGTTTTAGTGTTGAAGCCGGGCGATATTGTGGATCGTGATCAATGGCGATTGGGTTTAGAAGCATCAGGTTATCAAAATGTGAAGCAAGTGATGGAACCTGGGGAGTTTGCAATTCGTGGCGCAATTATTGATCTGTTTCCAATGGGAATCACAACGCCCATTCGTGTGGATCTGTTTGATGATGAAGTGGAAAGTATTCGTACATTTGATCCTGAAACTCAGCGCACAGTGGAAACGATTCCTGAGCTGTCCATTTTGCCTGCACGTGAGTTTGATACAAGTCCAAAAGCACTGGAGTTATTTCAACAGAAGTTTAAAAACAGCTTTGAAGTGGATACAACAAAATGCAATCTCTACAAAGAGATTGTAAATGGCAACTTACCTGCGGGTGTAGAAAACTATTTGCCATTATTCTTTGATGATACAGCGACGCTGTTTGATTATTTGGGCGAACAGACAACTTTCATCACTTATCCCAATTTATATAAAAGCGCTGAAAGCTTTCAAAAGCTCATTGATACAAGATATGAGCGCTATCGCCATGATATTGAGCGCCCACTATTATCGCCCGCAAGGTTATACATTAACTTTAATGGCTTAGAGAAAATTTTAGCCAACAAACCTAAAATTACAGTGAGTTTTTCAGGTGATTCTCCAGTTGTGCGCCAGATTAATCAAGTGGAAACTTGGCTGAAAGAGAATGATAAAGGTGCATTAATTCTCACAACAGAAACAACAGGACGCAGAGAGATTCTTTTAGAGCGTTTAAAAGAATTATCGTTATCGCCAGCGGTGCGTGATAAATTTGCGGATATCACAAAAGCACCTGAACATTTTACTTTGTTAACAGGCGCATTGAGTAATAGTTTCAGTTATCAGAACCAATTTGCGTTGGTGACAGAGAATAGTCTGCTTGGTATTCCAATGCAGACAATGCGCAAGAAACAGCAGAAAACTGTGGATGTTAAATCCATGCTCACAAGCATTGATCACTTAAAAGAAGGTGATCCGATTGTGCATTTGAAACATGGTGTTGGGCGCTATGTGGGCTTGGATAGCATTGATGATAATGAACTGTTGGTGATTGAATATAAAGGCAATTCGAAGCTATATATTCCAATTACAGACTTGAATGATTTATCTCTATATACAGGTGGCTCAAAAGAGAGTGCGCCTTGGCATAAATTGGGTTCGGATCAATGGGAAAAAATCTGTAAAAAAGCTTCTGAAAAGATTCATGATACAGCTGCCGAATTATTGGATATCTATTCACGCCGTGAACTGCAAGAAGCACGCGGTATGGAGTTGTTGGATGAATATGATCAATTTGCAGCAAGCTTCCCATTCCAAACAACGCCAGATCAACAACGGGCGATTGATGATGTGCTCAAAGATTTAACCGTTGGCAAAATGGATCGCATCATTTGTGGTGATGTGGGCTTTGGTAAAACGGAAGTTGCGATGCGCGGTGCTTTCATGGCTGTGATGAATGGCTATCAAGTGGCTTTGCTTGCACCCACAACACTGTTGGCAGAGCAACATGTACAAGATTTTATGGATCGCTTTGCTGATTGGCCTGTAAAAATTGCAGGTTTGTCACGCTTTAGATCATCGAAAGAAACCAAAGAAACTTTGGAGCTATTGGCAGAAGGGCGCGTTGATATTGTCATTGGTACACACAAGCTATTATCGAAAGATGTGAAGTTTAAAAATTTGGGCTTAGTCATCATCGATGAAGAGCATCGTTTTGGTGTGAAGCACAAAGAGCAATTAAAATCACTTCGTACAGAAGTGAACTTGCTGACAATGACTGCAACGCCGATTCCACGGACATTGAACATGGGTTTGTCAGGTTTGCGTGAATTATCCATCATCGCAACACCACCGATGGAAAGAATCGCTGTGAAAACATTCGTCAACGAATGGAATGAAGAGCTGATGATCGAAGCCATGAATCGTGAATTAAAGCGTGGCGGACAAATGTATGTATTGCACAATGAAGTGGAAACGATCGGGTTGATGCAAGATACATTAGAGCGCTTGATGCCAGAAATTAAAGTGGGCATTGCGCATGGGCAGATTAAAGAAGCAGAACTTGAAAAAGTGATGTTGGATTTCTACCATCATCGCATTCAAGTATTGCTTTGTACAACAATCGTGGAATCAGGGATCGATGTGCCGAATGCCAATACAATGATCATCAACAGAGCGGATAAATTAGGCTTGGCGCAGTTGCATCAATTGCGTGGGCGTGTTGGGCGATCTCATCACCGTGCTTACTGTTATTTGATTGTGCCACCTGAAAAACAGATGACGAAAGATGCTGTGAAACGCATTGAAGCATTAACAGAAACAGAGATTCTCGGTGCAGGCTTTATGATCGCCAATCATGACTTAGAAATTCGTGGGGCAGGTGAGTTACTCGGCGATTCACAAAGCGGGCAGATCACAGAAATGGGTTTCTCGCTCTATATGGAACTGTTAACGCGCGCAGTAGAAGCAATTAAGCGCGGCGAAACATTGGATGTGAACCAGCCATTTAAGCAAGGGATGGAAGTTTCGATCGGCGTGCCTGCATTGATTCCTGAAGATTATATTGGCGATATTCCTACGCGCTTATCATTGTATAAACGCATCGCAAGTGCGGAAAGCTTGGATGATTTGAATAACATTCACATCGAGATGATTGATCGCTTTGGTTTATTACCTGATCAAACGAAGCGCTTATTCAAAATTGCAGAGATTAAATTGAAATCAGCACCATTGAATTTAGAAAAAATTGAAGCAACAGCTGATGGCGTTCGCATTATCTTTGGCTCTAAACCGCACATTAATTTAAGAGCAATGATTGATTTGATTCAGCAGAAACCGAATTTCTATCAACTCCAAGGGCAAGAGGTTTTACGCTACAAATTGCCCATGGAAAATGAAGAAGTGCGCATCAATAGTATTTTGAAGTTGATTGAGGAATTAAAACCATAAGACCTAAAATATATTTTACTTGAGATTAAAATTTATGAAAAAAATAATAATAACCATAATACTTTTACTGAATATTCTATTGATAGGTCATGCTGATAATAATTATCGTATTCAGAATGATCTATTTTATGAGGAGGTTTATGCGCCTGCTAAAACGATAGAGTGGATAGAAACGACCGATGGTACGATCACCGCACATGCTATGTCATATTTCAATGCACAAGGAAATGTTCAACAAATTGTATTTTTACCAAACATCCTTGGAGATATCAAAGAACTAAAGAAAAATAGCGATGATTTAATCTTTTTCATATCTGAGC
>NZ_MVDO01000206.1 GCF_002006755.1 Wohlfahrtiimonas larvae | reverse complement strand
CTGCTAAAACGATAGAGTGGATAGAAACGACCGATGGTACGATCACCGCACATGCTATGTCATATTTCAATGCACAAGGAAATGTTCAACAAATTGTATTTTTACCAAACATCCTTGGAGATATCAAAGAACTAAAGAAAAATAGCGATGATTTAATCTTTTTCATATCTGAGCTAAAAGATAATCAACGTAAAATATTTATATACTCTCAAGAAACAAATGAATGGATTGATATGGAAGTTGAAAAATGGTCAAGTCCTTATGAGTCAATAAGTGCAGGCTACTTTTTAAGTATAAAAGAACAATTTAATACAAATGGCAGTGCAAAAAGAAGAGAAATTAAAGAGTTATTAAGCCCTTATGAAAATGAAATAACAAGTTATTATTACCTTAAAGAAAACGAACAAAAATTAGAGTCATTGATCACTGATCTTGCAGAAGGTGAAAAGCTTATTTTTGTGACAACACTAGAAGTGGATGAAAAAGGCAGTTGGATAAAACGCCAAGAGGAAGAGCTTGGCGGTGAAACGAAAATACAAACGCGTATTATTGAATATTATTCTAAATGAGCATTGTAAATAACAGCGGATAGTGTTCGTATTGTTTGATGAACGATTTGATTCAGCAGAAGCCAAACTTCTATCAACTCCAAGGGCAAGAGGTTTTGCGCTACAAATTGCCCATGGAAAATGAAGAAGTGAGAATTAACAGTATTTTGAAGTTGATTGAGGAATTAAAACCTTAACCTTGTGCATGTTTTACCCAAAGATCAAAAATATTAGGTGATTGTTGGGTTTCTGGCATATAGACATATGTCAGATTTGTGCGGTTTTGTGGTGTTTTTTGTAGTTCGGTTGATGCGTATTCTGTTGAAAAGCCAAATGGTGCGCCATCTTCACTAGAATAAGCATAATAAACCTCATGAATACCAGCCATAAACATAGCTGCTTGACACATAGGGCAAGGTTCACCGCTAGCATAAACAACGCAACCTGATAAAT
>NZ_MVDO01000205.1 GCF_002006755.1 Wohlfahrtiimonas larvae | reverse complement strand
TTGCCCATGGAAAATGAAGAAGTGAGAATTAACAGTATTTTGAAGTTGATTGAGGAATTAAAACCTTAACCTTGTGCATGTTTTACCCAAAGATCAAAAATATTAGGTGATTGTTGGGTTTCTGGCATATAGACATATGTCAGATTTGTGCGGTTTTGTGGTGTTTTTTGTAGTTCGGTTGATGCGTATTCTGTTGAAAAGCCAAATGGTGCGCCATCTTCACTAGAATAAGCATAATAAACCTCATGAATACCAGCCATAAACATAGCTGCTTGACACATAGGGCAAGGTTCACCGCTAGCATAAACAACGCAACCTGATAAATCAGGATTGTTAAGTGCTTGTCCTGCTGCTCGGATAGCAACTAATTCAGCATGTGCGGTAGGATCATTATCTCGTGCAATATGGTTAACGCCCGTTGCAATAATTTTTCCTTCTTTGACGATCACAGAGCCAAAAGGTTGTCCGCCTGCTTTGACATTTTCAGCAGCGAGCTCAATGGATAATTTTAAGTAATGATGATGCATTATTGCCCTCCATATTGATTGAGTAAATTTACAATTTCATGAAAACTCTTTTGTTTTGCATATTGTAATGCGGTGATCCCTTTATTATCGGGAATATTAGGATCTGCACCAGCTTCAAGTAAAATTTTAACGATATCTTGGTAAGTTTGAGAGCCATTGCCAAGAAGTACAGCTTCCATTAAAGCTGTCCAACCAAGGTTATTAATATGATTAGGGTCGGCACCTGCTTCTAATAATATTTTTACGGTTTGAGGATGCCCTTTTTCTGCTGCTGGAATGAGTGCTGTGCCACCATAACGGTTAGTATCTTTAAGGTTTGCGCCATGTGTTAATGTTAAGGTTAGAATTTCGTTGTAACCTTGAGCACCTGCTAGAAGGTAGGGGGTATCTTGCATATCATTTTTAGCATTAACATCGGCGCCTGCTTTAATCAGGATTGTTGCTATCGCGATATTATTTCGCTGTGTTGCTAGCATTAATGGTGTATTATTTCGCGCATCGCGGCTTTCCAAATGATTCTGTGATGATAAAATTTGAACACTTTGAATATCATTATTACGAACAGCTTCATGAAGGGAAGTATTGGCGTGAGCAAATGTCGTCATCGTAAGAATACCTCCAATTAGAAGAGATGTATAAAAAGATCTTCTCATCATAATGTCTCCTTCAAATGAATATTGAATGTTATTTAAGTATATGTTCGGATTAGATAAAAAGATATAGTTTTATTGTTGCAAGATTTCAGGATTAAGAAAATTAATTTCTTGTACAGTGAAAAAGCGCGGTTGGATGATTGTATCTTCACCTTTTTGAATGGGCTGATAGCCGACGCATTTTTTATAATCACAGCCTTCTAAATAAATAGAATCAGTGCCAATGCGGATATGTTCAGGCATTGTGAGATATGCACCTGAAAGCATAATTTTTTCTTTTTCTTTGGCATGGTATTCACCAAGTTTACCAGCTACAAATTCCATTAATAAAATGAATAATATAAATATTATGAATAGATAAGTAATACCTAAGATTATGAAAGAAATATCGTGCAATACTGCTTTTTCTTTCTTTGCTAAAAAGAATTTGCGAGGCAGAATTTTGCTGAAATAATGTAATCCATTGTGAAAATGTTTAGTAAATACGAAAGGTATAAAGAAAGCATATAATAATATGATCAGTGCTTGAGTGCTAACGGTAAGTCCGGGCAGGCTAAAAATAAAGGGGCTTAATAATGTAAATGTTGCAATGAATACAGGCCATGAAAATTCTTGGGCAGAGATTTTTTCAATGCTATGGCGAAACATGAATATACCGCCGACGATAAAGCCAATCGCAAAGAACAATAATGTTATAAGCAGAATTACTAAAGTTTTATTTTGCACAACATCCAGCCATAACGACGATTCTAATGGAATGAATGGTAAATGAAATGTATTAAAATAAGCAATTTTATATGTATAAATTGCAGTATTAAATAGGAATAGCCCAGCGGCAGGAATAGTTAAAATTGCAATTGTTTTGAGTGCATTAATGATGCTTGAATGAATTTTTTGAGGGCTAGTTAAATAATCACTCATGATGCTGTGCCTTATATTATTGTGATAATCAATGTTGAATGAATAAAATGATTATAGGCAAATTGGGGAAAATAGCACACTCTAGAATCATGACTAAGAATATCATTTTAGAAAGAAAAAAATATTGTTCCTTGTGGTAGAATACGGCGAGAAATTATCTGTAATTTAGGAGACCCAGCAATGGCTAAAATTTTAGACGCAGTGAAACCAGGTGTTTTATTTGGTGATGATGTACAGAAAGTATTTGAAATCGCGAAAGCAGAAGGTTTTGCATTACCAGCAGTGAATGTTGTGAACACAGAGTCAGTGAATGGTGTTTTAGAAGCAGCTGCAAAAGCAAAATCACCAGTAATTATTCAGTTTTCAAATGGTGGTGCACAGTTTTTCATTGGTAAAGGTTTAAAATTAGAAGGTCATGAAGCAGCAATTAAGGGAGCAGTTGCAGGTGCTAAGTATGTTCACGCTGTTGCTGAATCTTATGGTGTTCCTGTAATCTTGCATACAGACCATGCAGCGAAAAAATTATTGCCATGGATCGATGGTTTGTTAGATGCTGGTGAGCAGTTTTTTAAAGAAACAGGTAAGCCATTATTCTCATCCCACATGATCGATTTATCTGAAGAAACTTTGGAAGAAAATATCGAAATTTCAGCAAAATACTTAGAGCGTATGGCTAAAATGGGTATGACGTTGGAAATTGAATTGGGTTGTACTGGTGGTGAAGAAGATGGCGTGGATAACACAGACATCGATAACTCATTGCTATATACTCAACCTGAAGATGTTGCATATGCTTATGAAAAATTAGTAGCAATCAGCCCACGCATTACAATTGCAGCATCTTTCGGTAACGTTCACGGTGTTTATAAGCCAGGTAACGTACGTTTGACACCAGTAATTTTGGATAACTCACAGAAATATGTTTCTGAGAAATTTAACTTGCCAGCTAAACATTTAGATTTCGTATTCCATGGTGGTTCAGGCTCTGAT
>NZ_MVDO01000204.1 GCF_002006755.1 Wohlfahrtiimonas larvae | reverse complement strand
AGCAATCAGCCCACGCATTACAATTGCAGCATCTTTCGGTAACGTTCACGGTGTTTATAAGCCAGGTAACGTACGTTTGACACCAGTAATTTTGGATAACTCACAGAAATATGTTTCTGAGAAATTTAACTTGCCAGCTAAACATTTAGATTTCGTATTCCATGGTGGTTCAGGCTCTGATTTGAAAGACATTCGTGATGCAATCTCTTACGGTGTGATCAAAATGAATATTGATACTGATACACAATGGGCGACTTGGGAAGGTGTTCATAATTATTACAATGAAAACAAAGATTACTTACAAGGTCAGTTGGGTAATCCTGAAGGCGAAGAAAAGCCAAATAAGAAATATTATGATCCACGTGCTTGGTTACGTGCAGGTCAAGTATCGTTAGTGAATCGTGTATTAGAAGCATTTGAAGATTTGAATGCTATGAACCGTAACTAATTTTAACTTGAGCATATAAAAACCGCACTCGGTGCGGTTTTTTGCATTTAAATAATGTAAAGGTAGCTTTATGAGTAATACAACGATATGGATTCACGGTTTCCATGCCGTGGAAGCAGCTTTTGATGAAGGTTCTGTTGTACAAATTTGGTTGAATGATCAGCGTTTGGATAAACGTGCACAAGCATTTTTAGCAAAATTGAAAGATCAAAAAGTGCCAGTAAATATGGTTAACCAAAAAATGTTGGAATCCAAAACAGGTGAAGAAGCTCGTCATCAAGGCATTGCAGCAGAAGTAAGAGTGATGGATGCTAAAAATGAAAACTTCTTATTTGAGTTATTAGAAGAGCAATCATCACCATTATTATTAATTTTGGATGGTGTGACTGATCCTCATAATGTGGGTGCATGTTTGCGTAGTGCAGAAGCTTTTGGTGTACACGCAGTAATTGCACCAAGAGATCGTGCATGTGGTTTAACACCTGTTGTACGTAAGATTTCAAGCGGTAGTTCTGAGCGTGTACCATTTGTTGAAGTCACAAATTTGGCACGTACGATCGATGATTTGAAAGAACGTGGTGTTTGGTTGGCAGGTTTAGCGGGTGAAGCTACAGAAACTATTTATGATGCTAATCTTACAGGTGCAATGGCAATCATTATGGGTTCTGAAGGTGATGGCATGCGTCGTTTGACAAAAGAAGCATGTGATTTCTTATTAAAGATTCCAATGGAAGGTAAGATTGAGAGCTTGAACGTTTCTGTGGCAACAGGTGTTGTATTATCAGAAAGCCATCGTCAACGTTGTCATAAGCGTAAAAAATAAACTGCTATAGATGATTTATATAAAACAAAACCGCCCAATGGCGGTTTTGTTTTTAATCATTTGGATGAATTATTGGTTAATCTGGAACAGTTCTTTGATATGCTTCTGCTTTTTTACGAGATTCTACTTCAGATTGCATACGATCAGTATGTGGTCTAAAAGCAATTGCACCAATAAATCCTGTAAAGAATAATAAAAAGCCTAACGGGCCAATCATTGTTACAAAATACATGCCAACATCTTGATTACCCCAAAAGATTAATGGAAATCCCACTAACACTCCAATTGCAGTTAATACAATGCCGAGATAAAAAATAACTGTATTAAATTTAAGCATGATGACCTCGCTGTTTCTTAAGTCTTTTAATTATAGCATAACTTAATAGCCACGGTTTAAGTCCACAAGATTATTCGGTAATTTTCCTGCACGAATCAATTTGAAATTTTCAGCAACTTGTTGACTGGCTGTTATGGGATTGGTCATAGCAGCCACATGTGGTGTAATTTCGATGGTGGGTTCATTCCAAAATGGATGTTCTTTCGGTAAGGGTTCTGTTTGGAATACATCTAACAGTGCACCACTTAAATGTTTCGATTGGATTGCGTTCAATAGATCTTGTTCATTGACATGACCACCGCGAGCAGGATTAATTAAATAGGCACCTTCAGGTAATAAAGCTAAAGTCTCTTTGTTTAAAATGTTTCGAGTATCTTCTGTTAATGGTAATAAACATACGAGGATATCACATTGCTTTAAAAATTCGGGCAGTTGGTCTTGACCATGGTAATAAGAAATATCACTGTGTGGTTTAGATGCGCTATTTTTCCAGCCGATCACATTGAAACCATAATCTTTCAGCGCATTAGCAACATAAGCGCCGAGTTCACCTAATCCCAAAACGCCAACGGTTAAATCTTCTTTAAAAAGACGTCGTTTCATTTTCCAATAAGCTTCAGTTTGATATTGATTATAATACTGAATATTACGATAAGCTTTGAGTGCACCATATAATGCATATTCGGCCATTTGTTCACGCATATCATGATCAATGATACGGGCAATCAAAGCATTTTTAGGAATGCTGGGGCATTCAACTAAATGATCAATCCCCATGCCTGTAGATTGTACAAATTTTAGATTCGGTAATTTTTTGAATAGTTCATCATCTGGTTTCCATGCCAAAACCGTTGTAATGTCTGCTAAGTCACCTGGGTTATCGATTGTTCTTAAATCAAATGTTGGATCAATGGCATGTAAATTCTTGATCCATTGGTCAAAATTAGGCAAAACAGTGCTTAAACATAAAATAGCCATATCTTTCTCCTTTAACAAAATGGGGGTATTATTGTTATTAATATAATAATGATTGAGTATATACAAAAATGCATAAACCATAAGATAAATCATGACAAGAGATAATATTACTTTTTTTATAACAGTTTTTTTAAAATTTCGTTAGAATATAAGTAGTTTTGCGATTTTTAAGCTCGCTCCAATTTTAGGACGAATTCAGACTGAGTACTCGGAACAAATTATGATAAGAAAAAATATACTAGCAATTGCATTATTGAGCATCTTCGGAACATCCCATGCTGCTGATGTTGAGAACTTAAGAACCCTTTCATATTTAAACGAGCCATTACGCTTGCAGGCCGATGTTGTTGGTGATGGTGAAATTATTCTTGCTGCACCTACAGAGTATTTGAGGTTGAATCATGCGATTCCAAGTTATGATTTATCAATAGATGTTGTAGAGAATAATGGGCAGAAGCAAGTTGTGTTGACCACAACTGAAGAAATTGAGTCTCCAGCATTAACATTATTATTAGAAAGTAGGGATGAAAATAATCGTCGACAATTATTTGAATTACCTATTATTTTAGATTTTAAGCCAGAGCAAGCTGCAGAACCTGAAATTGCAGAAGTGGCTGAGCCCGAAGTGAATGAAGATAGTGCGACGGTTGCAGTAGATGCGCCGATTGAAACAGCACCTACGGATCAAGTTGCTTTATCTGAGGTACCAAAAGTAACAGAAGAAACGGCTTCGGTAGAGAAAGAACCTGCTAAAGCTACTGAAAAAATTCAACCTAAGGTAAATAATTCTGAGTTGGTAAAACGTTATTCTGTGGAAAAGGGCGAAACATTATGGAGTATTGCGAATAAAGTACGCCCTGCTAATGTTACACCCCAGAAGATGATTGAAATTATTAAAGCCAACAATCCTTCTGCATTTACAGCCGGTGGTGTATTGCGTGCAGATGTCACATTATTGATCCCAGCGGAGACTCAGAAAGTAGAACATAAGTTTGTTGCATCTGAAGAGAGTAATAGTAAAGATGTGCGCATTGGTTATATTTATGAATTACCTGAGCCACCTGTGCAACAAGTTGTTGAGTCAGTTAAAGTAGCAGAGCCTGAGTCTGCTGTGGTTGAAGATGCTGAAGAAGTGACTGTGAAAGTTGTTCGTCCAGTGTCTGAGAGTGTAGCTATTGTGGAACCAGAAGTTATAACAATTGCACCGGAAGCTATTCAGCCTGTGGATTCTGTAGAAATTATTGAACCTGTAATTGAGCCCGCTAAAGAAACAGAAACAACTGTAGTTACGCCTGTAGTAGAGTCAGTTGTTGAAACTGTTACAGCCGAAACAGCACAAGCACAACAAGCAGTAGAGCCAGTGAAAGAAGAGGTTGCTAAACCTGCAGAAACACCGAAAAAACGACCTGTATATGTTATGCCTGAGCCAGAACCTGAGCCAAGCATTGTTGAATTATTATTTGAAAATATTATTTATATAGGCGCTGGAGCTCTTGTTTTAATTTTAGGTTTGTTAGCGATCGTGATGCGTGGTCGTAAAAAAGGTGATGAGCAGAAACAGCCGAAGGCAAAGAAAGAAAAAGGGACTAAGGCACCAAAGGAAAAAGCAGAAAAAACTAAGAAAAAAGGCTTGAGTTTATTGGGTAAGAAGAAAACGGACGCTGTTTCTGTGGATAATGAAGTGACAGACGTACAACATGAGAGTGCATCTGCTGTCGAGTCTGTCGAAACTAAGCCAATTGATAAAACGGTAGCTGCAGCAGCTATTGCAACTTCAGCAGTTACAGCTGCAATAGTTGAATCTAAAGTAGAAGCTAAAGATGAAACAGCCATTGAAAGTTTAGATTTTGATTTATCTTTCACTGGAGATGTTGAGTCTACAGAAACGGTAGCCACACAAGAAGTACAAGAAGAAGGATTAGATTTTAATCTGTCTTCTGTGAACACTAATCCAACTGAAGTAGAAACAGAAACATCAAAAGATGAAGAAAGTTTTGAATCATTAGACTTCGATTTATCTTCTTTAGACACAGAAACTGTAGAAGCAGAGCTAGTTAAAATAGAAGAGCCGATGGAAGGTTTAGATTTTGATTTGTCATCATTAGAGATTGATGCTGCTGTTCCGAATACTGATGCTGAGTCTACTAACGAGTCAATGGAAGGTTTAGATTTTGATTTATCATCTTTAAATGTAGAGCCTACGAGTGAGCCATTAGAATCAGAAGATAAAGTAGAAGAATATGAAGGATTAGATTTTGATCTTTCTGCATTTTCTACGCCTGCTGCGGATACTCAGGTTGATTTAGAAGAGACATTTGATACAGGAACAGCTTTAGATTTTGATTTAAGCGATTTTAAAGTAGAAGAACAATCAACAGAGGTGCAAAATAATGTTGTAGCAGCGCAACCTGATAGTTTTGGTGAAAATAATCCTTTATTTGCACCACAAACAGATAATGCAGATGTGATTGTGGCACAACATGATGATTCATCTGATTCCAGTGAACCTGTCGAGTACATTAGTTTCCCTGATTTATTGGAAAATGCAGAAGATGCTTTAGTTAAAGATGATATTGAAGCTGAGAAACCAGAAGATTTTGGTACTCTTTTAGAAGATGAAGAAGCTGGTTTAGCAAACTTAATGGAAGCTTCTAAAAAATCTGAAGGTGTTGAGCCTAAATTAGACCTTTCTTTTGTTGCAGATGCAGACGATGATGCAGCAAGCATTGCCTTCTTAGATTCATTAGATGTGAGCGATGAGGTAACGTTAGATGATCCAATCAGTAGTTCCGTGAAGGATAATGTTGCCAAATCTATGGAAACAATTGAGATTCCAGAAGTAACATTGGATGTAGAGGCTTTAGATTTACCAACATTGGATGCAAGTACTGTTGAGGAAGTCTCTATTATTGAGCCAGTTGTTGAAGAAGTAGAAGTACCTGAGGTGACTTTGGTTGAACCAACGATTGAAGAGCCTGAGATTACTATAGTTGAGCCAATCATAGAAGCTGCGCCTGTAACACCTGAGCCTGTGATCGAACCTATTGTTCCGCCTGTTGTTGAAGTAGATGAAGATGATGATATAGATGATGCTGATTTTGAGTCTGAACAGGTAAAACTAGAGTTAGCTGTAGCTTACATGGATTTTGATAAGAGTTTAGCAAAACCATTATTAGATGAAGTGATTAAGGATGGTAGTCCAAAGCAGATAGCAAAAGCACAAGCATTATTGGATCAAATAAATTCATAATGACTTAATGTGATAAAGCCTAGATAATTATCTAGGCTTTTTTATTGGGAGA
>NZ_MVDO01000203.1 GCF_002006755.1 Wohlfahrtiimonas larvae | reverse complement strand
GCTGCGCCTGTAACACCTGAGCCTGTGATCGAACCTATTGTTCCGCCTGTTGTTGAAGTAGATGAAGATGATGATATAGATGATGCTGATTTTGAGTCTGAACAGGTAAAACTAGAGTTAGCTGTAGCTTACATGGATTTTGATAAGAGTTTAGCAAAACCATTATTAGATGAAGTGATTAAGGATGGTAGTCCAAAGCAGATAGCAAAAGCACAAGCATTATTGGATCAAATAAATTCATAATGACTTAATGTGATAAAGCCTAGATAATTATCTAGGCTTTTTTATTGGGAGAAAGATGTGAATCAGGTTGTACAAAAGCGCGCAATATTTTTAAGATCATTACGAGAATACTTTTGGGCTGAAAATGTGACGGAAGTGGATACGCCGATCATGAGTCAATTCGGGAATAGCGATCCTGCACTGTTAAATTTCATAAGTAAATTTAACGGCCCGGGGAAATTATTCAATGCAACAACTTACTTAATCACATCGCCTGAATATCATATGAAGCGTTTATTAGCGCAGGGCTCAGGCTCTATTTATTTTTTAGGTAAAGTATTTCGTGATGGCGAGCTCAGCCGAAAGCATACACCTGAATTCGCTATGCTTGAATGGTATCGTGTGGATTATGATCTGTTTGACCTCATTAAAGAGGTGATTAGTATTGTGCGATTGATGTCTCGGCAAGATTTAGCAGTGAAAGAATATAGTTACTTAAATCTATTCATGGAAAAGCTCAGCATTAATCCTTTTTTTGCAACAGAAGGCGAATTGAAGCATTTATTAGCTCATAACAATATTGATTTAGCTTTTGAACCTAAAACAAAAGATGAGTATTTGGATCTGATCATGAGCCACATCTTGGAGCCAAGTTTTGATCCTGATGTGATTACGGTATTACATAGTTATCCTGCATCACAAGCATCTTTAGCTAAAATTACGAAAGATTGTGCTGGGCATTTGATAGGCAAACGCTTTGAAATTTATTGGAAAGGTTTAGAGCTTGCCAATGGCTATGAGGAACTAACAGATCCTGTTGAACAACGAGCGAGATTTGAAAAAGAAAATATTCTACGCCAAGAATATGGTTTAGCGCCCGTAGATATTGATGAACTGTTTTTAC
>NZ_MVDO01000202.1 GCF_002006755.1 Wohlfahrtiimonas larvae | reverse complement strand
AAGTTTTGATCCTGATGTGATTACGGTATTACATAGTTATCCTGCATCACAAGCATCTTTAGCTAAAATTACGAAAGATTGTGCTGGGCATTTGATAGGCAAACGCTTTGAAATTTATTGGAAAGGTTTAGAGCTTGCCAATGGCTATGAGGAACTAACAGATCCTGTTGAACAACGAGCGAGATTTGAAAAAGAAAATATTCTACGCCAAGAATATGGTTTAGCGCCCGTAGATATTGATGAACTGTTTTTACAAGAAATGGCACAAATGCCAACATTGGTTAGTGGTGTTGCGATGGGTGTAGATCGGCTATTGATGGCGGTTGAAAATACGAATAATATTAATGATGTTATTTTATTTGCTTTTGAAGAGAGCTAAGTAAGATCCATCAATATCAGTAGGGAGAATGGAATGAATGTAGTGATTACAGGTGTATCATCAGGTTTTGGTTATGAAATGGCAAAGATTTTTGTACGGGCTGGCCATACAGTGATTGGTGTTGCACGCAGACAAGATCGTTTAGAAGCAATTCGTACAGAATTGGGTGAGCGTTTTTATGGCTTTGAGCTGGATGTTTCCAATCGTGCTAATGCAGAAACTGTTGTAACAGAGATCATATCACAGTTTGGGCATGTGGATATCTTGGTGAACAACGCAGGTTTAGCATTAGGTTTGGAAGGCGCACATGAGGCTAATTATGATGATTGGCAAACAATGGTGCAAACGAATGTTCTAGGTTTAATCTCATTAACACAGTTATTCTTGCCTTATATGGCAGAAAGAAATGAAGGTTATGTGATTAACATGGGTTCGATCGCAGGGAATTGGCCATATCCTGGTGGTAATGTTTACGGAGCAACAAAGGCATTTGTGAAACAATTTAGCTTAAATTTGCGTGCAGATCTATTTGGTAAAAATATTCGTGTCACGAATGTTGAGCCAGGTTTATGTGGCGAGACAGAATTTTCTAATGTGCGTTTTAAAGGTGATGATGATAAAGCGGCTGCTTTATATCAAAATGCTCATCCTGTGACAGGCAAAGATATTGCGGATATCGTGTTCTGGTTGGCGAATCAGCCAAAGCATATCAATATCAACCAAATTGAAATTATGCCAACTAGCCAAACATTTGGTGGTTTGAGGGTTCATTACGCTGAGTAGTAAAAATATTTTGATATAAATAAAGCCATCTTCTTTATGGGAAGATGGCTTAAATTTTTTGGATTGAGATAATTTAGTCAATCACATGGAAGTGAATGCGTTTTGCTAAGTGCGTGAAGATAGTATATGGAATCGTATTTGCCCAAGTTGCTACATGTTCAATCGGTAATTGCTCGCCAAATAGAATCACATCATGTTGCCATTTAGATTCAGGTACATGGGTCAAATCCACCATAAACATATCCATCGCAACGCGACCAACCAATGGTGCTTTATAACCATCAATTAATACATATGCATCTTTGATTTCTCTTGGATAACCATCTGCATAGCCACAAGCCACAACGCCAATTGGCATATCATGTTTAGCTGTAAAGGTTGCGCCATAACCAACATGATCACCTACAGTAATATGATTGACATGAATGATCTTGGAACGTAATTCTAAAATAGGTTTTAAACCAATATCTGCACCAGTTTTACCATCGAAAGGTGATGCGCCATATAGAGATAATCCTGCACGTACAATAGATTGAGCTGGCTTATTATCAT
>NZ_MVDO01000201.1 GCF_002006755.1 Wohlfahrtiimonas larvae | reverse complement strand
GATCACCTACAGTAATATGATTGACATGAATGATCTTGGAACGTAATTCTAAAATAGGTTTTAAACCAATATCTGCACCAGTTTTACCATCGAAAGGTGATGCGCCATATAGAGATAATCCTGCACGTACAATAGATTGAGCTGGCTTATTATCATAGAAAATGTGCGCTGAGTTTGAAATGGTTGCTTGGATCGTAGGATCCAATTTCGCCATGATTGCTAATTGCTTTTCCGTTTCAGGTGATAGTTTTTCATCTGCTGAAGATAAATGTGTCATCACTTGGATGCTTTTCACATTCGCTGATTCAGATAATAAATGATGATAATGTGCCAATTGTTCAGCTTGAATGCCCAAGCGATTCATTCCACTATTTACTTTGATGAAAACATTGATGGGATTTTGTAATTTAGCTTCTAATAAGCCATTCAATTGGTGTTCATTGCCGATTGCTGGCCAAAAATTGAATTCATCACATAAGTTATATTCATAATGTTCGAATACGCCTTCGAGTAAAATGATGGGAATATTTGGGCTAACTTCACGAATAGCTTGAGCTTCTTCAATGGCTGCGACTGCAAAATAATCTGCATGGTTCTCAATAATTGGGGCAACGAGTTCGACTCGATGACCATATGCATTTGCTTTTAAAACTGTGCACAAGCTGCTTTGTGGCGCTTGTTGTTTTAAAAAGACGACATTGTGTTGTAATGCACTTTTAGAGAGATAAGCTTTTAAGGGACGCATATAAACCTCAGTTGGCTGTTTGGGTAATATAAAGAGCGCAATGATTATGCTTGGAAAGAATGCAGCATGCAAACGAATAAGTGGAAATTATAAAATAGCCACTATAATAAAGGAGTAAGTTCTCAATAGAACAGTTGATTAAGGAATGAAGCGATGATGGATTTTGCAAAGTTGGTTGTAACAGGTGCGGATGCGCGTAATTTTTTGCATGGGCAATTGACAGCGGATATGGATCATTTAGATTATTTGTATGATCATCCAGAAAATTCTGGATTAGGTGGTTTGTGCAATGTAAAAGGAAGATTAGAAGCCGTATTTTG
>NZ_MVDO01000200.1 GCF_002006755.1 Wohlfahrtiimonas larvae | reverse complement strand
GACAGCGGATATGGATCATTTAGATTATTTGTATGATCATCCAGAAAATTCTGGATTAGGTGGTTTGTGCAATGTAAAAGGAAGATTAGAAGCCGTATTTTGGATTCAAAAGATTGAGAATGGTTTTGATCTCTATTTGCCAAAATGCATTAGCGAGAGCATTGCAACATTGCTGAAACGTTTTGTGTTTCGTTCAAAGGTAACGATTGAAGTTATGGATGCGAATGATGAGTTTGTAACAATTGTGCCACAGGATTTTAATATCCCTTGGATCATTGAGGCAACACAAGGAAAATATGTGCCGCAAATGGTGAGCTTAGATGTATTGAAGGGCGTTCATCCTCGTAAAGGTTGTTACATTGGACAAGAAATCGTGACGCGTTTACGTGATTTAGGTAAGAACAAAAAGCGTTTGGGTAAAATTTCTTTGGGAAAAAACGGCAATATTAATATTGGTGACACAATTCACACGGATAATGATGTTGTGGCAGGTGAAATTGTTCTAGTGCAAGAAAACGAAGCGTTGGCTGTTTTAGTTTTGGCTGAATTACATCAAACGCTTAAGCTTTCTGATAATATAGAGCTATTGAATGTCTGGAAAGACGATAACGAATAAAATCAATTTTAAGAGGCAGATTGAATGAGTAAAAATATCGGTATTTTAACAGCTGGTGGTGATTGTCAGGGATTGAATGCTGCATTGAGAGCAGTAACGTTGGCCGCGCTCAATGAAGGCTGGAAAGTTACTGGTATTCACGATGGTTTCTTGGGTTTAGCTGAAGGTTGTGTGATGCCTTTGGATAAAGCGGCAGTTAGTCCAATCATTGGTTTGGGCGGTACGATTTTAGGTACGGGCCGTGGCGGTGGCCGTGCAAAAGGTACAGAAGAAGCTGTTGATAACTGTGTACGTAGTTTTGAAGCATTAGGTTTAGATGCTTTAGTTTGTTTAGGTGGTGATGGCACACAACGTTTTTCTTATGAGTTATCTAAGAAAGGTATTCCTGTCGTGACGTTACCTAAGACAATTGATAACGATATAGCGCAAACAGATATTACATTTGGTTACGATACTGCTGTTCAGGTTTCTGTCATGGCGCTAGATCGCTTACGCACAACGGCAGATTCTCATCATCGTTTAATGATTTTGGAAGTGATGGGGCGTGATGCTGGTTGGTTGGCGGCAGGTGCAGCATTAGCAGGTGGGGCAGATATCTGTTTAGTGCCAGAGATTCCTTATTCAACAACTGCAATTGTGAAATCATTGAAAGCACAGATCTTTGAACACAAGGCTGCTTTATTAGTTGTGGCAGAAGGGGCGATTTCTCAAGAGGATGCTTTATTGGGTTTAAAGCCTAAGAAGCATGCTGCAGCAATGAAGTTAGTGGATCAAATTCCTGAGCTTACAGGAATTGAAGCGCGCTTAACAACGTTAGGTTATGTGAGCCGTGGGGGGACGCCGACAGCGAATGACCGTATTTTCGCAACTCAATGCGGTAGTAAGGCGATTGAATATTTGAAAAATAATATAACAGGTGTGATGGTTGCAAGCCAAGGTGGTGAGTTAGTGCCTATCCCTTTAGAAAAAGTTGCAGGTAAGCCTCGTTTATTACCAAAAGATCATTTGTTAGTGGAAACGCTCAAAGCAACAGGCGTTTGCATGGGAGTTTAACTTCATTAATTTGGATATTATCTAAGCTCACATGTATATGTGGGCTTTTTTTTGAAATAATTTTTGATGTATCTTTATGTTTTTATTTGATTTTAACAATTAATTTTAAATT
>NZ_MVDO01000020.1 GCF_002006755.1 Wohlfahrtiimonas larvae | reverse complement strand
CTGAGGTACTCGTGCAATCCCCTTTTTAGAAATATTCCAATCTTTACGCAATTGCTTCAAAGTTATACTAATCAAATCAATCGAAACACTATTAGCGAGTGATTCTGCTTGATCACATAATAACTCTAGATTTCTATAAATTCCCCAACGGGCTGTATCTAGTTGATCATATAAAGGCTGATTAGATTGCTTTAATAAACGAGTATAATGAGCACTATCCTTATGGCCATCTAATGCCTTTAAAGCCTCTATTAACTTTTGATTTAATTGTTCAGCTTTTTGCAAACTACCTGATGCAATTAATTTGTCTAAATCTTGCAAGCTTTCATCAAAGTGCTTTGAATCAAAGGCCACTTGAGTATTTTTAGCTGAATGTAAGTTAGAAGACTTTTCACTCTGTGCTTTTTTAGCTTTCAGTGCTTGATCCTGCTCTCTTTGCTTGAGATCCGTTATATATGCATCAATCTTTTGAATTAAGACTTGAATCTCATTTTTTTCTTTTAGAGAAAAAATTGAGTCCGCCAACAAGTCTTTTAATTCAAGTAGAATTTGTTTAGGTTCAACAATTTCTTCATTCTGAACTTGTTGTTCTAACTTTTGCAAAATCATTATCTTATTTTGGCGTAATTCGTTATAAGCATGATATCGAGCCAAATAAACCTCTTTATAAGGCAGCTGCTCATCCCCTAATTGATACTTATTCCACTCTTGTTCTAATGCACTAAAAACATTCAAAGGCGCTAAAGGATCTGCTTCTGAAAGTGCTATATATTGCATTAAAAGCTGCTCTTTTAATGCAGCTTTATGTTCTATCTCTTCCTTTTTCTGAAGAGTCTCTTTTAAGTGCGCTAAAATTTTTTTGTCAGTAATATTTGCTTTTTTAACTAAATGATTCAAAATTTCTAAATTATCTATCAGCACTAATTCTTCTACAGAAAAATTATAATGAGACTCCACTAATTTAGGTAAATCTTTTTGTAAATTAATCATTGGAAACAAATATTGTTTTAACTGAAGATTCTCACAAACCATTAATAAATCTGCTACAGGAAAATCTCTGCGCACGATAGTCGTCATAAAAGATTGCACCATCTGCTCAGGTGATTCAGCTTTTAAAAATATTGTCGAGATTTGCTTCAAAATTGCAGTTTTGCCATTTATACACGGTTCTTGCAGCAACAATGCATATAAAATATTTAGCTCATCGATATACTGCAATGCTGCAATACGCACATTGACATCATTATCTGTTTGAACTATTTTTAAAATAGTTTCTTTATCAAGTGCAAGACTTCTGATTGCTTCTATTCTTATACTAGGATTACGATGTTGCCATTTTGGCTTGAAGAAACCGAACATATTACTTTCTCGCTTTTTGAGTTACTGAACCTATATTTTCTAAGTCACTGACTGCAAATATTGCCAAATATCTATTTCTAAAAGGTTGATAATATTCAGCAATCTTATTCGTTTGTGGTGTCATACTATCTAAATATACAACAATCCTACCACTGGGATATAAAGTTTTAAATCGGGTGAAATCAATTTCATCATTAATAATGATCAATGGATCTTCTAAGCGACCTAAAAAATGATATTGCCCCATGTAACGCCCATTATTAGCAACGACATAACCTTTATTTTGATACCAATTAATACGTTCAGAAGCAGGCAATACATCATAAAAATCTCGGGCATTACGAATCACACCAAAATTAAATGCCAATGTTAAAGCAACACTCATTAATGCCAAGGTGATTAATCGCGTTTCTTTAGCAAATACTAGAAGCATACCACTAAAAACTAACAATCCTATTCCCCAAAAAGGCGATATTGTTGAAAGCCACTCCACTGCATTATTATTATCAAACCAAAGATATACAAAAGATAGAACAATTAATAACAAACCCAACAAAGCGATAACAATAGACACAAGTACAACATCTCTAGGGCGATTTGTAATTGGAAAATAAATACGAGCAATCAATAAGCAAAAAGCTGGATAAATAGGAATAAGCGGCACAATAGATGTTTTCATTGTTACCAAAACAACAATGAGTGATGAAACTAGCCATGCAGCACAAAATTTAAAGGCGGGCTCTCTCTTATCTACATAAGCGAAGTTTTTATATAACGGCAACCAAAATACCCAAGGAAATAATACAATAATCAGAGATAAAAATGTCATACCAAATGGGATTGGATCATTAATTTGAGAAATCAAACGAGGTAACCCCATAATTGCAGTTAAAGATAAAGACATCTCATGATATTGCCCTTTTACCCAATATCCCCAACTCCAAAAAACTAAGAAAGCAACAAGCAATGATATAAATGCATAAATATACATATGCCAATACTTTTTTATCCATATTGGAAATGTCAGCAGAATTGGTAATGCATAAATCAAAAAGGAAATACCGGTTACCCAAAAACCTAATAATAATGACCACGAAACGGCAAACCACCAATAGGCATTATATTTCCAAGCTCGGATCAGTAAATTTATATATAGCAATAAAAAAAATGCAACATACACTTGCTCTATATGTGCTGTTGCGAACACAGCCCACATTAAGCTACCAATCAATATCAGCGGTGCATGCGCTCTTACTTTTGGCAATTCTGGCCATAGTTGTTTTGCGGCCAAGGCTGTTAAAAATAGTGTGCCAATACTAAAGATTGCAGCTAAAAAACGAATCGAAAATTCACTAACGCCAAATATTTTCCAAACAAATATTTCGAGCCAATGAACTAAGGGATAAGCATCATCTACTAATTCACCATTCAATGTGGGTAACCAAAAACTATTAGATACCCACATTTCCCATGTTATACCAGCAGTTCCTAATTCATGATAAGGCAACAATGGCCGACAAAACCAAGCAGTGATAACAAGCGCTAACCAAATACCAATCCAGTTAAACGCTTGTTTACGTGTAGTTTTAGGTGCTGACAACATAGATTATTTTATTGGCATTTCTTGCAAATGCCGTATAACGTAACTTTTGCCTCTTGGAATTGATACCCAAAACTTTTGGCAATTTCTTCGCTTTTAATCTTAAAATCTTCTTTTTGGAATTCATCCACATAACCACATCTAACACAAACAATGTGACTATGTTGATCTCCATTATCTAATTCAAATACCGACTGACCGCCATCAAAAAAATGACGCTGAACCAAACCTGCTTGCTCAAATTGAGTCAAAACACGATATACAGTGGCCAAGCCAACTTCTTCACCTGAATCATTTAATCTTTGGTAGATTTCTTCAGCACTCAAATGATCTTCAGTTGATGCCGTTACCAAAATATTTAAAATTTTAAGTCTGGGAAGAGTCACTTTTAACCCTGCATTTTTTAATTCTTCCGAACCCATTTAATCCGCCTATATAAAAGTAATCAACAATGATTAATTATAACATTAAATACAGAAATATTCCCTTTCTGTGTAGTTATTAAAGATAGCATATCTTAAAGCAAATCATTTAGACTTTTATTTATACGTGAAACCGAGTACTATGTGCGCATTTTTATAATTGGGAGCATATGTAATGCAACTAGGCACTCCGTTGTCTCAGTATTTAATCGAAGAACAACGTCTTTACCCTGAAGCCACAGGCTCATTTACATTGTTGATGAATGACATCGCATTGGCCTGCAAAACTATTTCAGCTGCAGTTAGAAAAGGCGCTTTAGTCGACGTTTTAGGCAATGCTGAAAGTGATAACTGCCAAGGTGAGCAGCAAAAAAAACTAGATATTATTGCCAATGAACTATTCATTAAAAATAATATTTGGCGCGGTCATATCGCTGCAATGGCAAGTGAAGAAATGGAAGAAGTTTACCCTATTCCTGATGGCCAACCTAAAGGCAAATATTTATTAGTATTTGATCCTCTAGATGGCTCAAGTAATATTGATGTGGATGGCCCTATCGGCACAATATTTTCTATTATGCGCTCTGATAAAGAAAACCCAACAGAAGAAGATTTTCTCCAAGAAGGAACAAAACAAGTTTGTGCGGGCTACTGTTTATATGGCCCTGCTACAATGATTGTCATTTCCATTGGTCATGGAACACATGCATTTACATTAGATCCTGATATTGGCGAGTTTGTATTAACACACAAAGATATTCAAATTCCTGAAGACTCAGCAGAATATTCCATTAATCATGCTAATCGTTTAGGCTGGGAAAAGCCTATGCGTCAATACGTTGAAGATCGTGAGGCTGGTAAAAACGGACCTAAAGGCAAGCGTTATACAATGCGCTGGGTTGGCGCTATGGTAATGGATGTACACCGCATTCTGATGCGTGGTGGTATGTTTGCATATCCAATTGACGAAGGCATTCGAGCAAAAGGCGGTCGCTTACGATTAATGTATGAAGCAAATCCTATCTCTTTTTTAGTTGAACAAGCTGGTGGAATCGCAACAACAGGTTATCAAAGAATTTTAGATCTTAAACCATCTGGATTACATCAAAGAGTTCCTGTTATTATTGGTTCTAAAAATGAAGTTACAGATATTCTAAACTTTCATAAAAGTTATGCTGAACAAAACTCTTTAGAGTTTACGCATAAGTGTCGATTATTCTCATAGATTATTTTAATAAACAGAGAGTTAACTTTTATCATGATTTTATGAGTAAATATATCGTATAATGTGAGAGTTTTTTATAAACAATTTGAAATGAGAATAGGTATTTATGGCAACTTATAGTACAAATGAATTTAAAAGCGGCTTAAAAATCATGATTGACAATGATCCATGCAGCATTGTTGAAAATGAAATGGTTAAACCAGGTAAAGGCCAAGCTTTTAACCGTGTTCGTTATAAAAATCTTAAAACTGGTCGTGTGATTGAAAAAACATTCAAATCTGGCGATACTGTTGAAGCGGCTGATGTCATCGATGTAGATATGGAATATCTATACAATGATGGTGAATTTTGGCACTTTATGAATCAAACAACTTTTGACCAAGTAGGCGCATCTGAAGCAGCTGTTAGTGATGTTAAGAAATGGTTAAAAGAACAAGATGTTTGCGTTATTACCCTTTGGAATGGTGTCCCTATTTCTGTTACTCCACCAAACTTTGTTGAATTAAAAGTTGTAGAAACAGACCCAGGCTTAAAAGGTGATACAGCAGGCACAGGCGGTAAACCAGCAACTCTAGAAACTGGCGCCGTTATTCGCGTACCTCTTTTCCTTCAAATTGATGAAGTTGTTAAGGTTGACACACGTACAGGCGAATATGTCTCTCGCGTGAAATAATAGTTTTAGTCAGTATATTAAAATACATATCGGAGAATGTGATGAGTGATAACAACAATGTCGATCTCAAAAGACGACGTGTTCTGACGCTAGCAACGTCAGCAGTAGGCGGTGCAGGGGCAATGTTCCTAGCCTACCCTTTCATTGCTTCTTGGATGCCTAGCGAAAAAGCAAAAAACGCTGGCGCACCTGTAGAAGTGGATCTATCTAAACTCAAACCAGGCGAATTATTACGCGTTGAGTGGCAAGGTAAACCTGTTTGGATTTTAAGCAGAACGCCAGAAATGCTTT
Source organism: Wohlfahrtiimonas larvae (assembly GCF_002006755.1). GTDB lineage: Bacteria > Pseudomonadota > Gammaproteobacteria > Cardiobacteriales > Wohlfahrtiimonadaceae > Wohlfahrtiimonas > Wohlfahrtiimonas larvae. Next base: position 790 of record NZ_MVDO01000020.1, on the reverse strand, counting down.
CTCTTTTAGAAAAAGTACCTGCATCAGACTTAGCAGATCCGGATTCAAAAATGGAACAACAACCAAGCTACGCAACTAATGCATGGCGTTCTGAGAAAAAAGAAATCTTGGTACTTGTTGGTATCTGTACACACTTAGGTTGCTCACCAACTTATCGCCCTAATGTTGTCCCTGCAGAAAATTGGATGGGTGGCTTCTTCTGTCCTTGCCATGGTTCTAAGTTTGACTTAGCTGGCCGCGTTTATAAAAACGTTCCTGCTCCAACCAACCTAATCGTTCCAAGCTACCAATTCTTAGAAGGTAACCGTCTAATTATCGGTCAAGATAAGGAGAGCGCATAATGGCATTCCAAGAAAATAGTTCTCAAAAAGGTATTGTTGGTTGGATCGATAATCGTTTGCCGATTGTCGAAGCGACTCGCAAACATATGACACAATATTATGCACCTAAAAACTTCAATGTTCTGTATGTTTTCGGTGTATTATCTATGGTTGTATTGGTTAACCAATTAATTACCGGTATTTGGTTAGTTATGCACTACATACCAGATGCAACACTGAGCGAAACAGGTATGCCAATTGCATTCGCATCAGTTGAAACTGCAATCATGCGTGACGTAGACTGGATGTGGGTCATACGATATATGCATGAAGTTGGTGCGTCAATGTTCTTCGTGGTTGTCTATATCCACATGTTCCGCGGTTTAATGTATGGCTCCTTCCGTAAACCACGCGAATTAGTATGGATCTTTGGTATGTTAATTTATCTATTATTGATGGCTGAAGCATTC
>NZ_MVDO01000002.1 GCF_002006755.1 Wohlfahrtiimonas larvae | reverse complement strand
TATGAAACAGACTTTATCTCTCCCTTTGCTGATTGCATTGATGATGTTTCCACAAATCGTGGAAACTATTTATAGCCCAGCACTCACAGATATCGCAACAGCCTTTGATGTGAGCCAAAGCGATGCAGGGCAAACATTATCCCTCTACTTTATTGCCTTTGCATTTGGCGTTGTGATTTGGGGTTATAGTTGCGATTGGTTAGGCAGAAAGCCAACGGTATTAATCGCTCTATTCCTTTATGGCACTGCTTGTGTTGCGGCAATCTTTGCTACAAATTTTGATCTATTATTGATGTGCAGAATGCTCATGGCATTCTCAGCAGCCATTGGTTCTATCGGAACACAAACCATCATGCGTGATCGCTTATCAGGTGAAACTTTGCGCTATGTATTTTCCATCATGGGCATTGCTTTAGCCATTAGCCCAATTGTCGGCATGTTATTGGGCGCATTGATGGTGAGCTTTTCTGGCTATCATGGCGTATTCATTTTATTAATTCTCATGGCAATTGTATTATTGGCTTGGGTTACACTCATTTTGCCTGAAACTAAACCTGAACACATCAGCAAACCGCCATTTTTCGCAACATTAAAAGAGATGCTATGTGATCCTTTCATCTTGAAAAATGCATGCTTAATTGGATTCTTAAACATTGCCCTATTTGCTTACTATCAATTGGCACCCTTTATGTTTGAGCAATTAGATTTGAGCCATACTTTATTTGGTTTAAGTGGAATTTTACTAGGTTTAGGTTCTTTCTTGGGCGCATTTTTGAATAAACATTGGATTCAAAAATATGCGTTCAGCAGTGAAAAATTGGTCACAATTGCGAGCATCATTTTATTAATCAGCAGTGTATTAGTATTCATTTTACAAAGCCAATGGTTTTTCATTTTGCCAATGGTTGGCGTTGTGATGGCTTATGGCATTGCAATCCCAAATATTTTGGCAAAAGCATTGATGAATTATGGTGATAAATTGGGCACAGCAGGCGCAATTTTGGGATTAATGTATTACCTAATCATCGGTATTGGTTTGATGCTAGTCGCTTATGGGCAACATTTAGGATTGAGCTTGATGATTTTGAGTGTTTTGGTTTTTATCACTCAACGTATTAAAGCGTAGATATCTTTCATCTTTCCTGAAGAATTTCTCAGTAAGGTTTATAATTATCGCTATTTATTGATAATTCTATTCTTTGATGAAAGGTCAAATGTCTTACTATCGTTACTCAGAACCAAAAATCGGCCGTATGAATCACCTAAAAATCACGCAGAAGACTTCTGCGGGTGCAGTTTTAGAAGGTGATATTTTACTGCCAACCAAATCCATTCCAAGAAGTATTCCTGCCAATATCGGGGATACTTTGGAAGTGTTTGTATATGCCAATGCACAAGGTAAATTAACTGCAACGACACAAAAGCCATTCACAGAAGTTGGCAAATTTGCTGATCTTCAAGTGGTGGAAATTTCAGATTATGGCATTTTCTTGGATTGGGGTTTACCCAAAGATTTGATGTTGCCATTCAATGAAGAAGTGGGCACATTGGCGGTTGAAGATTTTGCGATCGTTTATACATATATGGATGAACGTTCACAGCGCATCACAGCGACCATGAAGTATGATAAATACTTAGATCAAATCCCTCACAGCTACAAAGAAGGCGATGAAGTGATGCTTTTGATCGAAAGCAGAACACCATTAGGCTTAAACGTGATCGTAAATCATGCTCACCGTGGTTTAGTTTTTAAAAGTGACATCAACTATGATGCACAAATCGGTAGCGAAGTAACAGGTTACATCAAAAATGTTCGCGAAGATGGCAAGTTAGATATTCTATTACAACCTGTGATCAAAACAGCGGAAGATCGCAACAGCTTGGAATCTAAAATCTTAGAAGCTTTAAAAATCAACAATGGCTCATTGCCAATGAGTGATAAAAGCGCACCTGAAGAAATCCAGCGCCGTTTTGGTGTGAGTAAATCAGCATTTAAACGTGCCATTGGCGGTTTATTTAAAGCTAAAAAAATCAAAATTTTTAAAGATAAAATAGAATTAAATAATTAAGTAATCTTTAAAAATATTCCATTAAAAATATCCTCTCATTTTAAAAATGCAGAGGATATTTTTTTATTCAAACTTTATTAGTAATTTCCATTACACTGATTAACCTTAATCCGATCTTAGTATCACCGTTTTGGAATAAATCATGAATCAAGAACTCAGAGGACACACGCTCGCCCTGCTCACTATTCTGTTATGGGGCACAACTTTCGTTTCCACAAAAATCCTCTTACACAATGATTTATCACCGATGGAGATTCTGCTCACTCGCTTTGTGATGGGTACATGCTTCTTAATGCTACTATTTCCAAAGCGATTAAAAAGCACAACATTAAAGCAAGAAGCCTATTTTGCAGCAGCAGGTTTATGCGGGATCACGCTCTATTACTTATTTGAAAATAATGCACTCATTTATACATTAGCATCGAATGCAGCATTGATCGCATCCACATCGCCCTTCTTTACTGTATTATTGGCGCGCTTCTTCTTAAAAGATGAAACCATCCGACCACAATTTTATTTCGGTATGATTTTATCATTCATTGGTGTTGGTTTAATGAGTTTCAGTGGTGCAACAGAATTACAGATCAACTTAAAAGGTGACTTTTTAGCATTACTCGCTGCGATCATTTGGTCGTTCTATTCTATTTTCTCTAAGAAAATCAGCTCATTTGGCTATAACACAATCCAAACAACTCGCAGAACATTCATGTACGGTATTTTATTCATGTTGCCCATCATTCCATTTGCAAATGTTGATTTCAATATTAATAACTACCTCAGCACAACTGTGATTTTAAACTTAATGTTTTTGGGTTTAGGTGCTTCTGCCATCTGCTTTGTCACTTGGAATTTAGCATTAAAATCATTAGGGGCAATCAAAGCGAGTTTATACATTAATGCTGTACCGATGGTTACTGTGATTTTATCCATGATCGTATTACATGAAAGGCTCACTTGGATGTCTGGTACTGGGATTGCCTTAGTTTTGGGTGGCTTGTCCGTGTCGCAATTTAAAAAGCGTAGCAAAGTGATCATTCACAGCGATTCACATCAAAAGTAGATTGTTTCATCGATTTTCAGTATAGTTCACACATTATTATATTGAATTATATTGAGAATCATCGTGGCTATCCAAAACTTTTCTGAGCTTTCCCTTCCTACCGCACAATTAGATAACCTAAAAGACTTAGGTTATTTAACAATGACGCCAATTCAAGCAGCTGCTTTGCCTGCAATTTTGAACGGT
>NZ_MVDO01000199.1 GCF_002006755.1 Wohlfahrtiimonas larvae | reverse complement strand
ACAACTATATTTACATAGTATCGTTTTAGCTTGTCATATCTTGTTGCTCTTCTTAATAAAGAGAATTCTTAAAAAACTTGATGACATACAAAATAGTCTATTTTGATTTTGACAACAAAAAACCCTTGTAAAATGAACTGCACCCCAAAAGTTGGACACAACTTTGGGGTGTTTTTATATGGCGAAGTATTCTTTTGATTTCAAATTAAAAGTTGTTAAGTTTTATCAAAAAGGAAATGGATACAGCTCTACAGCTGATCATTTTAATATTGATCAATCCACCATTAAAAAGTGGGTCAAGGCCTATCAATATCATGGTCAATCAGGGATTCAGCCAAGAACAACAAAACGATTATATTCTGCTGAATTTAAACATTATGTCAGATCATTATTACTCTGCCCGCGAAGCTGCTTCATATTTTAATATTCCAGCATTTACTTCTATATTAGAATGGCAAACTCTGTTTAAAGAAGGTGGTTTAAGTGCCCTTGAACCACGTAAGAAAGGAATACCTACAAAGATGAGATTACCCAAGAAACCTGATAATCGTACAGAACAAGAAAGGCTGATAGATAAGCTCCAAGCTGAATTAGCCTATCTTCGTGCGGAGAATGATGTATTAAAAAAGTTTCAGGAACTGGATGCGAAGGAAGAAGCGTTCAGGCGCAAACAATCATCGCAGAAGATCTCAAAGTAAAGCATTCATTGTCATCGTTGCTCAAAATTATGAATCTAGCAAAAAGCACTTATTACTACCATAAGGCGGCTTTGGCTAAGCCTGATTCAGATGAAAGTTTGAAAGCAAAGATAGCAGCTCTTTTTCATGAGCATAAAGGTCGATATGGTTATCGTCGCATTACTGCAATGTTACAAAAGGATTTCCCCATTAACCATAAAAAAGTTCAAAGAATCATGCAACTACTGAATCTTAAATCTTTAGTAAGACCTAAGAAGTACCAATCTTATAAAGGAAAAGCTGGAAAAATAGCAAAGAACATTTTGAAACGTAACTTTAAGGCTCAAAAGCCAAATCAAAAATGGGTAACAGATGTCACAGAATTTAAAGTCAATGGTGAAAAACTGTATTTATCGCCAATTTTAGATCTATATAATCAAGAGATTATCAGTTATGAAGTTGCTAGAAATTCTAAATATGAATTAGTGGGTAAAATGCTGAATAAGGCATTGAAACATTTAAAATTACATAAAAAAGGACGCAAGAAGCTGATTTTACATTCTGATCAAGGTTGGCAATATCAAATGAAGCAACACCAACAATCCTTAAAAGATCATCAAGTTAGACAAAGTATATCACGTAAAGGCAATTGCTATGATAATGCTGTGATTGAGAACTTCTTTGGTATTTTGAAATCAGAATGTTTTCATACAAAGAAGTTTGAATCTGTCGATCAATTAGAGAAAGAACTTCATGAGTACATCGATTATTATAATAATGATCGAATTAAGCTCAAACTAAAAGGACTGAGTCCGATAGAATATCGAAATCAGTCCTTGTCTTTATAATTTATAAACTGTCCAAGTTTATGGGGTCAGTTCACTTACGGGCAGCGTTTTATTTTCTAGGTAGATTTAAAATTAATTAGAATGGTGCATCGATATCCACAACATCAATCAATTTTTGGTTAACAAATTCTTTTAAGCCTAAATCGATCAATTCACGACCAAAGCCAGAACGACGAACGCCACCAAATGGCAAATCAGCTTTAACCATTGTTGGATGGTTAACAAAGATCATACCTGTAGAGATTTCACCTGCAACACGACGACCACGAGCATTATCAGATGTAAATACAGAACCGCCCAAACCAAATGGAGAATCGTTAGCAATGCGGATTGCATCAGCTTCGTCTTCTGCTTTGATGATCATAGATACTGGGCCAAAGAATTCTTGGTAATAAGCAGGATTATCTGGTGTTACATTTGTTAAAATTGTTGGCTGAACAAAGCAACCTTGTTCAGGTACTTTTTCACCCACTTCGATTGCTGTTGCACCGTGTTTTACAGCTTCTTCGATTTGTTTTAACAAACCATCTTTCGCACGTTGTGAAGATAATGGCGCCAACTGTGTCGCAGGATCCATTGGATCACCTGCTTTCAATGCTGCAACGCCCGCTGTGTATTTTTCTAAGTATTCATCATAAACTTTCGCATCTACGATCATACGTTTTGAAGAAACACATACTTGACCTGCGTTCCAATGACGACCAAACACACCCCAAGCCACAGTTTTATCCATATCCGCATCATCTAATACAACGAATGCATCCGCACCGCCTAATTCCATGATGGATTTCTTCAAATGCTTACCTGCAACTTGGGCGACTGCTGAACCTGCAAATTCAGAACCTGTCAAAGCAACACCACAAACACGTGGATCAGCCAAGATCATTTCTACTTTATCATGCTCAGCAAACAAGTTGATGAATACACCTTCAGGTAAACCTGCATCTTTCATCAATTGTTCAAATGCTAATGCGCTTTGTGGTACGTTTGAAGCGTGCTTCAAGATCAGCGTATTACCGGCTGATAATTGTGGTGCCAAAATACGAGCCACTTGATAGAATGGGAAGTTCCATGGCTCGATCGCCAATAAAACACCCATAGGATCATTCACTAATTCCGCTTCGCCTTCTGCTGGGTCCATTACTGGTAATTTTCTTGGAGCCAATAAGCCTTCAGCATGCTTCACGTAATAGTCTAAAATCTGTGCAGACAATTCTACTTCAGCTTTCGATTCACCAAAGATTTTGCCCATTTCTAATGTTAATAATTTTGCGTATTCATCGCTATTTTTGCGTAACAACGCTGATGCATTTTTCAAATATTCTACTCGTTCAGCAACGGATAAAGTTTTCCAGCTTTGGAATGCTTTATCAGAACGATCAACAGCAGCTTTAATTTCTGCGTCTGTTGCACTTGGGAATGATTTAACCAATTCGTTGGTATAAGGATTTACTGTTGCAAATGCCATCTTAATTTCCTCCGGTTAATAACAAAATGCAGAATCAATATATTCCTTTTATCATCAACGTCAAACCTAAAAATTCATATCACTCCCAAAAGAAATTTAAATTAATGAATTATTTTTATATAATTCAATTAGTTAAATAAATTATTCTATAACTAGAACTCATTGTATAGATATTACACAACAATAAGATAACTAAAATTCCCTGATTAAAATTTAAGATTTAAATATATTTTTCAATTGCGATCGCAACACCATCTTTCTGATTGGTTTCGGTAATGAATGTTGCATGTTCTTTCAATAAATCAATGCCATTGCCCATAGCAATCTTAGTATCAGCCACTTTAAACATTGAGAAATCATTCTCATGATCGCCCATACACATCATTTCAGAAGATTTTAAATTTAGTTCTGTCGCAATCTTTTGCAATGCATAACCTTTTGTGGAATTTTTACGTAAAAATTCTAAATAAAATGATGCGCTTTTAAAAACCTCATAATCTTCATAAAATTTTGCAGGTATCTTTTTTTCTATTGAGGCCAATAATTCGGGCTCATCTGACAGCATACATTTACTATAATAAATTTCTTCATTCATCTCTTCTAGTGGTTTATAAAACAGAGGAATATTTGATAAATAGGCTTCATAAGCTGTATAACGGCCAATCTCTCTGTTTGCTGTATAAATACATTGATCACTTGCCACATGCATGAACACATTTAATTCACGAGATAATGCTTCAATTTTAAGATAATCTTCATAACTGAGTACATTATCATAAACAATCTCACCCGTTGTGATATCACGAATCATTGCACCATTATTGGTGATCACATAGTTTTTATCATTATAAATACCTAAATCATGCAAAATTGGCGCCATACCCGAATATGGTCGACCACTTGCAAGGACAACTTGAACACCTTTATCTTGAGCATATTGGATACTTTGTTTTACACGATCACTAACAATATGTTGCTCATTCAACAAAGTACCATCTAAATCAATTGCGATTAATTTTATGCTCATGGATATTTCCTATCATTATTAAAATCAATGATACTATCCTACTATACTCAGCGCCTTTCACGAATCGTTAAATATTTACCAATAAGAATTCTCGTCGTAGGCGAGAATTCTGAAACCTGAAGTTGTGTCCAACTTTTGGGGTGCAGTTCATTTGCGAGGTTTTAAAATGATATTTATTCCGCTTAGTAAGGACTTTATTTCGTTTTAGAAACAGGATTCCATTCTTTGGGCATGATAAATCCTTCATACATCGATTTTGATAAAATATAATCTCTAAATTCATCTGATGCGTAAGCCGCTGCTAAATCTTTTGCCCACTGTTGATCTTTATCTTTTGATTGAATGGTCACAATGACACGATGTTCATCAGGCGTTTTTTCTACATATAAACCATCTGTAATTTTTTGCCCCATATTAACAACATAATTACCATTCACAACAGCAAAATCCACATCATCCATTGAACGCATAGATTGTGCGGGATCAACTTCAATAAATCTCAAGTCATATTGACCTTTTTCAATATCTTTTAAACTGAATGTTGCTGGTTTTGCATTGTCATTAATCTTAACCCATCCTAAACTTTCCAAAATTCTAGCACCACGCTCCATGTTGATGGAATCACTCGATAGAGAAATCAACATACCATCTTCCACTTCATCCAATGATTGATGCTTAGTTGAACGCAGTGATTGAGGTGCTGTTGCTGTATGACCAATACTCATCATATCCATATTCAATAAACGATTAAGATCCAACATAAATGCATAACTTTGTGAAATGGATGCATCAATTTCATTATCACGCATACTACTTGTAATCATAGGATTTTGAGAGAAAACGATCGGTGTTACCTTATAACCTTTTCTCTCTAAAATTGGTTGAATGGCTTCTTTGAATTGATCTGCATAATTAGAAGGACCAAAGCCCACTTTAATTTCTACTTGCGAAATTGGCTCAGAAGTTTTTACAACCTCTTCTTGATTACCACATGCTGACACAATTAATGATACGCATAGCATCACCGTTACTTTTAAACCATTCAACTTCATGATTGCCTCTTTTATAATTGACTAATTATCCCAATGTTTTGGAAAAATAAAACCGTCATATAATGGCTCATTTTTGATGTAATTTTCAAATTCTTTTGATTCATAGGCTTTTTTCAAATCTTTCGCCCACTGTTGATCTTGATCTTTACCTAAAATGGAAACCATCACAACATGTTCTGCTGGTGTATCTTCCACGATCAACGAATCTATAATTTTCAATCCCATATTAGCGATATAATTACCATTAATGACAGCAAAATCTACATCATCAATTGAACGCAATGCTTGTGCTGGATCAACCTCTTTAACGACTAAATCATATTGACCTTTTTCAATATCATTCACGCTGAATTTAATAGGATCAATGCCTTCCTTAATCTTAATCCAACCTAAATCTTCTAAAATTCTTGCAGCACGCTCTGCATTCACAGGATCATTTGGTACAGTGATTGTCATGCCATCTTTGATCGCATCCAAACTCTGATGACGCGAGGAACGCAATGATTGAGGTGCACTTGCTGTATCAGCAAGTTTTACCATATCCATGCCGAGCAATCGATTAATATCTTCCATGTACGCAACGCTTTGGAAGATTGATGCATCAATCTCGCCATCTTTCATACTGCGATTGATCTGTGCATTTTGGGAAAAAACTTTAGGGATAACTTTATAACCTTGCGCTTCTAAAATAGGCTGAATAGCTGTTGTGAATTGCGTACCATAAGAAGATGGGCCAAATGCCACAACAATTGTCTTTTTCTCAGCAGTTTTATTTTCAACATTTACTTTAGACTCATCATTGCCACATGCTGATACCAACAGCGTTAAACCTAAAGCCATCGCAAGTTTAAAATATTTTAAATTCATCATTTTTTTCATCATCATATCTCTTTCATTATTCCCAATGAGATGGATAAATAAATCCATCAAACAATCGCTCATTCTTAATGTATGTTTCAAACTCTTTGGATTCATAAGCGGCTTTCAGATCAATCGCCCACTGTTGATCTTTATTTTTCTCAAGAATCGCAACTTTCACTAAATGCTCAGGTGGAGATTTTTCAATGGCTAAACCATCGCTAATTCTTTCACCTTTACTGGCAATAAAGTTGCCATTGATCACTGCAAAATCAAGATCATCCATCGCACGCGGTAATTGCGCTGCATCCATTGGCTTTAAATCTACTTTAAATTTATTGGGTGTAACTGCATTTGTACTAAATACAATCGTTTCCACATTAGGATCAACATGCACCCAATCCAAATCTTCCAAAATTCGTACAGCGCGTTCTAAGTTAATGGGATCATTAGGCACGCCAATTGTCATGCCATCTTTCATCACATCCAATGATGTATGTTTTGTTGAACGCAAAGATTGTGGTGCACTTGGCGTATCTGCCCATACAATCATATCAGCTTGTAAACGACGATTCATTTCACCCATATTTGCAGTGCTGATATGCACAGAAGCATCCACTTCACCTTCCTTTAATGCTTGTGGAATGAGCTTATTGTGGGAGAACGTTTTTGTTTCCACTTCATAGCCCTTTTGCTCCAAATATGGACGAACACCTTTATCAAACTGCGTGATATAAGTGCCGACACCAAAACCAATCACAATCTTCTGCTTTTTTGGTGATTCATTTGAAGCTTGCTCGGCTTTATCACCATTACCGCAAGCTGAAACAGCCAAAGCGATGCCCAACACAATTGCTATTTTTTTAAACATTTTTATTCCTTTTCACTTTATTGAAGGTACAAAATCCCGTTGCATTGATTGCAGCATCAATGCGATTATTTATAAACATTAATTGTGAGTACTTTAGAGCTTGTTCAGCGCTGATTTTGCCAAGTTGACAAGCACCATATCTTCCATTGGTGGATTGTGTAATCCTGCGCGCACATCCCTATAGTAACGCTGTAATGGATTATTGGCAGATAAGGATTTTGCGCCCACTAAACGCATGGCTAAATCTACGATATCCAACGCATTATTTACAACTGCAACTTTAGTTGTCGACAATGCATCAGCAAGTGCGAAACGCTCTTCACAATCAGCTTTATCCCAATCACGTGCAACGCCATACAGTAAATAATCATTTTGAATGAGCTTTAACTTCATTTCGCCCAATTTTTGCTGAACTGTTGGAAACTGTGCGATTGTACCTGATGCTAAGCTATTCGGTGCATAAGTATTGGCAAAGTTTAATGCATAATCAAATGCGGCTGTTGCAATGCCTTGGTAAACTGCCGGAATATGTAACAACCAACCTTGTGGTGGCTTTTTCCCTGGTGTGATTTTAGTTAATAAATCCTCAGAATCTAACTGCACTTGATCTAATACTAAATCATGACTACCTGTTGCACGCATTGCCACAGAATCCCAAGTTTCATCAATAGATAGACCTTCACGGCTTTTATGGACTAAAAACTGTCCAACCTCATCACTATCATTGATTCTTGCAGATACCACGAAATAGTCTAAAACAGGTGATAACGTTGTAAAAATCTTACGACCTGAAATTTTCCAACCTTTATCATTTTGCTGTGCTGTTGTTTCTGGTAAACCACCGCGTGTTGGGCTGCCTGTTGCTGCTTCTGAAGCGGCATTATTAATTAATGCACCTGTTGCTAGAATATCTTCCGCAAAATGTTTAAATACAGATGCTTCCCATTCTTGCTGTTCACTAAGATGCATCGTAATGCCCACATGCCAACCAATCGCTAAGGCTGTTGAGCCGTCCATTTCTGCAATGATTTGTTGATGTCTGAGCATCTCTTCTAGTGATGCACCCAATCCACCAAATTCTTTACCCAATGTTAAAGCAGGATAATTAATTGCCTTTAAATCAGCAATGTTTTGGAATGGAAACGTATTCTCTTGATCATGCTCGGATGCACGTTCTCGAAATGGTAAAGCAGTTTTTCGAGTCAAAGAGAGACGATCTGCCATATTTTCATAGGCAAATAAAGACATAAGATACTCCTAAAATATAATAATTTTACTCATCGCTCCTGATGGAGCGATGTTAATCAAGATAATGATTTGTAATTATGAACGTACACGTTTAGCGAGATAATTTCCAAGCATTTGTACTGCTTGAACGACGATCACTAGAATCACAACACAGTAAAATAGCACTGCATTATCGTAACGGTTATAACCATAGTTAATGGCAAGATCACCAATACCGCCCGCACCAATTGCACCAGCCATTGCTGTTGCACCAATCAAGCCAATAGTGGCTGTTGTAAAGTTCAAAATGAGAGATGATTTAGCTTCTGGTAACAGGAAATACCAAACTGTTTCAAAAGTCGATGCGCCGATTGAGTTTGCAGCTTCAATAATCCCATGATCCACTTCTAGCAGAGATGTTTCCACCAATCGTCCAATGAATGGAGAAATATAAATGGTTAAAGGAATAATCGCTGCTGCTGTACCAATCGAGCTACCAATGATCAAACGTGTTAATGGAATGATCGCCACCAATAATATAATAAAAGGCAATGAACGAATCACATTCACGATTGGGTTTAAAATCGCATAAATTGTATGATTAGGTCTAATCCCACCAGGGCGCGTTAATACTAATGTAATCCCGATAATACCACCCAAAATTACACCAATTACCAAGGAAACGGAAACCATGATCAAAGTTTGTTTACCAGCTAGTAAAAAACCATCCAAACCAACTTGTGTGACAAATAAACTCTTCATTGCTTACTCCTTATCCAACTGATTCAATGTAACGCGCACACCATGGCCTCTCAAAAATCCGACAGCTTCTATAATAGATTCTTGAGATCCGACTAACTGCACGAACATACTGCCAATCACAGATCCTTCGATCTCGATCATATTGGAAAATAGAATATTGACCACAACAATTTTTGTTAAAATTAATTCATTAACAACAGGCGTTTTAGCTGAATCTCCTAAAAATTCTAAACGATAGATATGGTTAGGTAACGCATCATCAATGTTACGAATAATACTTCTTGGAATCTCTTCTTCGATCAATGTATTAATGAATTTACGAGTCATAGGCTCTTTGGGATCTTGGAAAATATCTTTGGTTGAGCCTGTTTCTACCACTCTGCCTTTATCCATCACTGCAATGCGATTACAAATGGAAACTACTACTTCCATTTGGTGCGTCACCATCATAATAGTGATGCCCTGTTCTTTATTAATTTTACGTAATAAATTTAGAATAGATTGTGTGGTTTGTGGGTCCAATGCAGAAGTTGCTTCATCGCACAATAAAATATCAGGATTATTAGCTAAAGCACGAGCAATGCCCACACGCTGTTTTTGCCCTCCCGATAACTCACGAGGATAAGCATGTTTTTTATCTGGAATTTCTACGTAAGCTAATAACTCATCAATGCGCGCATCAATTTCTTGCTTAGATAAATTAGAGTTAAGCTTAAGCGGTAATGCAATATTTTCAGCAACTGTTTTGGTTTCTAATAAATTAAAATGCTGAAAGATCATACCAATGCGTTTTTTAACATTGCGCAATGCTTTAGCATCTAAAGAACTTAATACCTGTCCATTAATAACAACCTCTCCTGAGGTTGGTTTTTCTAATGCATTCACTAAACGAATTAATGTACTTTTGCCAGCACCACTGTATCCTATCACTCCGAATACATCACCTTTCTTAATCGTTAGATTAATAGGATGAAGCGCAATGACCTCTTGATGATTTTTTGTAAATGTTTTAGTAATATCTTGAAACTCGATCATGATTATGTGCCTGTTGTAAATATAAATTCTGACTCAAAAAAGGGTTAAAAATAACACGCATTTCACAGCAGCACATCATAGACATTAACTTTTTCATAGCAAGCCCCTATAAAATCCCATTGAATGCAAATATTTATAACATTTACAAATCTTAGAATCAAGCATTATTTACATATAAAACATACATGATAAGAATGTTATTATAATTTAAGGCCATAAAAAAGCCCCGATATCTTACAATCAGGGCTCCGAATATCATAATTTATCCATTAACTAAAACGCTTCATGCTATATGGTGTTGCATCAATGAATGGTGTTTTACCCATCACTAAATCAGCTGTAATTTGGCCTGATGCTGGGCTTTCAGTCATACCCCAACCAGTTGCTGTGTTGATGAATAAACCCGGATATTGTGGAACTTCAGAAATGATTGGTAATTCATCTGATGTTAAGTTAATTGCAGCACCCCAGCGTTCTACAACTTTAGAATCTTTAAATACAGGGAACTCTGCTTTCATCTTATTGAATACACGATCTAAATGTTCATTATTTGGTGTTGCCATAGCGACACGGTATTCTTCAAATGGCGTAACCTCATCATTTTTCCATGAAGTAGGTGTTTTAAATGAATTCCATAAATCTGGACCCATTTTAAATTCTAATGGCAATTCACCACCACCCAATAAATGCAAGAAACCTGGGCCTAAGATAAAGCTATCTTTAACAATTGAGCTTGTGAAAATACGTGGTGCTACAGCATATGTACCATCAGCTTGTTCACGGAAATGAATACCATTTGGTAAATGTACGTTACCTTTTGGCGCACCTGGTACTGCTGTGACGCGTTGCTGCGACAAATAAATATTTAGTGTTGGAATATCAACACCCATATTGCCCATGAATAAACGCGTCCAGATACCACCGGCTAATACCACTGAAGATGTTTTAATTGAACCTTTTTCTGTCACAACATCTGAAATTTTACCTGCTGCAGTTTCAATACCACGAACAGCACAATGGGTATAAATTTTTACCCCAATTTGCATTGCATAACGCGCCAACATAGATACACCAGTTTCAGGATCAACACTACCTGCATCTTCTTCAAAACCTGCAATTGTCCATTGAGATTGTGCGCCCGGCAAACGAGCTGCTAATTCTTCACCTTTGATGATACGTGTTTTCAATGGAGTATCAAAACCCGGATTTTCCGAGTTTAATTTAATCCACTCTTCAACCACTGCCAATTCTTGCTCATGAGGAATTGCCTCAACACGACCATGTGTACGGTAACTTGTATCCATACCAATTTTTTCATTCATACCACGCCAAACTTTTTTGCCGTAGTGATGCAATGGGAAAATTTCTGGGGAAGTTTTATAGCTGATAATTTGGCTGTAAGCTCGACCAGACATTTCGCCAGCAACTTCGCCCTTTTCACACATCGTGACGCTTAAACCTCTTTCAGCCAAATTGATAGCTGTCATAATGCCTTGAATACCTGCACCAATAATAACAACATCAGATTCTTTAGGTAGTTTACCCTCTGTCCCTTCGACATGTAATGCACGCGACTTAGCATTCACTAAAGTCCCCTCTCTTTGCATCATTGGCACCAAAGCAGATGCACCGCCAGCTACAACACCTGTTGCACCAAGCCCTAATAGAAAGTTTCTACGTGAAATTTTCATTAACTACCTCCATAAAACCTTGAATGTTTATCTATCCCTAGGATCGCTAGGATTACTTCCTAGAATTCCTAGGAATAAGAGGCGCGTAGCATAACATAAATTTTTTTAATTGATAATTATCAATTTTTTCGCAAATATTTGGATATTTCTATAGATTTTAAATTAAAACCAAATATAAATATATAAACAATTGAATTAAATACAAAAAACATCATCAACATTCAATTAAACCAATTTTAGCCATCGAATTTAAAGATAGTATATTTATTTGATAAATATAGAAAATAACAAAAAATATTAATTATCCATTACAGCTATTTTTGCAAGACAGCTTCCTAAAATAATAAAACCTATCAAATCAACATAAATGACTAAAAATTATTTAAAATACAAAAAAAATCGACAAATCATCAAAATTTGTCGATTTTATAGAAACTTATCTAATAAATCATACTGTAAAACAGTGAATTAATTACTATATAGGAAGCATAGTTTGAATATATTTTTCTAATAATATGCGTTATTTATATAAAATATTCATACAATTAAGCATAAAAACTATTCATTTTTATTCATTTAAAGAAGCCTGATAATCTTCTACTGCATCTTCAGTAACCAAAGACTTAATAAATTCTTCAAATGCATTAACAACAATAGTAATGGATAATCTCCTTCTTGATGGACTAGCCTTCAAACCCAGCATGCACAAGAATCTCAAATCCTTGGCCTGTAACCTTACTGCCATCTACAATTTTAGCCGTTTTACGTAATTCTAATGCGCCATTCACATTAATTAAGCCCTCTGCAACCATGTGCTTTGCACTACCACCCGAATCAGCAACACCAACCATTTTTAACAAATCATTCAATGCAATATACGTATGATCTTCTAAATAAAAATCTATTTTTTGTGACATAATCTTTCTACTCACGTTGTTTGAAATCTTGCCATTCTACACTAAAGATTATTCACGCATAGCACGCAAATATTCCTCTTCATTTAAACATTGTGAATTAGTTAAAACAAAACGATCAAAATCCATAATACCTTTATCACGAGCCTCTGTACGGTCAATGCAACCATCACCATTTTGATCAGCCTCAATAAAGCTATCAATCTCAAAATCACTTGCCTTTTCTTTATAGCGCACATCAATTACCTGCTCACCATCTTTTGTATCTTGAATGGTCAAAATAGTCTCTGTTAATTGCGCATAGCTTACTGAAGTGATAAAAAAAGTAAACAAACCAATAATTAAAATATTTTTCATGATCATTCTCCTCCTTATGATAGATATTTTTATATTATGTTATTCACAAGCAGTAAAAAAGCCCTAACTTAAAATAGTCAGGGCTTTTAAAATATGGTGGACATAGGTGGAATCGAACCACCGACCCCAGCATTATGAGTGCTGTGCTCTAACCAGCTGAGCTACATGTCCAAAAACGTTATGGTGGACATAGGTGGAATCGAACCACCGACCCCAGCATTATGAGTGCTGTGCTCTAACCAGCTGAGCTACATGTCCATATCACGTTAAGGAGTCGAATTATAGAGATCTTTCATAAGGTCGTCAATAACAATATTATTTTTTGATCACTATTTAAACAAAATCATACAATCTTGTTTATAACCGTTATCATTCCTTATCATCTCAATTAAGCTTAAAAGGATAAACCATGAGCAGTGATTTAGTTGAACTCACAGAAGAATCCCATGATATTTTTATAGATATGCCATATGCTGATGACAGAAATTTCACTGGCAAACCTGTTTATAATAAAGCGCGCGTATTATTGCATAAAGATGCTGAAATTAAACTACAAAAGGCAATAGAACAAGCCAAAAATATTGGACTAAAATTTATTATTTATGATGCATATCGCCCACCAAAAGCACAATTTATCTTTTGGGAACACTCACCGAATCCTGATTTTTTAGCCAACCCACATAAACGAGGCTCACCACATTCACGAGGTGTTGCGGTTGATGTTGGTTTAGCTGATATCGTTACGGGGCAACCATTAGAAATGGGAACACCTTTCGATAGTTTTTTGCCCGAATCATGGCACGCAAACTATAACGTATCAATAGAAGCACAAAAAAATCGACTAATTCTTGCAGGTATCATGCTCAATGCAGGTTTTGATAACTATTCACATGAATGGTGGCATTATCAATTTTTCAATACTTACGAATATCCTTTATTAGAAGATGATCGCTTAGGTGTGATTGAATAATGTAGTTCTCAATAAATAACCGCTCATTGAGCGGTTAATCATCTATTTCTGTGGTACAAATTGCTCTGGCAACTCAATATCACTATCACTGAAGAAAAACTGAACCATTTGCTCTTCAATAAACTTACGAGCATTAGGATCTAACGGATTAATACGATACTCATTGATTAAAATCGTCTGCTGTTTTAGCCATAACTGCCAAGCTTCACCAGAGATATTTTCAAAAATTTTCTCCCCCAATTCACCAGGATACATTGGGCGCGCTAGGCCTTCAGCCTCTTTTTTGAGTTTTTGACAAAATACAGTGCGTGACATTTTAAATCCTCATATAAAACAAAAGCCAGAAAAATCTGGCTTTATAATATAACGTAATTTTACGATTAAGCAAAAAGACTACTGACAGATTCTTCCGCATGAATACGGCGAATTGTATTAGCAATAATATGAGAAACCGATAACACACGAATTTTCTCACAATTCATTGAAGCTTCAGATAATGGAATTGTATCAGTAACAATCATCTCATCTAACGCAGAGCTTTCAATATTTTGAATAGCTTTACCTGACAAAATTGGATGAGAACAATATGCTCGTACAGATGTCGCACCATTTTCTTTTAATACATTTGCTGCTGCTGCCAATGTACCCGCAGTATCAACAATATCATCAACAATAACACAGTTCTTACCACGCACATCACCAATAATATTCATCACTTCCGATACATTAGGTGCAGGACGACGTTTATCAATGATAACTAAATCATTTGTTTCCAATTGTTTAGCAATGGCACGCGCACGCAATACACCGCCTACGTCAGGTGATACGATACACAAGTTTTCTTGTTGAAGACCAATAATGTCACGATACATCACAGGTGTTGCATAAATATTATCAACAGGAATTTCAAAGAAGCCTTGAATTTGATCAGCATGCAAATCAATTGTTAAAACACGATTACAACCCACACTTGTGATCATATTGGCAACAACTTTTGCAGAAATTGGAACACGTGCAGAACGTGGACGACGATCTTGTCTTGAGTAACCGAAATAAGGGATTACCGCAGTAATTCTCATCGCTGAAGCACGGCGAAGTGCATCAATTGTTACTAAAAGTTCCATTAAGTTATCGTTCGTTGGGTAACATGTTGGCTGAATTAAGAATACGTCTTTACCACGAACGTTTTCATTAATAGAAACCATCACTTCGCCATCAGAGAAACGACCAACAGTGGCATCGCCAAGAGTCATACCAAGATGTTCAACAATTTTATTCGCTAATTCTGGGTTCGCGTTACCAGCAAAGATCATCATCTGAGCATTGCTCATGATTATACTTCCTTGATTAAAGATTGATTAAAATAAAGGTGATGTTTGTAGCCATGATATATTACTATATTTTGCATAAGCATGAGAAGCTCTTGAATCTACAAACTCATAAGAAAGAAGAATTGGCTGGGCTGCCAGGGATCGAACCTGGGAATGGCGGGATCAAAACCCGCTGCCTTACCGCTTGGCTACAGCCCAAAAGATGTGATGCATTATAGGGATTTTTAAGAACTTGTCCACCCCAAAACTGCACAACTTTTAATCAAATGAATTTATCAAAACAAAAACAAACACATAGACAAAACACTTCACTCATTTATGGTTGAAAAATCATAAAGCAAATATGCATCTAATAATATTACTGCTCTTTGTCACCTCCAACTAAGCATATATTCTAGCATTAGAATTCAAAAACTGCTTCAAATATAGGCAACTTTTCGTACTTTATTTCAACTTTAAATTAATCGTACCATAAGCATTATCTTGAACAATCTCTATCATCTGCTGTTTAGATAATTCTAATATTGCAATAAAAGAAACTACAATGCCTAACTTCCCTTCTTGTAAATTTAAAATTTTTTCAAAAGATAGAAAACTTACATCACTCAAATGATCTAAAATATTAACCATGCGTTCCTGCACAGATAATACCTCAGTTGTAATCACATGCTGTGTAAAGTGCGCTTGATTTTTTAAAAGCTTTTTGAGCGCAGCTGTTAACTCATCAATATGAATTTGTGGTAACCGATCTTCACGAATGAGTTCGGGTAAAGCCGGAGAGATGGAAAATATATGTTCATTAAATCTAGGCAAAGCATCCATATCCATTGCAGCCTGCTTATATTGAGCATATAACTGCAACCGTTCAATCAACTCTTTTCTTGGGTCACTTTCTTCTTCACTGTCATCTTCTATTGTGGGATGTTTAGGCAATAATAAACGAGATTTAATCTCAGCAAGCCATGCTGCCATCACCAAATAATCCGACGCTAACTCAAAACGATCTTTCTTCAATAAATCTACATAAGCCATATATTGACGTGTAATCTCTGAAATTGGAATGTCCAAAATATCAAAATTATTACGACGAATCAGATACAACAATAAGTCAAATGGCCCTTCAAAAGCTTCTAACCATAATTCCAATGCATCAGGCGGAATGAACAAATCTAAAGGGAGCTGAACAGGCTCTCCTCGATAAATCGCACCAACATTATCCTGTTCAGCTTCAAATAACATTTACAAACCTACAGCTTTTTGAAGTTGTGCAATGAATGGTACTGTATGTTCACGTGCTCTTTCTGCACCTTTCAACAGGATACCTTCCACATATTCTGGATTTGCCATCAACTCATTATATTTTTCGCGCGGCTCAGTTAAAATTGCGTTAACCTTCTCAAACAATACTTGTTTCATTTCACCCCATGCAATACCTTCAGCATAAGCTTTACGAATTTCAGCACACTCAGCTTCTGTTGCGAATGCTTTATACATTTCATACAAAGTGGATTGATCTGGGTCTTTCGGCACTCCTGGTTCTGTTGAATCTGTCACAATTTTCATGATGGATTTACGTAACTGTTTTTCAGGTAAGAACAATGGAATGGTATTATTATAGCTCTTGCTCATTTTTCGGCCATCTAAGCCTGGCAACAATGCAACATTTTTCTCAATCTTAGCTTCTGGCAATACAAAATGCTCACCATATAAATAGTTAAAACGTTGAGCAATATCACGCGCCATTTCAACATGCTGAATCTGATCACGACCTACAGGCACTTGATGAGCATTGAACATCAAAATATCTGCAGCCATCAATACAGGATATGAGAATAATCCCATCGTAATACCCTTATCAGGATCCTCTTGATTATTCGTATTATCATCCACCGCAGCCTTATATGCATGAGCTCGATTCATCAAGCCTTTTGCAGTAACACAAGTCAATAACCACATCAATTGTGTAATTTCAGGAATATCAGATTGACGATAAAATGTTGCTTTATCAGTATCTAGTCCTAATGCAAGCCATGTCGCTGCAATTTCTTGGCGAGACTGAATAATACGTGCAGGCTCTTGGCATTTAATCAACGCATGATAATCTGCTAAAAAGAAAAAGCAGTTATCATGCTCTTTACTCATTGCAATCGCAGGCCCTACTGCCCCTGCAAAGTTCCCTAAATGAGGAGTTCCTGTGGTAGTAATTCCTGTTAATATGACTTGTTTAGACATTTTTGTATCCTAAAAAAAGATTCCTAAAATAGATAAAATTAATTTAACAATAATTCCTGAGATTAAACTCAAAGGCAAAAGCCCTAGGTATAACAAACCAATGATCACCCAAAGACCATAAGGCTCAACTTTTTCCAATTGTTTTGCTAAGTTATATGGTAATAACATCATGGCAATTTTGCCGCCATCCAACGGAGGAATGGGCATTAAATTTAATACCATCAAAAATACATTAATCAAAACACCATATTGAGCCATAATTTGTAAACCTTTTGATAATGTTGGTTCATCCGCATAAGAAGATGACATACCAGAAACAATCACCAAAATAATTGCCCATAAAAATGCTTGGATAAAATTAGAAGCAGGCCCTGCAAAAGCAGTCAAAGCAATATCTTTACGTGGATTTTTAAAATTACGTGGATCAAAAGGCACAGGTTTAGCCCAACCAAATAAAAACAACCCCGATCCTGTCAATGTAGATAAGATAAATAAACCTAATGGCACAGCGATCGTACCAATAGGATCAATATGGCGAATGGGTGATAAAGATAGACGGCCTTGTAATTTAGCAGTATTGTCTCCCAACCAATATGCCATATAACCATGTGCTGCCTCATGAATGGTAATCGCAAATACTAAAGGGACTAACATCAATAAAAGAACTGTAAAATCTAGTTCCATATCATCTTCCAAATGCAAAAGAATTGATTGTAACAAAAATGAAAAACTATCTGTTATAAACTTGATCTTATCGCTGATATTTAATATTAAATTAATAGCCGTAAAATGATACAATGCTGAATTTATAAGACCAATATTTGTATATTCTACATTACAAACAAAAAAGGTTATAACAAATGAAATTACGAAGATCTCTTCATACTAATAAAGGTTATACGCTCATAGAGCTAATGATCACTCTTTTTATCTTTGCGATCATTACAATGTTTGGCGTTCCAGCTTTTTATGATTTTATTGAACAATCCCGAGCAAAAAGCCAATTAACCAAGGCTGCTAATTTTCTTCGCTCCGCTCAGGAAATTGCGACATCGACCAATCGTATCGTATATGTTTATACAGAAGGATATTTTGATTATGATCATAACCGAGATCAAGATACATATTGGTACAAGGACTGGATTATGTCATTTAAACCAATAGGTCATAATAACACAACCATTACAGAACAAGATATTGCATTAAGAACTGAAAATAATGGTGTTAAAAAAGCAAACCCAAACTATTTAATCTCACAACAACGTATATTTACTGAAAGCCCTGCTTATGCGTTGAATGTATTAACGAGTTCAATGCATAATGCCATTGATAGAAAAAAAATTGGATCATCTGATAATGAAATGGAAGGTTATAGCCTAGTTCGAGAAACACCTGCGCAAGGTAGCGTTGCAAATAAACCAACATACCTAGTGTTTAGACCGTCCGGTGCTATGGTTTTACCCGTATTTGTTTTAACCAAAGAACCTTTAACTAATCTCGATTTTTATACAAATATCGATACCAAAATGGCAAATGCACTAGGTGTTTTAGCGGGTTGTCGTATTGGTGGAGGGCTGACCATTGATGTTATTAATTACACTTTTAATCAGAGCATCATACAAAATCCTAAAACCTTTGAACAAGTACTTTTAGATAATTCAAGAGACACTAGTGGTTCCCCACCATCTTTTAGCCAACATATTTGCGGCTCTAAATTCTTACAGTAAAAGATTCAAGGACTTAACATGTTAAAATTTTATAAAAACAAAGGTGTTTCTCTTATTGAGCTCATGGTCGCTGTAGGACTTAGCCTTACATTAGTTTTATCTATGCTCGCCTTTTACAGCATCAGCTCAAAAAATGTCATAGACTTCCAATCTGCCAATCATGATCAACAACAGATAAGAAAGATGATGAATCTATTAGAAACTGATATTGAGAATACTGGTGGATTTGAATGCGCAAAGCCAGATGATATTTTTGCATTTAATAATACTAATATTTTCAGAGTACCAACCGATATTATTTCTCTTGGAAATGATATCACGCGCAAGCAAATTGTTTTTGTTCATCCTGTTATTTCAGAATATCAGCACACTGCACTAGGTATGCTTGATTTTAATAAAGTACCGCAAACTCAACTTTCAAACTATCAACCATTACCAATTACTGATGCGGGCTGCGGCCAAGATCAAAGTTTAGTTTATATTGGTACAACCATCTTAGAAATGATGCCAATGAACAATATTATTACAACTAACGACTCATATGGTGAAACGGCAAATGATATAGATGCATTTGTTGCATTATCTGCGGTGCAAGCGCGTAAAGATGGCTCACAAAATATCCCAGTTAATACATATACACCATCCATGAATGATGCGACAGTTATGTTTTTATCCGATGAGAAAGAGAGCAATCAAATATCTGTTGGAAGAAATAAGGTTGATATATTTTTAGGATTTGCGCCTGAAGATGCAAATGGTACTATTTTTACATATGTCCCTGAACTAGACATAACCTCAGAAGCAGATTTTAAAGCAGGTGGTTGGATCAACCCATTCTTCTCTAATGATCACTATAATCTAGTAACCAATCAATCTAATGATAATAATACACCCGAACCTAATTTATTAAGTAGAACATTACATCAGGCTTCTGATGCTAATGGCTTATCTATGAATACCTACCCACTTAAGAAAGAACTCATTAATCAAATACGCGCAATCAAATTTAAATTTACATTTGGTGCACATAACGGTATTCCTGAAAGACAGTTAACCAGAGTCATTCGTTTTAAAAATACTTACTTAATGAAGCTAAATCAATAAGAATGATTCAAATATTTATAAAACAAAACCTCTTATTCTATTGATAAGTAATTAAAAAAGAACTAATATAACAAGCATTTAATATCAGTTCTTTTTTATTATATCTACACCTATATTTCTTTTGAAAACCTGAGATCAACCGTAGAATACTCATCACTAACCTGCGTATCAAAGCTAAAATACTTTAAGAAATTGTAACGCATTAACGCAAATGCACTATTATTTTCCTCAAAAATACTCATACCAATTCCCACATAGAAATCATCAGTTAAATACTTGCCAATCCCTAAGCTAGTATTACCTGATAAATCTTTCATCACTCCCAAATCTGTTAAACCAACACTTTTTGCAATAACATTATCATTAGACGATACAATATCTCCTGTTGCAATTCGCTGCGCCATTTTTGCAATTTGCAACATCTCAACTGCAGTTAGAGAATCAACATCTGCCCCTAATGCTAAATATGAAACGATAGAGTTTGTTGGCATACCTGGTTGTGAAAAGAGATTTAATTTTGGATTCTGTGCAGTCCCTGTGACTCGGACACCCACGCTGACTTTCGTCCCTGTTCGCTTATTTTCAAACATACGAGAAGCTTGGAATTCAATATTAGGATTGGCGATATCTAACCCTGTAAATTGTATTTTCCCCTTATCTAAGGTTAATTCTTGCCCTAAAACATTATACATACCACTGCCCATATTAATAATGCCCAAGGCAGTCAGTGAACTATTAATAGATTTTTTCAATTCTAGCCCACCAGTCAACTTACCCACAAATCCGACCGCTCCCACAGATACATTATCACCTAGAACTATTTTAAAATCCACAGTAGAACCATTCCAAAATTGTGACGGCTCTTTCTTTTCAATAGGTGCGCGTTTAGAAGAGATCACTATGGTATCCTCTGAAACTTTTTGGACACTCCCTCTAGGATCATCTGAGCTCTTATACAAGAAATTTAATTCAGGGATTAATAAATACCCTTTAATCACCGCTCCATTCTTTTTCAGATCAATATCAAA
This sequence comes from Wohlfahrtiimonas larvae, assembly GCF_002006755.1. Lineage (GTDB taxonomy): Bacteria > Pseudomonadota > Gammaproteobacteria > Cardiobacteriales > Wohlfahrtiimonadaceae > Wohlfahrtiimonas > Wohlfahrtiimonas larvae. Next base: position 1,636 of record NZ_MVDO01000199.1, on the reverse strand, counting down.
ATTTGGTGTTGCCAAAGCTTTCACATTATCGCTATTTGCTAATAACAAAGAATCTCCCCGAACCTTGATTTTTGATTCCATTGTCTTTAAATCAATCGCACCATTTAAGGCCATTTTTCCAGAGCCTGCAAGCATCCCACCATCAACCGACAATAATGTCTGCCCTTTTTTCAATGCTATATTTAAATTAATATTATTAATAAGTGAATTGTACTCAGCGTTATAAATCTCACCATTTTTTAAATTCAGATTAAATCCAACATCTAAGCCTTTTGCAAGCTGACCTGATGTTTCAAATTTCATATCTAGCTTTCCATCTAATTTTTGCAACGCTGGCACAATAGGTAAAATCCAATTCAATGTAGGAGCATGACCTTCAATATTAAGATCTACCAATTGCTGCCCCAATGGATCTTTCATTGTACCACCACCATGAATCTGTAAATATTGCCCCCAATCAACATCTAATTGCGTCATAACTTCTTTGGGTTTTGCATGAATAATTGCTTTTGTTTTTTTCAAAGGCACATTAAGTTCGTATCCCTGCATGCGATAGCGCACATGCCCTTCTGACAAGGATAGATCCACAACACCATCAAAGTTATTTTCATCTGTGAACTGACCAACAATTACTACATCACTTGTTGTATTAATATCTATTTCTGGTGGTAAAAGTGATTGTAATCTCTTTGGCTGTAACCGACGAATAACCAAAGAGCCAAAACTTTGAGTATCTGTTTTTTGCCCTTCCATACACATAGTTGTCGGCAGTTCTTGTAAGCATAATAATGATAATTTAATGTTATCTGCTGATACATCTAATTGTGCTGGCTTAGATAAATTATATCGACCAATCACATCACTATATACATCAAACTTGTTAATATCTAATGACCATTCTTTAAAATTATCTCGATTAACATGCCCAATACCCTCAAAATCTGTTGTATTAAAAATACTCCGTACCTTTAAATTGATATCATGATTTTCTAAACTGCCTATTGATGTTAGGCTAACCTCATCAACCAAAGTCGTTTCTTTATTAACAATATCCTTAATTGCTACTGAAAGATCAAAAGATTGAATTTTCTCAGCAGCCAAACGTATGCGACCTGTTTTAACAATAATGTCCTGGATTTGTAAATTATCCATATCCATTTCCAACGCAGTTGTTTGTGCTTCATTATGGTTTGCTGTTAAAGATAAATTATCTAGAATTAACCCAAAGCCTTTAATATTATCGCCTTGCAGATCACCTGATAATAATGGTTTTTTAAAATCTCCTGAAAAACTAAAATCCCCTTTAACAACACCCGTTAATTCTGGATAAATATCTTTGAGATCAGACATATATAGATCTAAATTAGCAGTCAATACATTAGGATGATTGATTGACCACTCTCCTGTTGTTGCCAACTGATTAGAGATATTAAATAAAGTTAAATCCCACAAAATATCCGATTGATTTTTAATACCTAGCTTCGTTTCTATTACTAAAGGCTTAGCTAATTTATTAGGCCAGTTAAAGGTAATCGCATCATGTACTTTAAGATCATTTAAAGTACCAGAAATGATAATATTCATGGCATGATCAAAATAGTCATCACCAACTCTCATCTCTTTTGTTGCATTTTTT
>NZ_MVDO01000198.1 GCF_002006755.1 Wohlfahrtiimonas larvae | reverse complement strand
TAAAGTTAAATCCCACAAAATATCCGATTGATTTTTAATACCTAGCTTCGTTTCTATTACTAAAGGCTTAGCTAATTTATTAGGCCAGTTAAAGGTAATCGCATCATGTACTTTAAGATCATTTAAAGTACCAGAAATGATAATATTCATGGCATGATCAAAATAGTCATCACCAACTCTCATCTCTTTTGTTGCATTTTTTAAACGAATATTTACAGCTTCTGTCTGCTTATCGACATCTATACTCGCTGTTGCATTTAATGGTAATGTCATATCATCACCAATATTTAGCAAACCTTTATAACTAATATCTTTAAATGCCCATGTTTCTTGATCAATCAAACCTTCTTGCACTTTTGCTTGATCAACATACACAGATAAATCAGGTAAAATGACTGCAACATCAGTTGCCACTACAGAATTTATTATAATATCTATAGGTAACTGACCTCGTTGAAATGAAAATGGTAAAAAAGGTGGTGAATTAGGATCTGTTGGCGTTGGCTCTCCCGCAACTGGCATCA
>NZ_MVDO01000197.1 GCF_002006755.1 Wohlfahrtiimonas larvae | reverse complement strand
ACTCTCATCTCTTTTGTTGCATTTTTTAAACGAATATTTACAGCTTCTGTCTGCTTATCGACATCTATACTCGCTGTTGCATTTAATGGTAATGTCATATCATCACCAATATTTAGCAAACCTTTATAACTAATATCTTTAAATGCCCATGTTTCTTGATCAATCAAACCTTCTTGCACTTTTGCTTGATCAACATACACAGATAAATCAGGTAAAATGACTGCAACATCAGTTGCCACTACAGAATTTATTATAATATCTATAGGTAACTGACCTCGTTGAAATGAAAATGGTAAAAAAGGTGGTGAATTAGGATCTGTTGGCGTTGGCTCTCCCGCAACTGGCATCATAATATCGGCTTTTTTAAGGGAGAGTGACTCAATTGTCACAGAACGCTCTACAAGCTTTTTAAGATCCCATTGTAAACTTCCATCCCATAACTCAATATAATTTTGCTCTGGTAATGCTATATAAATTCGATCAAATTGAATACCTTGCCACAATGATCCCTTCAATTCATCAATTTGTACCATTTCACTTACAGGTGAATGTTTAAGTGCATAATTAACGAACCTTAAACCTGTTTCTGTAAAGATGACAAATGATACTAATCCTAAGATTAGCATCACTAATCCTAGGATTGTATAAATCAAACGACGCAACCAGCGCCAAGGGCTTTTCTTCTTGTTAGTAGAAGTTACAGATTGTGATTCTACTGAATCACCATTAGCTTTGATTTTTGCCGTCATGGGTTTCTCTACACTGGATTATCACAATCAATGAACTCAACATCTAATTGATATTCCTGCTTTAACCATTCACCCAAGGCCTCAATACCATAGCGTTCTGTTGCATGATGTCCTGCAGAATAATAGTGAATATCTAACTCACGCGCACTGTGTGTTGTTCTCTCACTGATTTCCCCTGATAAATAAGCATCCACACCAAATTCAGCTGCTTTATCAATATAATCTTGAGCACCACCACTACACCACGCAATAGTTTCAATTAATTTTCCAGATTCAGGTGCAATATGTAATGGTTTTCTTTTAAACATATGCCCTATAATTTCACCCAAAACTTCACCTTTCATTGGTTGCTTAAGTCTACCTTTCAAAATCAAAGGAGGTTGCTCTAAAGGATCTAATGGCTCTACATCTAAAATATTTAAAAGTTCAGCGATCTTAGCGTTATTACCAATCTCTGGCGCCATATCTAATGGCAAATGATACCCCATAAGATTTATATCATTTTTAATCAATGATGAAATCCGACGATATTTCATATGAATAATTCGGGCATCTTCACCACGCCAAAAATATCCATGATGTACCAAAAGCACATCTGCTTTCTTTTCAATTGCGATATCAATCAAACGTTGTGATGCAGTGACGCCTGTAACAATTTTTCTCACCTCATGTTTACCTTCCACTTGCAAACCATTCGGTGCATAATCTTTAATGAAATTTGAGTGTAATTTTTCATTAATGATACGTTCTAACTCAAAAATATTCATAAATGATCTTATCCTTTATCCAATCCCGTTTGTATCGAAGAATGATTATCCACTGAGATTTGTTGACGTGGTAACTGCCAGCCTTTTTCCTGACAAACTTCCAATCCCGCATGATTCACCATACGTTCAACACGCCAATACCAACCAGCAGCTTCCATACTAAATTCTAGAATAGCGGTATATTCAATTGCTTGCCCATAAATAATACGCTTAACCTGAATACTTAAACTTCTTAAATATTCTGTTAACCCCAATTCATTCAGTTTTTCACGAATTTTCTCTTCAAAAGCAGCCGAAACTTCTGCAACAGGCAGATCTCTATGAATATAATCTAATCCAAAAGTTGGTGTAGCATAAAATCCGTTACAAACATTCTGTACCTGCATATTATAGAACGTCGCTGTCGGAATCATGATCTCTCTAAAAAAAGATTCTAAATAAACCATTTCTGGTGTTTGTCTTTTCACTAAACCATAACTGCCATCAGGTAAAAATATTTGATCACCTACCTGTGTAGGAAACCATTCTTCTTCAGAATTGAATGGACGAGAATTTAAACCTGCTATTTCACTTAACGAAATACGGATACGGCCATTTTCCAACAAAGGATTCACGCATGTACAATAAAAACTTAAGCGTTTAACTTCCCATGGAATACCACGATACATAATACGCTCACCTTCTCGTACTGCCCCAAGATTTAAAAATATTTTTAACTCGCTGACATACTGTGGTGCAGAATTACGTAAACTAATAATACCAAAAAAGATTAATAAAACTGCTAATCCAAAGAGAACCATATCTCCTTGCACATAAATGACACTCAAAAATGCCAGTACAGCTGAAACATATACAATCAGGTTATAAACAATCCATAAAAAGCGTAATCGTGTATTAACTTTGCGAGATTTACGTTGTTTATTACGTTTTTGTTCAAAACGAATATAGGCTCTTTTCATGCCAACGCCAAATATTAATACAACAGCTGTTCCTGCCAATACAGCCATCAATAAAATTAAACCGCGCCCTAAAAATATAGCACTCAAGGCATTTTTAATACGCTCTTCTAACGAAACCGCTGTTGTTTCTAAATCTTTTAATTGCAAATCAACTATATTTTTCTGATTCAACAACTCCTGCTGATAACTTGTCCACTGTTGTCTTAGTACATCAAGACGTTTTTTAGCTTCTGGCGTTACTTGATCTTCAGGGATTGTTTTCAGTGCCTGTAAACCATCTGAAATAGCTTTATATTTATTTTCTAGCTCTAAATGCTCGTTATTAAGACGATCCTTTTCTCTTGGTTTCTCGGTCAATGAGCGCATTTCAGCAAATAAAGGCTTAACAATCACTAAAAGCTCTTCTTGCCATTTAAAATCAACAGCATTTGTAGATTTATTAACTAAAAGACTCGGATTAATGCCACCAAAAGCCATTTTATTAAAAATACTTTCTAAACTTTTTTCTTGCGCCTTTAATGTTTCTAAACTCGTCGTTAGCTCATTAATTCTCTCTTCATCTTCAGTCTTTTTTAGGTTATTTTGTATCTGTTTTTGCTTATCTAGATTTTCCCTTAAAGATTGATCAATTTGATTTAACTCTGCACAGCACTGATTATTTTTTTCCATAGTCATAGCGGCAGTAGTAACAGCATCAGTTTGTGCAATTGCTGTCGATAAAAAACAAATTATTCCCAATAATAAGAAATGCTGTAAACGATGAATTAATCTCTTTTTAGGCACATTATCTCCTCAAGGCTAAATGATCAATCAAAACTAGGTGGGCATAAAAAAGCGCCCTTGCGAGCGCCTATCTTAACAATTCTAAGCAAAAGTATAAACCTTCAAATTAGCTTTCTCAAGCGCATCCTTAGGTCCAAGTACAGCAATATCAGCTGATTTATCCACAAAATATTTACGTGTTATATTTTTTAAATCATCCAATGTTACTTTTAAAACATTGGCACGAAATGTTTCGCGCATCTCTGGTGTATTGCCAAAATAATTTGCAAAAGCTGTTGCTTGATACTCAGCTGCCGGCGATGCTGGCTTATCAATACTAGAAATAACACCCAATACAGCTTCTTCTAAAGCCAATTGTTCATGTTCAGTGCTCAACATCCAATCAATCGCCGCATTAAAATCTGCCAATGTTTCTGTCAAACGAGGATCACGATAGCTGAAAAAGTTAAATGCACCACCTTTCCCATTATAATTTGCACCGCCACCATAAGCACCACCTTGCTCACGGATAGCACGATGTAAATAACCATTACGTAAAAAGCCTGCTAAAATCGTCAAAGCAGGTGCATCCTCATGATCAGCTGTGACAACTTTATAGCTTTTACCACAGTAATGTACTGGCGCATTAATTGCCCAACCAATATTTAAAGGCTCATTCGGTACTGTAAATGGAAATTGATATGTTTCATTTTCAACGGTATTGTGCGCTAAAGTTTTCGCCAAATAACTACTATAATCTGGCAATTCATCTGCACTAGAAATCGACATTAATTCATAACGAGCACCATTGAGCTTATGTAATAATGCTTTCAGCTTTTCAGCAAAAACCTCACATTCAGAATTATCTTTCAAACGTTCAGTTAAAATATTACCCTGCTGAATACCTTTCATGCCCCCAATTTCTTCAGATAAATAATTCAATTCAGAAGTATTCTGGCTTGCAGCCCCCATGGCAAATAGATGACCATTAGAAACAATACCTTCTTCGCGTGATAATTTAATTTGATTCAACAACTCTTGAATACGTTTGATTTCATCAAATCGTGCGCTGAAGAATGTTTCCTTCAAAACATCTGATAGATGATGACTATTATTAGCTAATGCTTTACCTGATAAAACCCATAAAGCCTTCAACTGACCATTCTTGTGATCTGCTTGATAAAGCGTTGTTGCACTCAACCCACCCGTTACAGCATAAATTCGCGCTTGTTGTTCTGTATAACTCAAAGAACCACAACCAACATCCGTTAAAATGCTATTCAAATATGGTAATAATCGACTTTCTTCAGCTGTTAATTTTGGCAATTCAACAATTAAACTCTGATAAATCATACCATTTGTATTTACAGCCCCTGCATATATTGTTTGATCATCAATTTTACTTGCTACAACTTCAGGAATTGCTAACTTTTTAGGAATATCTTCACGTGTTACCATTGGCAAACAACTAATATCATCAATTTGGCCTTGGCGGCGCTTCAGTTCCATTGCCTCATCAATGATTTTTTTCTGGGCTTGTTCTGTCAATTCTGATTGAATTTTTGCCAAACGTGCTTTTTCATCTGCAACAATCTCATCAGCCATAGTATGACTTGGACGAACAGTTAAACATAATTTATGCGGATTATTAATCAACATACGATCTATTAATTCTGGAATAAAGTTCGGATTTTGGATCTCTTCACGCATTTTTAACAACACATTATCAATCGCTAATGCATCAACAGCTTCGCCGCCATGTAATACAGGTGCTAAACATTGTAAAATCATATTCAAACCATAAGGCATACGGCCTTCTGTGATTTCACGTGAAGATAACTCCAGTTGATGCAAAACAGATTCAACTACTGAAATATCAACATTTTCATCACGAACTTTACGTAAAGTTGACATGATTAATTCATCAACAGCCTCTGTATTGCCATCTGTACCTTCTAAGCCAGCGCAGAAGAAAATCTCTTTGGTGCTATCTTCTAAACCACAGAAAGTGGAAGGTGCAATACCTAAATCAGAACTTTCTAATGCTAAACGTAATGGTGAACTTGAATTATCTAACAATACACCACTTAAAATGCGTGCACGCATCACATCATAGTTATCATAAATGGGTCCGAGTAACCAAGTATCAATCACGTGTGTTTTCTTTTCCAAACTTTCTTCTTTGGGTAAAGGATAATAACTCACAACATTTTTAGGCGCATCAAAACGCTGTTCATCTGGTACTGCAAAATCAAATTTTTCTGCTGTAAATTGTGACAATACACGTTCTTCAAATACTTTTTGGTGTTCTTTCGGATCTAAATTACCATACGTAAAAATCACACTATTAGAAGGATGATAATGTTTTGCATGGAATGCTTTTAATGCTTCATGTGTTAAATCAGGAATATTTTTAGGATCACCGCCAGAATTATGATGATAAGTCACTGTTGGAAATAAATTCGTCGTAATCTCTTGATATAATAATGAAATTGGTGAGCTCATTGCACCTTTCATTTCATTAAAAACAACACCTTTATAAATCAATGGACTCTTAGGATTTTCAGGTTCTTCAAACTCAAATCTATGTCCTTCTTGTAAAAAATCATAGTAATTTAAATTTGGAAAAAATGCTGCATCCAAATAAATATTCATTAAATTATAGAAATCTTTTTTGTTTTGACTTGAAAATGGATAAGCCGTCCAATCTGATGATGTAAAAGCATTCATGAATGTATTTAATGAACGGCGAATCATCATAAAGAATGGATCACGCACAGGATAATTTTTAGATCCACACAATGCTGTATGTTCTAAAATATGTGCAACGCCTGTAGAATCCTGAGGGACCGTCAAAAACCCCACTAAAAATGTGTTGTTCGTATCATCTGATGCAATGTGAAAATGCTTCGCTTTTGTTTCGTTATGAACATATTCTTCCAAAGTTACATTCAATGAATCAATGTAAGTTGTTTTTAGCTGGGTAAATGACATGTAAGAAATTCCTCACCGTATTAAAAATGAATGCCATTATGGCATGGATATTTCATAATATGGCTATGTTAATTAGTAATTCAAGGGAAAATTCAAGATCCATATAAAATAAAACAGATCTTTGACTTAATTAAATATTCGGAATAATTAGGAAAAGTAATAAATAAAAAAATGTCACACTGCCCACCATATTCCACAACACATTCTTTACTTTAAACATCAATAAGCAACCAAAAATCGCTGCATATAAATAAGCATTGGTGGAAATTTCTCGTAAGCCTGTTTCCCCATCAAAAAAGATAATTGGCACGCAAATCACACTGAGCAAACAAGGCGCTGAAAAACTCAACATTTTTTCAATAAATTTGGGCAAACGAATTGCAACTTTTGGCTCTAAAAAAAAGTAACGATTAAAATAGATGATGATTGCTAAAATAAAAATTAATCCGTAACTCATTTTATAACTCCACAACTTCGTGCTTCACAACAAATGTTTCATATAAGGATGCCACTAACATTCCTGCTAAACCTGCCACAATCAATCCGCTTTTGAACTGTAATAATTGCAATACAAATGCACAAATACACGATATAAATACACCTAAAACTGTTGCTTTATTTTTGGTCAGCGCGATGATGATCGGGATAAAAATCGCCACAATGGAGAAATCTAAATGATATTGATGTAAATCAGGCACAGTATTGGCAACCACAATACCGGCATAGTTAAAGATCACCCAAAAAAAATAAAAACAGAAGCCTGCACCAATCAAATAATAACGATTGCTTGAATTGACACTAGAACGGATGGCAAAAAGTTCATCCGTTAATAAAAAACCCAATGCTAAACGAGTTTTGAGCGGATATTTGCCAATCTTTTTTCTAAATACTAATGCATAAATAAAATGCTGCGATGTCACAAAAAATACTGAAACGATGATCATAGCGATCGGTGCGCCAGCCATTACTAATCCCAAACTCACCAATTGTGCTGTACCTGCGAACATAAAAATCGGCATCGCCATTGCTTCCGCCACAGATAATCCTGCATTGATCGCCATTGATCCTGCCAAAATCCCCCAAGGTAATGCTGCAATACTCAAAGGCAACATGATCATAAATCCTTTCATAAAATGCCGAGCTTGCACATATAATTTTTTGTTACTCATTTTCTACAAAACCTTCATAATACTTACGATAAAGTTAGTATTACGAATGACTGATAACTTTGACTAGAATAAAATTGCTATTTTCATCCATTCATTGGATAAAATATCAACACAGCCATCAAAGAGTAAATAATTATGTATTTGATTTTATTTCTTGTATTCCTCCTATTGCTCTGCCTAATGATAAGCTCTTTAACCCAATATTTATTAATAGTTCTTGGCATGCTTACAATAGTTGTAAAAATTTATTTAATCATCAAAATTCCCGATTGGCTATTTCCTGATGATAAAGATTAAAAATTAGAACAAAATTGCTATTTTATGAAAATAAAGATTGCGTATATTGAGTGGGTGTTACGCCAAATGCTTTTTTAAAATGGCGGTTAAAATGGCTTTGATCTGAAAAACCACAATCCACCGCAATATCGATAGGACGTAAACCTTGCTTTAATAGCCGACTCGCTTTATGTAACCGCGCTTGAATAAGCCATTTATGTGGCGTCATTCCCACATAAAGATTAAATTGACGCAAAAAATGCCATTGACTCAAATGTGCCATATTTGCTAATTCTGCTAAGGTAAATTCGCGCTCAGGATATTCATAAATGAACTCTTTCACCCACAAAATCTGCTTTTTACTATCGGATAACTTGTATATTTCTGGCGTTGATTGCCCATGTTTCGCAATCAAATACGCCATCGTAGAAAGATAAAAACTCTCTTTTAATAATACATTGCCTTCTTGTTCGAGTAACAAAAATAACTGCATCAGTTGCTGTGCTAAACCTTGATCGTCCACAACCGCATCAGAGAACCAAGGAGCACCTGTTTGCTTGAATAAATCTTTATTGATATGTTCGATCATCTCAGGCGTTGGATAAATGGCATGATATTCCCAACCAGAACCTTGCGCAGGTGATCCTGTATGAACTTCATCCGCATTGATCAACACTATGTGCCGTTCATTGGCATAATAGTTACTGCCTTGCCATTGGAAGGTTTGCGCACCATCTTCGATCACTGCAATGCAATAACCTTCGTGGGAATGCTTTGTGAAAGCTTGCTCTTCATATCGAGCATTCAAAAGCTCCAAGCCACCAAGCTCAGGCAAATGCCAATAATTTGCAAACTCTGATCGATCACACATTCATTAAACTTCTTTTAAATCTGATAATTTCACCACAAATTCTGCCAATGTTTCCACATTTAATTTTTTCATAGCGCTCGATCGTTGCACCTCCACTGTTCGCACTGAAACACATAATTGATCAGCAATTTCTCGATTCGTTAAGCCTTCATAAACCAATTGGCTCACTTGCTGTTCACGTTCGGATAATTGCAAAAATTGCTGTTGAATGGTGTACTCATAAAATAATTTTTCAGTTTCATTTTTAGCTCGTTCTAAAGCTGTTTCTAACTTTGCCATAGAAACGGGCTTTTCTAAAAAATCCACCGCGCCATTTTTCAACAATGTAACAGCTTGGGATAGTTCACCATGCCCAGTTAAAATGATCGGCGCAATCACACTGCCCTTTTTCTTCAAAAGCTCTACAACTATTTCGCCGTTCATTTTCGGCATACGTAAATCTAGAATAGCAATTGCAGGCTCAAATAAATCCGCACCATCAATAAATTGCTCACCATTTTCCCATTGCTCAACCAATGAATAATCCAACTGATTCACCAAAAACTCGCACGATTCACGCACTTCGATTTCATCATCTACAATGTGTATTTTCATATTTTTCTACAATTTTTTGTAGCCATTTGGATTAAATAAACTCATTGCTTCATTCTCCATTATTTAAAATTTCATTTTCTATTTCTGTCAAATCACAATCTTCTTCTTTGCCAATATATGATTGGCTCTTATCCATGCCTCGTTGTCGAATAAGATACATTTCAGCTATCAATTTGCCATCTTGATCCCAACGTCGGCACCATCCTGAATGTTGATTAACACTCATTTCTCTTTCTAAAAATTTTTGACCATCCTTTGTATAGTAAATTTGACCACCTGTTAGAGTTCCTTCACTTCCTGATAGTTTCGGATCTCTTAGGTCTCCTTCATAACTTATATTTCCATTTTTATGCCAAAATTTTACTTTCCAATTATATTTTTGTGTAGGATCTTGAGTAATTTCTCCCGCTTTTTCACCAGTTGTATACATAACGTCAGATTTAATTAACCTACCATTGTCATAAAGCCCAATGAATGTTTTAGTACTTCCATACAAGATAGCTTCCCCTTCAAGCCTTCCATTATTATAGGTAGCTTCCGCATTCAATTGTCCACCTCTTGTTATCCACGCCCATGTTTTATAACTCCCATGCATCTCACCATCTTTATAAAAAACCTCGCGCTCTACTTCAGGATAATGTTGGATGGAATAATCAATATGTCTACCATTTTTTAATCCATTAATATATTCACCTTCAGAAGACAAAACCCCTCTAAAACCATACCGTTTATGTATTCCTTCAACCTTCCCATTTACGTAGTGTGATTCAAACTCTTTACTACCATCTTCACGCCAAGTGAACTCTAATCCCTCTTTTTTTCCGTCAATTAGTGTGAATTGTTCTTTTTTCTGCTGAGTATTAGGGTAATAAGTAATAATGACTTCTGCGCTAGGATCATCACTATAAATATATTCATCATGATCAACGATGTTCTCTCTTTGGCTTTGAAGCCAAGCTTCTTTTGCAGATTTATACATTCTTAGTTTTTCTGCCTTATCTTTTTGATATATAGGATATACAAAGTAATAACCACCAACTAATACCAAGATCAATAATCCTATTAAGCTTTTCTTTAACATAATTTTACCTTTTGAATTTCATATGGATATTATTGTTATCAATTTTCCTCAATCGTTGAGCCTGTTGGGATGATGATTCTCACAGAAGCGCCTTTTTCACCGTCTTTGCGGTTATCGATTCTAAATTTACCACCAATCACAGCCATTAATCGCTCGCAAATCACTAAACCCAATCCTAATCCTGTGGCTTTGGATGTTCTAAACGGCACAAATGGTGCATCTAACTCTTCTTTTGTAAAACCTGAACCATTATCCATGATCAAAATTTTATAATAATCCTGATGGCAATGTGCTTCGATGATGATGTGATTAGCACCTGCTTGAATCGCATTTAATAGTGAATTCATCATCACCTGTTCCAAAATAGAAACCACTGTAAAAACCTTTTGATCACAATTAATATGCAGTTCAATTTCCACACGATTTTTAGTTTGCAAACGAATAATTTCGATCATTCTTGTCATAAAATCATTGAAATTAAACCATTCAAATTGATCCATCGTTGTAGGTTTGACCCACGATTGCAGATTCTTAATGATAGAGTTACACTGCTCCACTTGCTGCACAATACGTTCGATTGGCTGAATGAATGATTGTGGATCACGCCCTTTTTGCAAACCAAGTAAACTGCCTTCTGCATAATTACGAATCGCCATCAACGGTTGATTGAGTTCATGCCCAATACCGCTTGCCACTTCACCCAAAATATTCACGCGGTCTGCTCGGGAGAGCATTTTTTCATATTCATGTAAGCGATGATACGAAGATTCCAAAGCAACACGGCGTTTTCGTGCAATCCAAGTGAGCCAACCATGATTCACTGCTAATAAAAGCATAATGAATGCGATCGCAATGATCCATAATTTATATTGATTCGTAATGCGCCAAAAGGTTTCCCACAAAGTTTCATCCACTTTAATCAAACCTGCCAACCGCTGCATTGAATAAATTTCACCTAAACCTACGGGCAATCGCCAAGTAGATAAAGTAGGATCTTGATTTTCAAATAAAGATTTTTGAATAACCTGCGCTTCTTTTTCTGTCAATGTGGGCAGTGCTGCCAATGACCAGTTATATACCAAGGGCGTTGAACTTACACAGCTAGCTACTGTTTCATTCGCAGCAATCACTCGATAATCTTTTGGATTAATCTGCCTTGCTTTTACCATGTTTTCATATAAACAGGTGGGAATAATCGCTGCATCCACCAATTGGCTTTGGACAGTAAAAACACCACGTTCAATCGGATAACCTGTAAATGTTATAAAATAATCTTTAGGGGCTTCTAATCCTTCCTTATAAATGGCTTTATAGCCTAATAAAAATCCGCCTAAAGCATCTTTAGAAACAGCCGAAACTCTTTGATTTTTTAAATCTTTAATATGATAAATATTGCTATCACTACGTACTAAAATGGTGCTTCCCACGACAGAATTAGGATTAAAAGCACTACTATTACGTTCTAAACTGGCGAGCCATCGTAATTTAATGTCAGGAAAAACAGATAAAAATGCCGTTTGATTCGCGATCAATAAGTCAGCTTCATTATTCAAAGCAGTTTTTTGAAATTGCTCAATTGTCACAGGCATTAAAATAATTTCATCTTCCGGAAAATCTTTTTCTAATAAAGTTTTAAAACCTTCCCAACTTTTCAATGTTGCTTCTTTACCCATGGGTGCCAAAATCGCCACTTTTATTTTCTTAATGGGCAGTGTTTCTGCTTTTGACAATGACAAAATCAGTAAGATAAAAATCAAAAAAACTTTATTCATAAGGGATTTATATCGTTTCACGCTCGCCTTTCTTGTCACAAATCAATTTTTAACCCTTTATGTGGTTTTCCACAATAGAGGCTTAACCCAAAAATGATGAATATATAGTCAGTGATTCTAGTGGCTTTTGGGGAAAGTCACAAATTTAAAAGGGAAAGATCTTATGACTTTAAACCGTCGAGAACTATTAAAACAACTGGCAACCATTACAGCAGGAGCAACTGTAATGAGTTTAGCCGAAGCACAAGCTGCGATGGCACCACCTCGTAGAGAAGGTGATGAATCCAAGCGCTATGGCATGATGATTGATTTGCGCCGTTGTATTGGTTGCCAAGCTTGCACCGTGAGCTGTTCTGTGGAAAATCAAATGCCACCGGGACAATTTAGAACGACTGTTCGCCAATATCAAGTGATCAACAATGCAAACCAAGAAGCCACCAATGTGGTTTTACCGCGTTTATGTAATCACTGTGATAATCCACCTTGCGTACCTGTTTGTCCTGTGCAAGCAACATTCCAACGTAAAGATGGCATCGTAGTTGTGGATAACAAAAAATGTGTAGGCTGTGCTTATTGTGTGCAAGCTTGCCCTTATGAAGCACGTTTCATCAATCATGAAACAGGCACAGCAGATAAATGTACATTCTGTGTTCATCGCTTAGAAGCAGGTTTATTACCCGGTTGCGTGGAATCGTGTGTTGGCGGTGCACGCATTATTGGTGATATGAAAGATCCTGAGAGTGAGATCAGCAAAATGCTCATTGAATTCAAAGATCAAATCAAAGTGCTCAAGCCTGAACAAGGAACGATTCCACAAGTCTTTTATATTGGCTTAGATGAAGCATTTACAAGTAATGTACAAGGTCAAGCAATGCTTTGGCAGGAGGTAAAACTATGATTCGTGAAATTCTCACAGTACCACAAGAATTGGCTTGGTTACCTTGGGCTGTACAATATTTCTTCTTCATCGGGATTGCTGCAACAGGTGCTTTAATTGCTATATTTTTACGATTATTCCGTAAAGGTTTATATCCAAAAGCAGAAATGATCACTTTAGCCATCGCCGCAACTACAGGTATTGTCGGGCCCATCGCTTTAAGTGCCGATCTACATCAACCAGGACGTATCGTTAATTTTTACCTATCCTTCACGCCATGGTCCTGGATGTGGATCGGCGCGATCATCGTGCCATTCTTTGTTGTATTTTTACTTTTACAATTTTTATTAGTCTTACGTGAAAATACAACTAAAAACAAAACATTTAAATGGTTGCGTTTTGTTCATTGGTTCAATTATAACGAAACTAAACTCATTCCGTTTTGCTGTATTCCATTGGCACTATTTGCTTTAGGAATTTTATTGTATACAGGTAAAGAAGTGAATGTATTACAAGCACAAGCAATGTGGTTTACACCTTGGTTACCTTGGACACTATTCTTCACTGCCTTACAAACAATTCCAATGTTAGTAAAAACTTGGAAAAATTGGGCAAATGTTCAAGAACAAAATACCTGTTTAAATCGATTACAGCTTTTTGCATTAGTGGGCGTAGTTGTCTCTCTCATCGGTTGGGCGACATCTAGCACTCCGGCAGGTGAGGCATTTAGATCATTACCTGATAAAGGTAGTGTTTGGTTCACAATTGGCTTGGGTGTATTGGTTTATATCATCGCCCTATTCGTTTATACGCTATACACATTCAAAGCTGATAAAAACTTAGGTTGGTTTATTCATACAATCCTAGCATTATTCAGTTTATCTTTAGCTTGGACAATTCGCTGGGCAATCCTCATGCAAGTTCAAACCTTGCCAAAATACAATATTTTCATCAATCCTTATCACTTAAGTTGGGGATTCGATGGCGCACTTGGCATCATTTCAACATTTGGTTTATGGCTCACACTTCTGATTGTGTTCTGGAGCTTACTTAACGACCGCTGGTTTACATTCAAAGGAGTTCAACATGGATAAGACTAACAAAAAACGCCGCAATATCTTAAAAAGCATTGCAGCTGCTGGCGGTGTTGGTGCCTTTGTTGCAGGTTACAGTAATACAGCTAAAAATATGGTTGTAGGCATGGTGAAAGGCACTTCTGCTGAGCCAACAGATAACAGAATTTTTGGTAATGCTTTACCTGTAGAAGGTGTAATCAAAGATGGCCAGTTTGAACAAACACCCGGTCAAGTGATGTCCAATACACAATGCTTTGGTTGCTGGACTGTTTGCGGTGTACGTGTTCGCGTGGACCAAGCTAAAAATGAAGTGATCCGCATTTGTGGTAATCCATACAGCCCATTATCACATGAAGAACATTTTCCTTATGAAACACCGATTACAGATGCATGGACAAGATTAGGTGGTGAATCAGGCATTAATGATCGCTCCACCGCTTGCGCGCGCGGTGCTTCTATGGGCGAGGGTTTAACCAGTAAATATCGAGTATTATCACCTTTAAAACGCGTAGGTAAACGCGGTGAAGGCAAATGGGAACGCATCTCTTTCGAGCAACTCGTGAAAGAAGTTGTGGAAGGCGGTGATTTGTTTGGTGAAGGTCATGTGGATGGTTTACGCGCCATTCGTGATCTCAAAACACCAATTGATCCGAATTTTCCTGAATATGGCCCGAAAGCGAACCAATTATTAGTAACAAACGCAGGTAACGAAGGCCGTGAAGCTTTGGTCAAGCGTTTTGCCAATGAATCTTTTGGGACAAAAAACTTTGCAGCACATGGTGCATACTGTGGTATGGCATACCGTTTAGGTTCTGGCGCATTGATGAATGATATGCAAAAAAATGCTCATGCAAAACCTGATTTTGACAATATCGAATTTGCCATTTTCATGGGTACATCACCAGCACAATCAGGTAACCCATTCAAACGCCAAGGTCGTTTATTAGCAAAAGCACGCATGAAAGATGCTGAAGATTTCTCTTATGCTGTAGTTGCACCAAACTTACAATTAACTAGCACGTTGGCAACCAACAATAATACTTGGGTCCCCATTTTACCAGGCACAGATTCAGCAATGGCAATGGCATTGATTCGTACCATCATTGATGAAAAATGGTACAACGAAAAGTATCTAAAAACACCAGGTAAAGCGGGCATGGATCACAATGATGAGGTGAGCGTGTGTAATGC
Organism: Wohlfahrtiimonas larvae; assembly: GCF_002006755.1. Taxonomy (GTDB): domain Bacteria; phylum Pseudomonadota; class Gammaproteobacteria; order Cardiobacteriales; family Wohlfahrtiimonadaceae; genus Wohlfahrtiimonas; species Wohlfahrtiimonas larvae. The sequence goes on along the minus strand of NZ_MVDO01000197.1, from coordinate 2,708 downwards.
TACGCACTTAGTGATTGCAAATGAAAATCATCCCTTATATGGTAAATTCTTACGTGAATGGGATATAAAAGAGATTGAAGGTGAGCGTGCTCAAAGTGCTATTTTAGTTTTGGATGAAGCATCTCAAAGCTTTATGCCTGAATCAACTTCACCAATCGGTGTATTGGATGTTAACCAAGAAATCACATTGCGCGATGGCTCAACAGCGTTATTGAAATCAAGCTTCACATTATTGACTGAATCAGCACGTAAACACACTGTTGCAGAATACAGTGAAATGTGTGGTGTACCTGAATCCACGATTAAAGGTTTAGCACGTAAATTCACAAGCCACGGCCGTAAAGTTGCTGTAGTTACACATGGTGGCATGATGAGTGGCAATGGTTTCTACAATGCTTGGTCGATCATGGCTTTGAACGTATTGATTGGTAACATGAACCACAAAGGTGGAATGTTGGTCAATGGTGGTAAATACAAAGAATATACGCCAGGCCCAAGATACAACATGGTGGACTTTGAAGGTAAAGTAGAGCCAAAAGGCATGTTATTGGCACGTTCTAAAAAGCCTTATGAAACATCCACTGCATTTAAATTGTTAAAGCAAGAAGGCAAAAACCCTTACCCTGCTTCTCGCCCTTGGTTCCCATTTGCAGGTGGTCAAACATCTGAAGTGATTGCATCTGCTTTTGCCAATGATCCTTATCCATTGAAAGCATGGATTAGCCACATGACGAATCCTGTTTATGGCATCACAGGCTTTAGACAAATTTTAGGTGAGCAATTGGCTGATCCAAAAGTCTTACCATTATTTGTCGCGATTGATGCATTCATCAATGAAACCACCGCCTTTGCAGACTACATCGTGCCAGATACCCATAACTTTGAAAGTTGGGGCTTTACGAATCCTTGGGCTGGCGTACCTTTTAAAGCATCTACCGCCCGCTGGCCAATTGTTGAGCCACGTGTGGATAAAAATGCTGAAGGCGATGCAATTTGTATGGAAACGTTCTTCATTGCTGTTGCAAAAATGATGGATTTACCAGGATTTGGTGACAAAGGTATTCAAGATTCTAAAAACCCTGAAATTCATTATCCTTTCCATAAACCTGAAGATTACTATTTAAGAGCAGCTGCCAATGTTGCATATGATGGTTCTCCCGTACCTGATGCAACCCGTGAAGATATGCGTTTAACTGGTGTGAGCCGTTTAAAATCTCGCATCGAAAATGTACTTAAACCTGAAGAACAATTGAAAGTTGCTTATATGTATGCTCGCGGTGGCAGAACTGCAAACTTTGATACAGGTTGGGATCAAGAGCATATGAATAAAAAATGGGATGCGACTCTACAGCTATGGAATGAACAAGTAGGCATCCATAAACATTGCATGACTGAAGAGCGTTATAGCGGTTGTCCAACGTATTATCCATCGCGTTTCATGGATGGTTCAAGTATGCGTGATCACTATACACAAAAAGAATGGCCATTCTTATTAACATCATTTAAATCCAACTTAATCAGTAGCACAGCGGGCTCAAATATCCGTATGCGTATGATTAAACCAACGAATATTGTAGGCGTGAATGCGAATGATGCGGTGAATATGGGCATTGAGAATGGTGATATCGTGAACATTGAATCTCCATCAGGCAAGCACGAAGCACAGATCATGGTACTAGATGGTGTGATGCCAGGTGTGATTGCCATTGAACATGGTTATGGTCATAGAGATATGGGCGCACGTGTTCATTATATTGATGGTGTACCTTTGTACTTTAATGAACATGTTGGCAGCGGTTTGAACTTGAATGATCTAGCAATTCAAGATCCTAGCCGAAACATTCCATCACCATGGATTGATTGGGCATCAGGTGCTGTGGTTCGTCAAGGCATTCCAGCACGAATTATCAAAATTTAGTTCTATCAGGAATAGGAGGTGGAATAACTCTACCTCCTATTTTCTTGATGATTATTTTTTATCCTTTTTCTTTTCAACAGCTTTTCCAATTTGATCACCTGCTAAACCACCCAATGCGGCACCACCAACTGTAGCCCATGCTGAGTGATTAGAAACTAAGTTACCAGCAACAGCCCCCACAGCAACACCACTGACCATAGATTTTTCTCTTGTGCTCATACCTTCCCATGTTGAGCATGCTGATACAGCCATCACCAGTCCGCCTAACATTACAACTCTAAGAATTTTATGCATATTTTCCTCCTAGTATATTAATTTAGTAGGGATTTTTTTACTGTATCTTAATTTTTTTCACAAAGAAAATATTAAAAATCAACTATACAAATCAGTATAAATGTAGTTAAAATGGAAAATTATCTACTTAAATCTTTATGTTAGAAAACCTTTAAGGCTTTAAAAATCTTCTAAATTCCTTCAACTGAACCCATAAAAACAAAGCTGCAGTACATGTTGAAACTAAATCTGCTGCAAAAATTGCATACCAAACACCATCAATACCAAAATATAATGGAAAAATAAATAGCCCAGGAATTAAGAATATAATTTGACGACTCAAACTTAAAAAGATGGAGTGCTTCACTTTACCAATGCTTTGAAAGAAAATCGTCACAACGATTTGAAAGCCTGCTAAAGGAAATAAAACAGTCACAATTTTAATGGCATTAATTGCGACTTTAGCAAGCTCTGGCGATGGATTAAAAAATTCAACAACAAGTGATGGGAAGAATAC
>NZ_MVDO01000196.1 GCF_002006755.1 Wohlfahrtiimonas larvae | reverse complement strand
CATAAAAACAAAGCTGCAGTACATGTTGAAACTAAATCTGCTGCAAAAATTGCATACCAAACACCATCAATACCAAAATATAATGGAAAAATAAATAGCCCAGGAATTAAGAATATAATTTGACGACTCAAACTTAAAAAGATGGAGTGCTTCACTTTACCAATGCTTTGAAAGAAAATCGTCACAACGATTTGAAAGCCTGCTAAAGGAAATAAAACAGTCACAATTTTAATGGCATTAATTGCGACTTTAGCAAGCTCTGGCGATGGATTAAAAAATTCAACAACAAGTGATGGGAAGAATACACCAATGATCATAGCAATCACACCAATCATCACCCCTACTTTAATTGTTTGAAGCAATGCTTCACGCAATCGTTTAATCTCTTTAGCACCAAAACTATAACCAACGATAGGTTGCATGCCTTGTGTTAAACCCAGTAATATCAATACAACTAGCATTAATAAAACATTCACAATTGTATAAGCACCAACGGCTAGAGAGCCACCATATATTTTAACTTGCTGAATGATGATAAAAATAATGCTACCTGATACTAAATTCATTAAAAATGGTGACATACCAATACTTAAAATAGCTTTAGTAATGAACCAATTGAAACGAATATTAGATAATTTAAAAGCAACAACAGATTTTCTACTGATAAAATGTTGCATTACAAAAATTGTACCAATAATCATTGATAGTACGATGGATAATGCGGCACCTTCAATACCCCAGCGTAATTGATAAATAAAGATTGGCGCAAAAATTGCATTCAACACTAAGGTTAATAGCATCGTGTACATCGCTTTTTTTGGATAACCTGATGAACGCATCATATTATTAAAACTAAAACAAAGATTGGCGAAAATTGCACCCGGCAAATAATATTTTAAAAAATCATAGGTATATTGATAAGTGCCTTCATCAGCACCTAAAAAATGCACAAGTGGCTTTAAAAATATGAAAAAAGACATCGAAACAGTAATGGTAATGATAAAAGTTAAAATCAAGGATGTTCCGACAACCTTCTCAGCTTTATCATAATCTTCATTACCCAAAAAGATCGAAATACGACTACCTGCGCCTGCACCAACTAACATACCAAACGCCGCTAAAATGGTCATAATCGGTAGTGCTAACCCCATAGCGCTCATCGCATCATCATTTAAATAGTCTGCATTACCAATAAAATAACGTGTAATAATATTATAAAGTGCAGTAACAGTGCTCCCCACAATAGCAGGTAATGCATACTTCCATAACAAACTACGAATCGGAGCATTTCTCAGCTCTAAAATCCTTTCC
>NZ_MVDO01000195.1 GCF_002006755.1 Wohlfahrtiimonas larvae | reverse complement strand
CATAGGTATATTGATAAGTGCCTTCATCAGCACCTAAAAAATGCACAAGTGGCTTTAAAAATATGAAAAAAGACATCGAAACAGTAATGGTAATGATAAAAGTTAAAATCAAGGATGTTCCGACAACCTTCTCAGCTTTATCATAATCTTCATTACCCAAAAAGATCGAAATACGACTACCTGCGCCTGCACCAACTAACATACCAAACGCCGCTAAAATGGTCATAATCGGTAGTGCTAACCCCATAGCGCTCATCGCATCATCATTTAAATAGTCTGCATTACCAATAAAATAACGTGTAATAATATTATAAAGTGCAGTAACAGTGCTCCCCACAATAGCAGGTAATGCATACTTCCATAACAAACTACGAATCGGAGCATTTCTCAGCTCTAAAATCCTTTCCGATTGCATCATATATCTAATACTCCTTATAATTGTGGTATATATATCAAAGATTTGGTACTGCCACCACGGAGGAGCTACACCATCATTGCATTGCGCAACCGCCTCATTATAGAACTAAAAACAATACATGCAAATGATGATATAGA
>NZ_MVDO01000194.1 GCF_002006755.1 Wohlfahrtiimonas larvae | reverse complement strand
TTATAATTGTGGTATATATATCAAAGATTTGGTACTGCCACCACGGAGGAGCTACACCATCATTGCATTGCGCAACCGCCTCATTATAGAACTAAAAACAATACATGCAAATGATGATATAGATATATCAATAAAAATCCATTAGCCAATCAATAGATTGAGATAATAGACAATAACCATCTGTGGTTAAAATTGATTCAGGATGAAATTGGAAACCCATCACATAATTTTGATCATCACGCACAGCCATCGCCATATTATTCACAGAAGCATTGATTGTTAAAGCTTTTGGAATATTAACTCCCACTAAAGAGTGATAACGCGCAACACTCATAGGATTTGGTAAACCTTTAAACATTGCCTGCCCATCATGCTGAATGTTGGAGGTTTCACCATGAATATAATCATCTGCTGGAATGATTCTGCCGCCATATGTTTCGATGATAGCTTGATGCCCCAAACAAACACCTATCATCGGATATTTACCAATAGATGCTTTGATCACATCCAACATGGAACCTGCATCCTTCGGATAACAAGGCCCTGGTGATAAAAACAATAATGGATTTTCTGTTTGTGCTAATTTCTCTAGGAAAAATTCAGTGGATAAATTATTACGATAAATCTCAACGTTGTGCCCCATCGTTCTTAAATCATCCACGATGTTATAAGTGAAGGAATCAAAATTATCCATAAAAATAATGTTAGCCATTAGAATTTCTCCTTAGATTGATGCGCTTGTAAAATGGCATTCACCACTGAACGTGCTTTTGATTTTGTCTCTTCCATTTCTGAACTCGGATCTGAATTTTTCACAACGCCTGCACCTGCCTGCACTGTTGCAATCCCATCTTGTACAAATGCTGAACGAATCACGATGCAAGTGTCAAAATCGCCTTTGCCTGTGAAATAACCCACAGCCCCGCCATAACTGCCGCGTGGTACATTTTCATGTTCGTGGATTAACTGCATTGCTCTGATTTTTGGTGCGCCTGTTAATGTACCCATATTCATAGTAGATTGATAAGCATGGAAACAATCTAAATTATTCTTTAATTGCCCAACCACGCGAGAAACCAAGTGCATCACATAAGCATAGCGATCCACTTTGGTTAAATCAGCAACATGGCGTGATCCCGGCACACAGATTTTTGCTAGATCATTGCGCGCTAAATCCACCAACATAAAATGTTCAGATAACTCTTTTTGATCCGTTCTTAATGATAATTCCAAACGACTATCCAAATCACGGTTGATGCTACCATCTTTTGCAAATCCCCGCGGGCGCGTGCCCGCAATTGGGTAAAGCTCCACTTCATTGCTATTTTTTGTATATTTCAAAGCACTTTCTGGCGATGCACCAAAGAGTGTAAAGTCCTGATCCTGCATATAGAATAAATAAGGGCTCGGATTATTTTGCTTCAATTGTAAATAGGCTAAAAATGGCGATGGACACTCTATATAAAATTGACGAGATGGCACAACTTGAAACACATCACCTTGCTGAATATAACCTTTTAAAGCTTTAACTTTGTCACCAAAATCATCATCTGCAATATTCGTTGAAACACTGCTTGATTCATTCTTGAATTGATTTTTTTCAATTATTGAGATGGGTTCATCATATTTTACTAAAAGCTTTTCATGCTGTTTTTTTATAGTTTGATAGATTTGAGATTCCGTATCATGATTTGTAACCAAAGAGATTAATTTGCTCTGTTTTGTTTGATGATCCAATGTAATCATGTGTTCTGCTATATAAAATGTGTAATCCGCACATTTTTTTGCAAAATTTTCCTCAGCCACTGGTTCAAATAAATATGCTAATTCATAAGCGAATAAACCTGTCATTAATAGTTCTTCTGGATTAGTGAGATTTTCTTGTGCGATCGTTAATAACACACGCAAACCATCAAAGATTGATAGTGAACAGAGCTTTTCATCTTCTGATAAACCATCCTGAATTTTAGGAAAAGTTGCCTGCAAAGTTGTGCCATTAAGCTCAACCTTTACCTTCATGGATGATAGTGTTTTCTGAATGATGGGCAATAAATTTAGTCCATTTTCTGTAAGTGCTTTATAAGTTACCAAGTGGTTATTGGCTGTAATTTTAACGGCAGATTCGATCACCAATAAGCTTTTTAGATTCTCTTTACTATTCACATCTGCTGATTCTAGTAGCAATGTATTGGCTTTATTTTCGCAATAATGATGAAACAACTCTGCAGGGTTATCTTGGTAATTCAGCACCGTTTGTAAACTTGAAAATGCATCGATCATAAATTTTCCTTTGTGCAAACATAATTTAGATATAAAAAAACCCGCCATTAGGCGGGTTTTGATTTGTTCTTCTTGAAACTTTATTGAAAAACAGACACAGCCGAACCGCCCGAAGTAGGGAGTTCTTGCCACCATGTTGTATTCATCATTGTTTGTGTCATTTCAAATAAAGTCTATTAGTTAATCATTCGTTTAGTAGACACTGATCGGAAATAAAAGTCAATAATTTTTGTCATACTGCCTATTCGGCAGTTAACGATCAGTAGGTTCAGTTGGTTTATCTTCAGGTTTTCTAAGCTGCCTATTCGGCAGTTAACCGAAGCATCAGCACCAGCTCGAATGCATGTTTTTTCTAAGCTGCCTATTCGGCAGTTAACGTGTACGATATACCGAACAATTATTACACAAATTTCTAAGCTGCCTATTCGGCAGTTAACAGCGAATTGAAGCGATTGTTCACAATCATATCTTTCTAAGCTGCCTATTCGGCAGTTAACCGTTGGTGTTGGCTCAGGATTTACTGAATTTTTTTCTAAGCTGCCTATTCGGCAGTTAACGGCTCTTTGTATTCTTCATTACTAGTTAGTACTTTCTAAGCTGCCTATTCGGCAGTTAACCATGCAAACCACCAACTGACTGTGCATTATTTTTTCTAAGCTGCCTATTCGGCAGTTAACCAGATGCAAATAGCTCTATTATTTTTAGTTATTTTCTAAGCTGCCTATTCGGCAGTTAACTGTCTTTTATTGCTATTTCATCAAAAAATAATTTTCTAAGCTGCCTATTCGGCAGTTAACGTAGCACCGCTAGCTGGCTCTTTCAGACTCATTTTCTAAGCTGCCTATTCGGCAGTTAACCAACTGATGCATCCACCTGCCAAACATGATTCTTTCTAAGCTGCCTATTCGGCAGTTAACAGTGCATTTTAGTATAAAAAAACTTGTAAATACAAATATTTCCATATATTTTACACTTTAATACCAATCATTTTTACCATAGATATAACCAATTGATTTTATTTAATTTTATTAAGATTCTAAAATTATTCATTAAAATTTTGGTAAGTTACCATATCAACTTAATAATCATGTAATCTTTATCATGGAGATATAATGTGGGATCCATTAAACCCAATAAAAATTTTCAAGAATTTATAGATACCAACAAATTTTCAAAGTTTCAATGGATGATTTTTGCCGTTTGCTTTCTAGTTGCATTGCTAGATGGCTATGATACGGTCGCCATTGGCTACATTGCGCCTAGCTTAATACAAGAATGGGGCATTCAAAAGCCTGATTTAGCAACTGCAATGAGCGCAGGCTTATTTGGTATTGCGATTGGTGCAATTGGCTTTGGGCCACTGGCTGATAAACTCGGCCGTAAAATCATGTTGGTGATCTCCGTACTAGTCTTTGGTATTGGCACATTCATCTCTGCTTACAGCCAAAACTTGTTACATTTAGAAATCATGCGCTTCATTACAGGTGTTGGTTTAGGCGCGGCTATGCCCAATGCAGTGACGCTTTTAACAGAATATTGCCCAAGCAAAAGAAAATTCTTTTTAGTGAATACAATGTTTTGTGGCTTCCCTGTGGGTGCGGCGTCTGGTGGATTTTTAGCTGCGTGGATTATTCCAGAATTTGGTTGGCAATCTGTTCTCTTTTTGGGTGGAATTGTCCCCGTAATTTTGGCAATCTTTTTAATATTTTTTGTGCCTGAATCTGCTCGCTATTCTATCAATAAAGGCTTATCACAAAAAAAAATCAAAGCAACACTATCTCGCATTTCAGCAACTGCTAAAGATTACTCAAGTTTCTATTTATCAGAAAATAAGACTGCTATCGCAACCAATAAATCAGAGGGGATTCGCGTAATTTTATCGAAGCATTATGCGATTGGTTCTGTGATGCTTTGGATAACATATTTCATGGGTTTGGTAATTTTCTATGGCGTTTCCAACTGGATGCCAACACTATTCACAACAGCTCATATTAGCGGTTCACTTGCTGCCATTGTGACAGGATTATTTGCATTAGGCGGTTTAGGTGCGATTGCCAATGGTTGGTTAATGGATCGTTATAATCCAAGTTTATTGATTGCAACATTCTTTGGTTTAACATTCATCACAGTCGGCGCTATTGGTTATGCCATCGATTTGGGTACGGCAGCATTAGTATTCATTACAATTGTTGCAGGCATTGTGATGAACACAGCACAATCTTCTTTACCATCTTTTGCGGCAAGCTTTTACCCAACCGCAGGCAGAAGCACAGGTGTTTCTTGGATGCTCGGCATTGGTCGATTCGGTGGCATTGCAGGATCATATTTGGTGGCAGAGCTCATCAAAAGAAATATGGATTTACAACAAATTTTTATTGTATTAGCGATTCCCGCAGTGATTTCCACATGTACATTATTAGTGATCTATTTAAAATATTTTACCAAAAAGAAGAATGAAGTGAGTGAAGAAGTTTATAACGTTTAACTCATTCAGTAATCCATAACCTATGAAAAGCATGAGAAATTTTTCCATGCTTTTTTATTTTTCTATGGTATAGTTATTTCTGATTTTAATTTTACATCATTTCTATCAGGAGGCAGCATGGCAATCGTTTCATACAATGCAAAGCATTTGCAACGCTCTTTTATGCCATGTGCACAAACTCCGCCATCTCCTGTTTCAAGTGTCGTTCGCGCTGTTGTTGTCAACGCTGTGGTCAAATCCGTAGTCGTTAACTCAGCGGTTGTGTAACCGTTTAAAAAATTTCATTCTTTTTTAAAACTTGAACTTGCTTGATCTACAAGCAAGAGGATTTTGTATGAACATTAAAAATTTATTTGCGTCATCTGGCGCTGCTATGGCTTTATTCGTCCTTTTATGGGGAAGTGCTGCAATCTTCACACGCTGGGGATTAGATAATACATCCGTTTTTGTTTTACTCATTTGGCGTTATGCGATTGCCCTATTCGCTCTAACATTACTTGCCTTCAAAACCAAAGTTTGGCTCCCCGATTTAGGCACAAGAAAATATGTTTTATGCACTGGCGCACTGTTAATTGGCGCTTATTCCATCTGTTATTTCCAAGCGATGCGTTATGGTATGACACCGGGATTATTGGCAACATTGTTAGGTGCACAGCCAATTTTAACATTGCTATTATCTGAACGAAGATATTCCCCAATTCGTTTAATAGGATTGCTATTAGCCTTCATTGGTTTAACACTTATTGTATCAAAAGGCTTAAGCACAGATGGTTTAAGTACATTGGGATTATGGTACGCAGGCGGTGCATTATTGTGCATTACGATTGGTACATTAATGCAAAAACGCATCAAGCAAGCACCGCAGCAAATCTTACCATTGCAATATGCGATTACTTTAATCATGTGTTTAGCATTTTTGCCCACAGAAGAGATTCGCAATACTTTCAACTTTGGCTTTTGGGTACCTGCTTTATGGCTAGGATTAATTATTTCAGTGGTCGCTCAGCTATTACTTTATAAATTAATCCGCACAGGCAATGTCGTAAACATCACAAGTTTGTTTTATCTTGTACCTGTTGTAACGGCAATTTTGGATTACATCATCTTGGGTAATGCAATGTCTGCCGCGGCAATACTTGGTATGTTTTCAATCATTGCGGGTATTATTTTAGTTTTTAGAAAATCATAATATTTAAATTTTATTTAATCTCTCGCCCAGAGGGCGAGAGATTAGCTCGATCATTATGCATCAGTTAGTGAGTAATGCTTCTTTACTTTTCACGCAATAGAAACTGTAATAACAAACACACACATATAAAATCACAAGTGTAGCAATGGCTAATTCCACATTGGCTAAGATTCTTAATTGATGGCTCATTTTCACTGTTAATTCATGTGCCTTGGCTAAATCTGCCAATTTGTATAAAGCCGTTGCACCAATTACTAATGGGAATGTAAAAGCTGCAAATCCCGGTGTGAAAGGTAATCTCACCAATTTCAACAGTGCGCAGTACACAATAAATGTCATCAATATCGCAACACCCAATAAAATTGCAATGATCAATAAAGATGGTTCTTTCACGACATTCAAATAACCCGCCAAAGATAAACTTGCTGGCGCTGCCAAAATCGCAATCGTTGGCTTTGCTGCATCGGGAATTTCTTTCACAAAGATTAATCGATAAATCACAAGCGGCAACATAATGGCATAGCAACTTAAGCCAATCACTAATAATATAATCGCAATGCCGTAATATTCAGGACTCGGGCATGTCACATCCGCAACGATCAAACCAATCGGCGGAATAAACCAACTTGGCACAATATGCTGAATCTCAAAATTTTTAACTCGGTGATAAACGAATATCATTAAAAACAGACAATGAATCACAATCGCAGTAAGCCAAATGAATACGCCCAAACTTGGTAAATGATCACCAACCATTTTAGAAATCACCATGCTTGCCATCGCAAATGTTGGCAAAATGCTACCCAACACAGGATGCTTTAAATCATTCCATAAAGTATCAGGATGCAGGATAAAACGGCCAAGCAATGCAACGATCATCACAATTGCGATTATCGAACCCATCATTTGCCCATAGCCTTGCAATGGCAATGCATTTTCCATGCACCAGCCTAAGCTCGCTATCCCTAAAGCTAATCCACCAAGTGGCGTTGGCAATTCTCTGATTTGTTGATGAAAGCGTTTCATATTTTTACCCTATTTTAATCCTACAGTGCAACTTAGTTCAAATTTTCTCTCTCGAACTTGATTTTAGTGATACTGTTATGTTTAGTATATCGAGTTATTTTAAACAAACCGTTTAGAGAAACTAAACATGAATATTACAATCAAACAACTTAA
>NZ_MVDO01000193.1 GCF_002006755.1 Wohlfahrtiimonas larvae | reverse complement strand
CAAGTGGCGTTGGCAATTCTCTGATTTGTTGATGAAAGCGTTTCATATTTTTACCCTATTTTAATCCTACAGTGCAACTTAGTTCAAATTTTCTCTCTCGAACTTGATTTTAGTGATACTGTTATGTTTAGTATATCGAGTTATTTTAAACAAACCGTTTAGAGAAACTAAACATGAATATTACAATCAAACAACTTAAAGTATTTTTATCCATCGTCAATCACGGTAATATGACGGCTGCTGCCGATGTTATTAATATGACGAAGGGTGCTTTATCACAAAGCTTAGCAGAACTAGAAATTCAGTTAGGCGAGCCTATTTTTGATCGTAAAAATTCACGACTTTATCTCAATCAAGCAGGCAGAACATTAATCCCATTAGCCGATGAAATATTAAATCGTATGAAATTCATAGAAGATGAATTTAGCCTTCATCAATCTACACCCAAAATTACGATTGGTTGTACCAAATCCATTGGTTCATTTTTCTTACCCAACTTATTGCAACAATTTGAAACACAACATCATTGGCTACCTGAAGTTATTATTGAAAACGTTCATTCCATTCAAGAATTATTGACTCGTTTTGAATTGGATATCGCCCTTTTAGAAAGCTCTGCCATTGATTCATCATTGCAACATGAGTTTTGGCAGAAAGATGAAATGGTGATTGTTGCATCCATTCATCATCCTTTAGCACAATTAGAATCTGTGAGTTATGAGCAACTGAACCAAGAGCGCTGGATATTACGAGAAGCCAACTCCGCAAGCCGAAAGTTTTTTGATCATCAATTAGCTATCCATTTTCATCAGCCTTTTGAGTATCTTATCTTAAATTCATTCGATGCGATTTTATTGAGTATATTCAATCAATTAGGCGTTACTTTTATCTCTAAAGCATGTTTGGATAATCCCTTTTATAAGGATCATTTAGTACAACTCAATATTGAAGATCAATATTTCAGAAACTTCAATATCGTGCATGCAAAGGAGAAATATCTTTCTCCTCCGATTCAGCAATTCATTCAGTTCATTCAATCCCACAAATTAATGTGATTTTTTAAATAAAAATCTAGGCAGTAATAAACCAATGATCATGGCGATGGCAAATAAAATGCCATCTGGTAAACCTTGTCCCACTAAAACTAATGCAGGTGCTGGGCAAATCCCCACCAATCCCCAACCTACACCAAAGATTAATCCACCCATAATTAAGCGCTTGTTCATTGGTGTATTTGTGGGTAGATGATGCCTTTCACCCAATAATGTTGTACCGCGCTTTTTCAGAATTGTGACAGCAATAAAGCTCATCACCAAAGCGCCCACCATGACCCAAATTAATGCAGGATTCCAATTACCGAATGGATCTAAAAAACCTTGAACAACAGAAGGATTTGCCATACCTGATAAAATTAATCCTAAACCAAAAATAATCCCTGCAATTAATGATATAAATGCGTACATTACGTGCTCCTTATAATCCTAATAAATGTTTAACAATGAAGACAGAAACACCACCTGCAACCATAAAGATCATTGTGACCACTACTGAACTTGGCGATAATCGCGCAATCCCACAAATGGAGTGCCCACTTGTACACCCTGAACTTAACCCTGCGCCTAAGCCCACTAATAATCCGCCAATGATCAATAACATTTTATTATTGGTTAATTCAGCGACAGGAACTTCTGCAAATAGGCTATAAATCCACGGTGAAATTAAAATGCCCACAATGAAAAGTGCACGCCATACCGTAAAGCCATGACGGCTCAAGGTTGTGCTTAAAATCCCGCTCACGCCCATCACCCTGCCTAAAAACAGAAAATAGATCATGGCTGCTAAGCCAATAAGTAAACCGCCCAATAATGCGGTCAATGAAAAAAATGAAGCCATAAGTTCCTCTCTTAGTATGACAATCTAATTATGAATGTGATTAGTATAGAGGAATTTTTGAGAAAAAGTTACTTTTGGTAACTTAAATTTAAAATATATGGAAAACATAAGTATATGAATGAAAAATTCACATGTTTTTAATACTAAACGTCACCGTGAAAAAATAATCATAACTGACTTTTTGCCCATTTTGTTCAGCAGGTTTATATCTATAATTTTGTGCAGCTTTTTGGGCAGCATTATCCAACCTTGGATAACCGCTACTTTTATGGATTGATACTGACTCTGCTCTACCTGAAGCCAATACTTTTGCCTTCAATGTCACCCTGCCTTCTTCTTTACGCCGAAGCGATAATTCAGGGTATTTCGGTTTACGATTGCCGAGAGCCTTGCCTTCATGGGTTGGCGCCATAAAGGCTTGTGATTGTATGGCTTGCCCGGCTTTTTTAGGCTGAATTTGTGCGGTATTTTTATTTCTATTTTGGTTAGCGATATTCTTTTTCGGCACGATTTTGGGTTTAACAGGCGCTTGAATGACTTTTTCTTTCAATGATTCAACGGGATTATCAATCTCCACATCACTTTTTTCTGTCGTTAATATTTTCGGTGCTTCTTTTGTTTGTTCCACCACTTTTTCTTCAGGTGGCGCTGCTTCCATAACATTTAAAACTGTCATCTCTAATATTGTGCCTGCAATTACTAGCTTTTGTTCATACTGTTTTTCGGGGGAACTCAAAACAATATAGATAATACCGCAATGGCCAAGCGCAACAATCACAAACAGCACAATATTAGAGATTTTAAACATAATCTTAGAGGCTCACATTCATGCGTACCCAAAAACGTCGACCTGGTTCATTCACTCTAAATTTACTAGCCTCATAAGGATAAATGTCATAAGCAGAACGGCTGATAAACTCTGAATAATTCTTATCAAAAACATTATCCACACCCGCTAACAATGTGAATTCATTTTTAACTTTCCATGATGCATTCAATGACAATATGCCAAAACCCGCACCCGGACCAGAATCCGCACCAAAGATATTGCCTTGCCCCTCTGCATAACGATGCTGTGAATTCACAACATGCCAAACTGCTCCTGCACTGAACGTTTCATTGCTCCAGTTTAAACTCGTATTCCATTCTAATGGGGCGATTTGTGCCAAGGCTCTATGATCTGTTTTATTTTTACCGTATGTATAAGCTAAGCTACTACTTACATTCCAATTCTGTGCAAAATTCCATTGTACTTGAGCCTCTGCACCATAACGATCCGCATCAATATTACGAGCCTGCCCTTGATCAATTAGGATGTAATCTTTCATTTTACTCGCAAATACTGTAGTGGAAACTGCCAAGGTATCTGTGTTATACAAGAAACCAAAATCAATTTCATGATTTGTCTCTTTTTTAACATTTTCACCGTCCATTCGACTTCTTTCCCAGAAATCAGGTGAGCGTTGCGCCATACCATAACCTGCATGGAACAACCAATCATTCACTGCATGTTCATAGCGAATAAATGCTGAATCTAAGTTATAACGTTTCGATAATGCATTGAGTGCAATATCTTTGCCTTTGCCAAAATTAGGATTATATTTAGCATCATTACGATCATGACGATAACCGACAACCAATTTTTGGTCATCCGTTATAAACCATGAAGTTTCCGCAAAAATACCAATATTTTTAAATTTTTGATTCAACTGATAAGGCATATTTTTATAATTTTGAACTTCGAGTAAATTGGGTTTCATCCCTGTCATGCGTAATTTATGACGATCCGCAAACCAATCCATACCCAAAACTGTTTCAGTATCGCCCAAAGATAATTCTGCAAACAACTTGGCTGTTTGTGTTGTGCGTGCAGGATTACTCAATGCATACATTTTTTTGCCCATTTTATTTGGCATCACTGTGCGATAAGTATAGTTATCCATCACATGATCAATCTTATTATGGCTATATTCAAACTGTAATTTTGTTAGCCATTCAGAGATATTTTCTTGCTTAACCTTTAAGCGCCAACTGTCACGATCAAACTTTGTGCCATCCATCATTCTATCCGCATAGAATGTATGACCACGGCTACGATCATAGCCCAATTCAATCAAAGTATCTTTTGTCGGGGTTAAACCTAATTCAATCGTTTGGCTAGAGCGTTTATATTCAGAATGAATTTTATCGCCTGATCCATCTTTATAATCATTGGATTTATTATATGTGCCGTTAGCGTGAATATATCCCCATTGATTACCAATGATGGCATCTGCATAGGATTCTAAGCGATCATATGATCCGCCCATTATTGATCCACTAAACTTTGTGGTGAATTCATCCAATTTAATATCATTTCTCACAAATCTTGCAACGCCTGCAATATTACCCGGACCATACTGCACAGATTGTGGGCCTTTAATAAAAACAACTTCATCATAAGATTCAGGATAAATATAAGCAGTGGGGGGATCCATTCGTCCGCCACAACCACCCAAAATCATTGCGTCATTGCTTAATATTTTTAAGCGCGAACCACCCAAACCACGGAATACAGGTTCACCGCCACCACCGCCTTTTCTAGCAACGCTTAAGTTAGGGATCAATTTTAATAATTCAGCACCATCTTGTGCCGGCATTGGTTGAATTGCTTCTTTGGTATTAATGGTTTGAATATTGGGTTGATTTGAAATCTTTGCAA
>NZ_MVDO01000192.1 GCF_002006755.1 Wohlfahrtiimonas larvae | reverse complement strand
AATGATGGCATCTGCATAGGATTCTAAGCGATCATATGATCCGCCCATTATTGATCCACTAAACTTTGTGGTGAATTCATCCAATTTAATATCATTTCTCACAAATCTTGCAACGCCTGCAATATTACCCGGACCATACTGCACAGATTGTGGGCCTTTAATAAAAACAACTTCATCATAAGATTCAGGATAAATATAAGCAGTGGGGGGATCCATTCGTCCGCCACAACCACCCAAAATCATTGCGTCATTGCTTAATATTTTTAAGCGCGAACCACCCAAACCACGGAATACAGGTTCACCGCCACCACCGCCTTTTCTAGCAACGCTTAAGTTAGGGATCAATTTTAATAATTCAGCACCATCTTGTGCCGGCATTGGTTGAATTGCTTCTTTGGTATTAATGGTTTGAATATTGGGTTGATTTGAAATCTTTGCAATGACCTGAATATCATCCAATGCTGCAAGTGTTTCTTCTGCATAAATTTCGGGCATAAGGATGCCTAAAACCGCTAAAAATAGCGCTTTTTGTTTCATGATTTCTCCTTGGGGGTTATGATCAGCGATGTTTTAATCTAGGAATATCACCCAATATTCCTAGATTATTAATTTGCTCAGTGCTGCATGTTTGAATGGTCCATCTGTGAGTGGTCCATCGTACTGTGATCCATTTCTGCATGGTTCATTTGTGAATGGTCCATTTGGCTATGATCCATTGCAGGCATATCCATCTTAGAATGATCCATTGTACTGTGATCCATTTCTGCGTGATTCATTTCGCCATGACTACCATGATTCATGCCACCTTTACCTAAGTCATTCATAAGCATTGATCCCATATAAAATACTGTCATCAATAAAACAATTAAACCTGCTAATTTACGTGCTTTTGGAGAAGAGAAGAAACTGCCAAAGAAGTTGCCTGAAATACTTAATGTGATCATCATAGGTAATGTGCCTAAACCAAAAAACAACATGACTAATGGTGCAGTTACTGCATTTTCAGCACCTAAACTCATCGCAAATGCCATGTAAACCATGCCACATGGCAATAATCCCCATGCCAAGCCTGCAATATAAGCTCCAAAAAATGATTTAATTGGGAAAAATTTACGCGTTAATTTTGAAATCGGACGTGACAATTTACTCATTGGTTTTTCAATGAATGCTAAAAATTGAGGAAAGCCAATCAATTGCAACGCCACAAATAGCATCACAATGCCAGCAAAATAACGAATCACAATTTGTAATGGCTTAAGGTCCTTCATTGCAACACTTAATAACATTGCAATTACGCCAAGCAGCATGTAGGTTGTGATTCGACCTAAGTTATAACATAATGCTGCACCAATTTTTCTGCCATTGCCTTTAGCTTCTGTATTCATTCCCAAAATACCAACAACAGGCCCACACATACCAAAACAATGCAAAGAACCATTAAACCCCACAACAAAAACAGCTGTGAGCAACGCAATATCAATCATAAGACTCCCTTTATTACTTTATAACTTGTATATACAAGTTGAAAATTATGTATATAGTCTAACGCTAATAAAAATAATAATAAAGAGGCTTGATTAGAGAATTTCAAATAATACAGTCATACTTGACATAATTATTAATCAATATCTACAAATAATTTACTAGAAAAATTTTTTTATATTTTACTATGGAACTTATACCGAGAAGCCGGATAATACTGCTCTGCATAGCTGATCAGTTTATTTTTATACTGTAATTTTTCACATATTTTGAAACAAGCAACGTGATCATCAACCTTTAATATAGTGCGTAATTTTTCATCAGGAATTACGGCTTCTAATGTATGTTTTTGCGATAAAACCGTCGATAATTTTTGTAAATATGTTGTAGAACAGTCGCGCTTAAACTGTTCTTTTAGATAGTTTGGCGCAAAAGACGCTAGTACATAACGCTTTTCAAACTGAATAGGGATACCTTCACTCAAATAAATGATTTCACTATAAAACACTTTTTCTTGATCCACATCATAAAAATGAAGCTCATGCCTTTCTAAATTT
>NZ_MVDO01000191.1 GCF_002006755.1 Wohlfahrtiimonas larvae | reverse complement strand
TTTACTAGAAAAATTTTTTTATATTTTACTATGGAACTTATACCGAGAAGCCGGATAATACTGCTCTGCATAGCTGATCAGTTTATTTTTATACTGTAATTTTTCACATATTTTGAAACAAGCAACGTGATCATCAACCTTTAATATAGTGCGTAATTTTTCATCAGGAATTACGGCTTCTAATGTATGTTTTTGCGATAAAACCGTCGATAATTTTTGTAAATATGTTGTAGAACAGTCGCGCTTAAACTGTTCTTTTAGATAGTTTGGCGCAAAAGACGCTAGTACATAACGCTTTTCAAACTGAATAGGGATACCTTCACTCAAATAAATGATTTCACTATAAAACACTTTTTCTTGATCCACATCATAAAAATGAAGCTCATGCCTTTCTAAATTTTCTACAACGTTCATCTTAATAATTTCAGTTGAAAACTTTCGACCTTCTATTGCAATCTCTTGTGCAATAGGTATTAATTCAAAAAATGGGTTTAACTGGAAAGGTGTTGCAACAAATGTTCCTGCCCCTTTTTCTCTAAATAAATATCCTTCTTCTGTTAATTCTTTAAAGGCACGGTTCACAGTCATTCTACTGATGTTTAAAATCGCTGAAATTTCATTTTCAGAGGGCAATTTTTGATTAGGTTGCCAATCACCATTAGCAATATGCTCTAAAATATGCTCTTTGATCTTTTGATACATTGGCAAAACCTGATCATCAGACATTAAAATTTTCTTAAAAGATTTTATAATCATAAATAACACTCAATCAACACAAGCCCCTTTCTTCATCCAATTTAGTCTATAATTAGCCCATGGATTCATAATTCAATTAATTTAAAGGGAAAAAATGGCATCCAATAAAATTTCACAATCAGAATACACCATCATGCAGGTATTATGGTCGCAAAATCAAGCAACGAGTCAAGAAGTTGTCACTATTTTGAGTGAAACAACCGATTGGCAAGCCAATACTATTCAAGTGATGCTGTCTCGACTTGTCCGTAAGGGGGTTGTGGGTATTCGTAAACGTGGGCGTTTCAATGTTTATTTCCCAACCATTGCTGAAGAAGATCGAACGCGTAAGCAAGTGGAAACCTCCGGCCATTTATGTTCTCGTAAAGTGGGGAAACGCATTGTGGAAATGATTGAAAATCGCGTATTGTCTTTTGAAGACATTGAAATGATTCAACAAGCATTAGCCGCAAAAGAAGAATTTGCAGTTGAAGAAGTGATCTGTGATTGCCCGCCTGGCACATGTACCTGTAAAAACTGTAACTGTAAAAAAGAAGAGCGCAAGTTTACAACAACACCGACGAACTCTTGCTGTTCAGGTGGATAAATATTATATTTTTATTGAAATGATCATTTAGTTCAACAAATAGTTAGTCACTAGTATCAGTGATCTCTACCAAAAATATTAAATTTAGGTACTGAATTTTGGCCAAATAAGCGCAAATAAAGATTAAGGTTATTCACAATTACTGTGGATAACCTTGGGGAATATTTTTATTTCGTAATACAAGATTTTAATAAATTTTGATAATACGCTTCTAAATTGTCTAGATATACTTTAGCATTGTCATCCAATGTTAAAATTTCACCCACAACCACATCACAATTGAATGGTACAAATAGCGCTTCACCTTTTGGCAAAGCTTTGCCTAATCCTCGCAAAATCACAGGATAAACAGGTACCTTGTCATATCTTATTGCCAAATAATGGATTCCGCGTTTCAGTTTAAAAATACGATCTTCTGTACTTGAGCGCGTGCCTTCAGGGAATAAAATCACAATATCACCATGATCTAACGCTTCATAACAGCCCGAAAATAACTCATTGGGTGCTTTAATTTCATTGCGTGTTAGTGGAATAATATCGATGCAATAAGTAGCAAACCATTTGATCCAACGATTTTTATGAAAATAATCCGCCGCCGCCACAGGGCGCACACGATGGATCATTTTTAAAGGATATAAGCTCATCAAAACCAATGTATCTAAATGGCTTGTATGATTGGCTGCCAAAATAGCTGGCCCTGTTTGTGGCAAAGCCTTACGGTTTACGATGTTTAAACCCAAACCAATCAACACCAATGGTTTAACAATCAAGGCAAAAAATAGAATTTTGATGAACTTTTTCATATGGCAAACTCTTTTGTGATGTAATAAAAGTAGTGAAAAAAGAGTGGAATTGAATACATTAAGCTATCCACACGATCCAATAATCCACCGTGTCCTGGGATCAATGACCCGCTATCTTTAATGCCTAAATCGCGCTTCACAGAAGATAAAACCACATCACCAATGAATCCTGAAGTTGCGATTAAAATCCCTGCAAATAAGCCTTTCTGCCACGTTAAGATCGTCAAATATGGTGCTAATAATGCTGCCAAAATTGTTGTAATCACTAAACCACCCAAGAATCCGCCCCAAGTTTTATTTGGGCTTACTTTCGGGATGATTTTACGTTTACCCAATAACTTCCCTGAAACATATTGGCTCACATCATTGAATTGCGTGATGAAAATTAAATACAATAACAATCCTGTAAAACCTGCTTCAGGATGCACGCGATCCAAATTTGCTAAATAAGCAATGTGGCTGAAACCAAATACACATAACATCAAACTCCATTGAATTGTGGAATTGGCTTTAATAAATCCTTGTGTTTCCCCAATCAATACCGCTCTAAATGGCAGTAATAAGAACATATAAACAGGAATCAAAATAATGAACATGCCATACCATTGGATGTAAGCAAAATAGTATTGAAATGGGATGGATAAATATGCCCAAAAAATTAAACGGCGATCCACTGCCCTAATCGGCGTAATGGAATAGAATTCTTTCAAAGCGAGAAAACTAATGAAAGCAAAAAATATCGTTGTCGCTTTTTGACCTAAGAAAAAAGCACCCAAAATCAGCCCAATCATCCACCACCATGATTGCGTACGCTGAACCAATTCAGTGTGATCTTTACTCAAATCAAATTTATTTTTTCGCCACACAATAATGCTAGCAATCACCAAAATGGTAAGTAAAATGCCTACCATGATTAAACTATGTTGTGGAAAATTTGCCATACAGCATTCCTCTATTATTTTTCAAAGCATAGCACGCACTTTAAACTAAACACTGTTTAAATACAAATTAAATCTTAAAAAAGCCTTCTCACGCCAAGAAGGCTTCTAAACTTTAATCTTATAAAGATAATGCTAATCAATTAGTTAATTTAAATTGATCACCCATAAATATTTTCTTAGCATTCCCTCGTTCTAATTGATGATGGACTAAGCGTCGTTCCTTTTCTGCTTGATCCAATGTTTCATTCATTCTTTGATGCAATTTTTGTTGGATCAATAAATTGGCTAAACGCTTATTGGCATGTTGGCTACGTTCCGTTTGCACTTTGACAGAAATACCTGTCGCCAAATGTGTTGCTTGAATCGCTGATGAAGTTTTATTCACATGTTGCCCACCCGGCCCTTGTGCTGAAATTGCTTTATACACAATCTCACTTTCAGATAATGCTTTAGGCGATGAAAAAAACTCAACACCAAAAAACCAGTTTTTACGCGGATGATTTGGGCGCACAGAACTTTTCCAAATCCATTGATGCGTGCCCTGCCATTCTTGAATTAAAGCATGATCATCTTCAATATCTACATGCAACAATGCTGATTTTAAGCCTTGCCGATCCTTAACTGATTCTATCAACTCAAAATGAATATTATATGCTGATAATGTCTTCATGAATACATTCAAGGCTTTTTCAATCGCGATCGAGCATTCAACAGGTCCTTGAGCGGATGATAATTGTACAATTTGCATTATCGTTCTCCTGATGTTTTGTAAGTCAACACAGGTGATAACTCAGCAATCACATCAATTAAATCTGCATCTTGCAATGCTTGAATCACACCTTCAATATCTTTATAAGCTTCAGGTGCTTCTTCATACAATAAATCACGATTTTGACAAATCACTCGGCTACCCAACTCTGTTCTTGTCAATTGATCCACACTGTATTTTTGTGACAATCGCCCTGCACATTCGCTTCGCATCCATTTTCTACCTGCACCATGTGCGATGGAAAATAGTGAGCTTTCCTGTGCTTTTGGCATCACTAAATAGCTATATGTACCACGTGATCCCGGAATAATTGCCAAACCTTGATGGCTAGCTGTTGCACCTTTACGATGTAACCAACCTTGTACCCCATCAATCACTACTGATTCCACATAGTTGTGTGGTAAATCCAAAATACGGTTCCCTGCCATTTTGAGTGCATCCATCATTCTTTCTGCAATTAATGCTCGATTCACACTTGCAAATTTCACAGCATCATCATGCTTTTGTAAATACTCTTCGATAGCATTGGCATTACTTAAGCCTTCATGATTATAGTGATCAATATGATCACGCAAAATTGATTGCCCTAAGCCACGAGAACCGCTGTGTACCAACAAGAATAAGTTTTTATGATTGAGATTCAATTGATCCCATAAATCCTGATGGATGATTTTATTCACTTTCTGAAATTCAGCAAAATGATTACCACTACCGATTGAACCTAATGAGTTTTTATAAGCATGATCTTGCAATTCAGTTGGCACATTGTCCGCTAACCAAACATCATCTGCAAAGTCCGAATATTTCTTTAAGATTTTTTCTGCTTTATCCAACTTAAATTTATGAGCTGATAAATCCGTTTGCCATAAACTCATTCCACAGCCGATATCATTACCGATTAAAGCAGGATATAACTGCCCCACTGAAAAAAATGATGCGCCTACAGGATAACCGCGCCCTGCATGTAAATCTGGCATACCTGCCACAGAATGCATGCCTTTTAGTTCAGCAGTTTTTTTAAGTTGATCAATCGCGTTGCCTTCTGTCCAAGGCGATAAAATTTGAATGGTATTGCCCATTTCCAATCCTTTATTTTGTAACTTTAAAATATATTGTGATTGGCAGGCGAAACGAGTTTTAAAATTAAAACTTAAAGATAAACGCCTGCAAAGAGATTTGATTGTAATATCGTCATAATGTCCTCCTTGCTCGTTCATGGGTGAAATAAAGATCGAAATTTTAGCAGGTTAAAAATAAAGCACAATATAAAATTTTATTGAACACTGTTTACTTTAAATAAAACATCGTTTAATATTAATTTAAATTCACTTCCAAAAAGAATTACTAGAGGTAACATTATGATCTCAATTTATAAACTCAAGCCTGCATTTCAAGCATTACTTCGCCCAATGGTGAAAAAGCTCTATGATGCCAAAATCACCGCCAATCAAGTGACTGTTGCTGCGTGTATTGGTTCATTAATCATTGCTGCAACTATGGCATTTTTTCTGCCAAATACATTAGTTTTATGGTTAATGCCGATTTGGATGTTCATTCGCATGGCTCTAAATGCTATCGATGGAATGCTAGCTCGTGAATTTAATCAACAATCTAAACTCGGTGCTTATTTAAATGAACTGTGCGATGTGATCGCAGATAGCGCCCTATTCGCTGTGTTCATTTTCATTGCAGGTATCAATATCTATCTTATTTTGGGCATCATCTTTTTAGCCTTGTTATCAGAATATGCAGGCGTAATGGCACCCTTGATCGGAGCAAACCGCCGTTATGATGGCCCAATGGGTAAAAGTGATCGTGCATTTGTTTTTGGCACATTAAGCGTTGTCATTGCACTCAATTTAATTGATATCTATTGGATCAACATTGTGTTCTACATCGTTATCGCATTATTGATCTACACAATTTTCAACAGAATCCGCCAAGGCATTCGAGAAACGAATGCTTTATAAAAACACATTATGCATTTCCTCGCCGTAGGCGAGGAAATTGCAAAACTTAAAGATCATTCAAATATATAAATAATAAGGACATAATCATGAGAACAGAAACAACAGCACATTTTATCAGCCATGATGGTGAATCTATTTTCTATCGCCATTGGGCTGCGACAGAACCAAGCACAGAGAAAAAAGCGATCATGCTATTCCATCGTGGGCATGAACATTCAGGCAGAATTGCTCACTTAGTGGATGAATTAGATTTACCTGATTATGACTTCTTTGCTTGGGATGCTCGCGGTTGTGGTCAATCACCCGGTGCCCGAGGGGATGCGCCTAACTTTGGCTGGATGGTGCATGATGCAGAAATGCTCTTTCAGCATATTCAATCTACACACAATATTAAAGCTGAAAATATCGCAGTGATTGCACAAAGCGTCGGCGCTGTCATTGCTGCTACGTGGGCTCATGATTATGTACCTAAAATTCGCGCTTTAGTTTTAGCATCCCCTGCATTTAAAGTGAAACTTTATGTGCCATTTGCAATTCCAGGGTTGCGTTTAATGTATAACATTCGTGGCAATTTCTTTGTGAATAGCTATGTGAAATCTAATTACCTAACCCATGATGAAGTGCGCCAAGAATCCTTCAATGCTGATCCTCTAGTTGAACGTCCTATTTCCACTAAGATTTTATTAGATCTATTTGATACATCAAAACGAATCGTTGCGGATGCTGCATCCATTCATGTGCCAACGCAATTATTAATTTCAGGTTCTGATTGGGTGGTTAAAAGAAAACCGCAAACAACTTTCTTTAAAAATCTCAGCTCTAAAACGAAAGAAATGCATATCTTGAAAGGCTTTTATCACGATACATTGGGCGAAAAATACCGTAACATTCCCATTCATAAAGCACGAACTTTTATAGAAAAAGCATTCAGCCAACCGATTGAAACACCTAATCTAATTGATGCTGACAAAATTGGCTATACTGCAGAAGAATCGAAAAAATTAGCGAAACCTGAACGAAATATTTTCAAAAAAATGTATTGGGCATTCACTAAAAAAGGTTTGTGCTTTGCATCCCGCACATCGGATGGCGTGAAACTCGGCATTGAAACGGGTTTTGATTCAGGCAGTACATTGGATTATGTTTATCGTAATCAGCCAACAGGTTTAACAGCTTTTGGCCGCTTCTTAGATTTTAAATACTTGGATGCGATTGGCTGGCGCGGGATTCGTCAACGCAAAGTGAACTTAGAGAAAATTCTAAAATCAGCCATTGAAACACAACAAGCGGATAAAAAAGATGTGCACATTGTGGATGTTGCAGCAGGTCATGGCCGATATATTTTAGAAACTGTGAATCAATTGCCTAAAAAACCGAAGTCAATTCTACTCCGTGATTATAGTGAATTGAACGTTGAAAAAGGCACTGATTTGATTGCGCAAAAAGGCTTAACTAAGATTGCAACTTTTGAGCGTGGCAATGCATTCAGCGAAGAAGAATTATCCAACTTAGCAACCAAACCAACCATTGCAATAGTTTCAGGTTTATATGAATTATTTGGCGAAAATCATCTATTACAAAGTTCTTTGAAAGGTTTAGCGAACAGCATGGAAGAAGGTAACTATTTGATTTATACTAACCAACCATGGCATCCACAATTAGAATACATCGCGCGCGCCTTAACAAGCCATCGCGAAGGCCAGCAATGGGTTATGCGCCGTCGTACTCAATTAGAAATGGATCAATTAGTAGAAGAAGCAGGCTTTACGAAACAAAATATGCTCATTGATGAATGGGGAATTTTCACTGTATCAATCGCGGTGCGTAATGGACAAAAACAATAAAAAACTCTGGCAACAAAAAGGAATATGGCTATTATCTTTAGCCATATTCTTTTATCTCACCTACAATGCCGCCAATTATTTAACCATTTGGCGGGCAAAAACTGAGATCATTCCCCACATCATGTTTCAATGGGAACATAACATTCCATTGATTCCATGGACGATCATTCCCTATTGGACAGAAAACCTCTTTTATGGTTTAGCCATTTTATTAGCGATCAATAGCAAACAACTCAAAACATTGGGCAAACGCTTATTGGCCACACAAATTATCTGTGTTTTGGGTTTTCTGCTCTTTCCATTGCAACAGATCAATATTCTTTCTCGTCCTGATGTTGGCGGTTTTTTCGGTTGGTGGTTTGATTCTTTGATGAAGTTTGATCACCCTTATAATCAAGCGCCCTCTTTGCACATTGCCCTTTTAGTTGTGTTATGGACTTTTTATACTGAGCGATTTTCTAAAAAATGGCATTGGCTCATTAGCATTTGGTCGATTTTCATTGGCGCTTCGGTATTAACAACATGGCAGCATCATTTCATTGATATACCTGCAGGAATGTTGGCGGGTGCTTTAGCCATTTGGATATTTCCTAATCATATTCAATCCCCTCTATATGTGCCAAAACTCGCTAAAAATTGGAAATGGTTTGGTGTTTATTTCACTGTATCCATCATCTTCACCATGATAGCAATTGTGAATAAACATGCTTGGTTGTGGTTATTGTATCCTGCATTTTCACTTTTGATTGTGGCTTGTAATTATGGCTTTTTTGGTAAGAAAGGTTTTCCTAAACAGAAAAATGGTAACTATTCATTGAGCCAATGGATTCTATTTCTGCCTTATATCCTCATTGCAAAGATTAATTCTAAAATTTGGACGTGCAAGAATAATTCTTACGATAAAGTTTTGCCAAATCTATTTTTAGGCGCAATCCCCAATACCAAAACTGCTCGACAATTTAAAAGCTTAGTGGATTGCTGTGCAGAGATTCCCCTCAATGGGCACAAAGTCATGAATTATTATCCTAATTATTTATTGGATATGACGCCATTATCTTTGGATGAATGTGAACATGCTGCCAATACCATCAATAAAGCCATTCGTAATGGCGATACTTTAGTTTTCTGTGCTTTAGGCTATTCAAGAAGCGCCGCAAGTTTAGTGGCTTATTTAGTGGTTTATCGTAACTATTCAGTTAACCAAGCGATTAAACAGCTGAAAAAAGCACGCAAAGATATCGTATTAAATAAAGAACAGATCAAAATTTTAAGGAGATTAACGTGGAAATATCCGTATTAATTGCGCTATTAAAACAAGGCAAATTAATCAATCGATCATCTTGGGCAATATTCATCATCACAGCGTTGAGCATTGCTTATCTTGCACCTTTTAGATTTGCAATCATCGCGATTTTGCTTGCGTTTGTATTGCTGATCGCACAAACTTATTATGCGCTTCGCATTGCGATGGATTATGAGTTTTTTCAATTATTACAATCAGAATCCCCAAGCATTGAAAACTTGGAAGCCTTTGACCAAATCTTACTGAAACACAAACTCATTAAAAACCTCGAGCCTGATACAACAAGAAGCTTAGAAAGTAGAATTGCAGGGATTATTTGCTTAGTAAAATTACAAATCACTTATTTGGTTTTACAAGTAGCTTTATATCCACTCCTGTTGATTATGGTGCTGTGTTTCTTTGGATAAAGGAAAGTAAATATGAAAGCATTTCTCACTAAACATAAAAAAATTATCATTAACATTCTTTTGCTGAGCTATCCAATATGGGGTGCTTTCTTAGTAATTGCTCTCACTCGTTTTTTCGAGTTACTCACCAATATCGATGTATTCTTTGTAGTACTTGGAGCTATTGCAAGCCCTATTTCTATAGTTCCTATTCTTTCTGCAAAATCAATACCATTAATACCCAAAATTATTTTAACCCTATTTTATATATTTATAATGCTTTGGGTCGTTGTATTTGTGGGTTGGATGTCGATATGTATATTCTATCCTCGGTGCTATTAATTACGTATTTCTCTATTTGGTTTAGCATTATTCTTCATTTCACTCGGCAAGAAACCAAAACGTTGTCTAAAGTAATATGCAAATCGGGAGCCTGATTCATAGCCAGCTTCTTGGGCGATATCTTCAATGTTCCAATGGGTTGTTTGCAATAAAGTTAAGCCATAACTTGTGCGCACATTTTGTATAAGTTGGCTGACACTTGTATTTTCATTCGCAAGATGCCTACGCATCGTGCTTTCACCTAAATGAAAATGCTGTGCAATTCCTTTAGCTTGCCATTTTTGATTGGGTGCTTGAGAGATTAACTGAGTAATTTTTTGAGACAATGTAAGGTTTTCAACACTGGAAAAAACAATCCCCATTTGCTCTAACCAAATCAGAATTTCCACAAATTTATGTGAAATTAAATCTCGATTTTCGATTGTGGTTAGCTGGTTGGATATCTGTAAAAAACTATCTTTAAATGATTCAGGGATATTCTTTAAGATTTGAACATCCTCTAAATATGCTGAATGACGGCTTTCTCGCATTTTTTCATAATATTTTAATGGCTTAGATTCCCACGTAAAATAACATGCTAAATAGCTATCATTCACAGGATTTAAATTAATAATATCCAATGTTGTACCTGCAGGAATTACCAATATTTCACCTGCATGAATTATGGATTTTTGATGATCAAGCTCGATGATTTTAGTACCTTGCAACACTAAAATCACCATTGGATTGAGGCAGAAAATTTGAGTTAAAGGCTGTTCATAATGTTGAAAGATGGTCGCGCAAGTACCGATATCTTCAAATCTCAATAATTGCTTTGAACTTTCCAAACCCACTTTTTTCTCCCTTAATTTTTATATTTATCGACCAAAAGTATAAGTCATTGTTGCTTTGCCAATCATGTGATGATTTGCCATAAAGCCAATAAACGCAGGCGATGCAGCTTCTGATTCAGGAATTTGATCAATATCTAAAGCATATAATGTGAATTGATAACGATGCGTTCTGCCTTCAGGTGGACAAGCGCCACCAAAAGTATTGATGCCATAATCATTGCGAACACTCCAAGAACCTTTTGGCATCAAATCCACAGAACTGCCTGCATTTTCAATAATGCCTGTCGTTGCAGGCGGAATATTCGCAACCACCCAATGCCACCAACCTGAACCTGATGGCGCATCTGGATCATACACAGTTAACACAAAACTTTTAGTATCTTTGGGGGCATTGTTCCATTCTAATGCAGGCGAAATATTCTCACCCTGACAACCAAACTGATTGAACATCTGTTTATTCGTCAATCCATTAGCTTCAAGCTCTGGACTTGATAACGTAAAATCCTGCGCATTTGCACAGCCCAACATCACAACTAAACCGAGTACTACTTTTTTCATACAACATTAATCCTTTATAAATAACAAGGTATTTAGTTTCACTGAAATGTGGAAGATTCACCATGCAGAATCAATCTAGTTTAATACAAATTCGCTCACTTGAATTTATTCACACAATAAAAAAAGGAATCACGCATGATTCCTTTGAATATCTTTAATATATTAGCTAGCAATTACTTAGCTTGCTCGCCCCAAATTGCTGGCAATTTAAAGCCTGGGAATTTTTGATCAACATATGCTTTGAATTCATCTGAATTATAGGCTTCTGTGATGTCTTTCAACCATACCGCATCTTTATCTTTTGGCTTCACAGCACTCCAGTTTACATAAGCAAAGCTTGGCTCTTGGAACAATGCTTCTGTTGGTTTAATACCTGCATCAATCGCGTAGTTACCATTGATTACAGCAAAATCCACATCCGCGCGTGCGCGTGGCAATTGCGCTGCTTCTAACTCCACAATTTGAATATTTTTAGGGTTTTCCACGATATCTTTCTTCAATGCAACCAAAGGATTCACACCTTCTTTTAATTTAATCCAACCCAACTCATCCAACATTACTAATGCACGCGCGTTATTACTAGGATCATTCGAAACAGCAACTGAGCTACCTTCTTTAATATCATCTAATGAACTTAATTTGCCAGGATAAATGCCGAGAGGGGCTGTTGGTACTTGGAAAACTTCAATCAAATCCAATTTATGTTGCTCTTTAAACAGATCCAAATAAGGCTTATGTTGGAATACGTTGATATCTAAATCGCCATCTGCCAAAGCAATATTTGGGCGCACATAATCCGTAAATTCAACCAATTTAAGTGTATAACCTTTCTTCTCCAATTGTGGGCGCACAGAATCACGCACCATATCCGCAAACATGCCAGGCGTTGTACCAATTGTGATCTCTTTCTTTTCTACAGGTTTATCCGATGCTGTTGCTGCATCATTACCTTGACCACAACCTGCCAATACTAAGCTCAATGCCAATGCACTTGCTGTTAATGCTTTTGACCATAATTTTTTCATGCTAAAACTCCTCAACTATCCCAACAATTTATAAAACTAACGTTTATCTAATTTTCTAGCGATGCTATTGCCTATAGATTGCATCAAGATCACTAAAATGGATAAAACTGCCACAATGAAAACAATAAATTCAGTTTGGAAACGGTAATAACCATAACGAATGGCTAAATCCCCCAAACCACCGCCACCAATCATCCCTGCTGCTGCGCTGTAAGATAAAACGCTGATGGCTAAAACTGTGATGCTTGAAACCATGCTCGAACGGCATTCTGATAACAACACTTTAAAAATAATTGTGAATGGCTTTGCGCCCACAGATTCCGCAGCTTCAATCATGCCACGTGGTACTTCACGCAAGTTCTGCTCAACCAAACGAGAGAAATAAAACACTGCCGAAACCGTTAATACAAATGATGCCGCAACTGGCCCAATGGATTTACCAATGATCACTTTCGTCAATGGAATCAAAGCAATCATCAAAATCACAAATGGGAATGCACGCATAAAGTTTACGCTTGCATTCAATACATGATGCACAGCAGGATTAGCAAATAACTGATTCTTCCCTGTTAAAAATAGATAAATCCCTAAAACTGTACCAAGCAAAACACCCACAACAGTTGAAATTCCAACCATCACAAATGTTTGCCAAAATGCTAATAAAATTTCATCTTGAATCGCTAAAATATTTTGTACTGCTTCGTTGAATCTTTCTAACATCTTAATCTTCTCTCACCAATTCTTGACCAATCGCTGATTGCGCATAGATTTTGTTATCCTGCACTTCCACAATCTCCACAATTTCCCCATGATTCAATAATGCGGCACGATGGCATAAGTTACGAATCACGCTCATTTCGTGTGTCACAATCACAATCGTAACGTTGAAGCGCTCGTTAATCTCTTTTAAGCAACTTAATACACTGCGAGTTGTGGAAGGATCTAATGCACTAGTTGGCTCATCCGCTAGAATGACAGAAGGATTTGATGCTAAAGCACGCGCAATGCCGACGCGCTGCTTTTGTCCGCCTGATAATTGTGATGGATAATGGTTGATGCGATCGCTTAAGTGCACAATTTCTAAACATTCAGCCACTCGTTTTTCAATATCTTGCTTGCTCCAACCTGCAATTTCCAATGGAAATGCAATGTTTTCGGCAACTGTACGATTCGATAATAAATTGAATTGCTGAAACACCATGCCAATTTTTTGACGCGCTAAGCGTAAATCATCTTTAGATAATTTTGTGAGATCTTGATCCCCCACTCGAACAGAGCCTTGATCAGGTCGTTCTAATAAATTAATTAAACGCAATAACGTCGATTTTCCTGCGCCTGAATAACCCATTAAGCCAAAAATTTCACCCTTTTGAATATGCAATGTTGTTGGGCGAACAGCACTGAACCAAGTGTTATCTTGGTTTTGATATTGCTTGGCAATATTATCCAAGAAAATCATACAAACAAACTCCTAACCAAAAATTAAGCCCGATGTGATCAACACAACGGGCTTAACAGGAAAATGGTTTGATGTATATTTGCTCATTGGTTAAGAGTAACTAACACCCACTGTTTAGCTGTTTTTCGCCCGCAATCTGTGTCAAATCGGCGCTATTAAAAAATAGTGTTTTAATTAAACTCCTTTTAGTCCCTTTGGTCAATATCTTTTTATGAATTAATTTTACATTAACCATTGCCCTTATAAATAACAATGATTATCATTATCATTTTATCACCAATCACAGGATATTCTTTATGTTTAAAAAAGCTTCTTTATGGCTGGCGCTGGGCCTAGTTGCCACACAAATCTCAACGCATGCTTTTGCACAAAATGCA
>NZ_MVDO01000190.1 GCF_002006755.1 Wohlfahrtiimonas larvae | reverse complement strand
TAAACTCCTTTTAGTCCCTTTGGTCAATATCTTTTTATGAATTAATTTTACATTAACCATTGCCCTTATAAATAACAATGATTATCATTATCATTTTATCACCAATCACAGGATATTCTTTATGTTTAAAAAAGCTTCTTTATGGCTGGCGCTGGGCCTAGTTGCCACACAAATCTCAACGCATGCTTTTGCACAAAATGCAATTTCTATTGGTGAAATACAAACCCTACATTCTTCTATTTTAAATGAAAATAGAGAAATTCAAATCTATTTACCACCATCTTATGAAAAATATCCAAATCAAGATTATCCTGTAATATACCTTTTAGATGGAGAAAATAACTTCCATTACTTCACTGGATTTGTACAAAAACTATCTAAAGCTCCTTATCCTTCTATGCCAGAAATGATTGTGGTTGGTATTGTGAATACAGAGCGTTCTCGTGATTTAACACCAACAATACAAAAAACTGATCCTGACTCAAAAGAAGGTAAACGTATCGAAGGCACAACAGGTGGCAACATAGCCTTTTTCCAATTTCTAGAAACAGAAGTTATGCCTGATATCGAGAAAAAATATCGTACTAATGGATTAAATATTTTTGTTGGTCACTCTTTTGGTGGCATTACAGCATTGAATCACATGCTCAATGGTACAAAAGAGATGCAAGCTTATATCGTACATGATCCAAGCATTTGGTGGGATGATGAAGTGATGCTTAAACGTTTCCAAGCAGTCAAAGGTAAAGATTTTAAAAATAAAAAACTGTTCATGACGCAAGTAGGTGACAGCGAAAACAAAGGGCATTTAACAGGTCACTATAATGGCATTCAAAAATTGGATATGTATCTACAAGAGAAACCATTCAAAAATTTAAGCTATCAATATGCGCAATATGCAGGTGAAGATCATGGATCTGTGCCATTGAAAGGTAATTTAGACGGCTTACGCTATGTATTTGATGGCATTCAAGTGAATATGAAAGCCATTCCTGAAAATCCCAATTTAGTGAAAGAGCAATATGCAAAACTCAGCCAAAATCTTGGCTTTGAGCTTCAACCAAGCGAGCCTTATTTGGAAGCTGTATTAAATTATTTAAAGCGCTCAGATGATAAAAAAGTTGCTGAACAGTTCCAAGATTACATTATCTCTATTTACCCAAAAGGTAATGTTGCAAAATCAGCAGCTGAATAATCATTCATACTAGACAAACATAATTGTTTGGATTCCATTCGCACTATATCATAGTCCATCAAATCATTGGATAATCAACAGGAATCCTTACAATGTCTAGCGAACAACCTTTACAAACGGCAGAGCCCGGTGCTTCTTGGGCCGATCTTTTTAGCAATGGTAATGCTCTTAGAACGCTTACTTTAGTAGGCGGTGTAGCCATTTATGCCATTAATATGTACATCGTTACAACTATTTTGCCCAACATCGTCAATGACATTGGTGGCTTAGAATTTTTCTCATGGAACACAACTTTATTCATTGTAACTTCTATCATTGGATCCACAATGACTGATAAATTAGTTATGAATTTAGGGCCAAAACGTGCTTATTTATTAGCATTATTGCTATTTGCAATAGGATCCATCGGCTGCGCCATCGCATTCAATATGCCATTGCTATTATTGGGGCGTGCATTCCAAGGCTTAGGTGGCGGTATTATGTTTGCACTCGGCTATACATTAATTCGCATTGTATTTGAGCAACATTTATGGACAAGAGCCACAGCCCTAGTTTCTGCAATGTGGGGATTATCCACACTATTTGGCCCAACAATTGGCGGGTTCTTTGCACAAGGTGGGCATTGGCGCTGGGCATTTTGGTCATTATTACCATTCATCACTGTTTTAGCTATTGTTGTGAATAGCCAAATCACACAAAAAATTACAAAGCAAAATAGCCAACAACCCAAAATCCCTTTCTATTCATTAGCCTTACTTATTTTATCGATAATTTTCATCTCATTATCAAGCTTAAAAGAAGAACTTACATGGACTAGCATTTGCTTAATCTTGGGATTAATTGCATTAATTTGGATGATCAAAGTAGACAAATATGCTAGCAATAAATTATTACCCACAGGTTCTTATAGCATCAGTACAACATTATGCAGAACCTATTTAGTGATGATTTTATTAATGATCGCAATGACGACTGAGATATTTGTCCCCTACTTCCTACAAATTATCCATGGTATGAAACCATTGAGCGCAGGTTATATGACAGCAATCATGGCTGCAGGCTGGACAATCTCTGCACTACCAAGTGCTGCAAAACTTGGACAAACTCGCAGAATATTGATGATGATAGGTCCTTTGATTGTCACTTGCGCCCTAATCACGTTGGCATTCACGATGTCCAATCATGGTTCAACAGAGATTTTACATTTCATCATTTATGGTTTTGCTTTGTTTGGGATTGGCTTCGGGATCGGCTTAATTTGGCCACATTTATTGAATTTAGTTTTTGTATCAGCCCCCAAAGGCGAAGAAACTTTAACTTCAGCATCCATTACAACGGTACAATTATACGCAACAGCATTAGCGGCAGCCTTTGCAGGTTTAGTTGCGAACCAAGCAGGATTAGTGAGAATCGGCGGCATAATTGGCGCACAAGTAGCATCCAACTGGCTATTTGCCCTATTCTCAATTGCGCCAGTATTGGCAATATTTTTGGTAATTAAGATTTTGAAATTGCCAATGTTTCAGGCAATTCAATAATATTTAAAAATAGCCTTGGCTAATGCGAAGGCTATCAATACTGTACTTTAATATAAACCAATGGTTTTCATAACAACTTTTAATATTTTCACGACAATATACAAAGCAACAACACCACCTGACCATAAACCCATCATCCAAAAACATTGGCATTTTAAACTACCAATTTTAGGTTGAGGCATTTCTGGATTTTGATTGATATTACTAATATATTTCTTCCTCTTGAACTTTTCCTCGAAAAACATAATAAATATATCCTGTATAAACCAATACCACGGGAATAAAGATCACGGCACCAATGAATGCAAAACTCATCGCAGAATAAGCAGACGCAGCTTGAAAAACTGTTACTTGAAATGGAACAATATAAGGCAATAAGAAAGCAATTAAACCTATAGCGCCCAATACTGTTAATAGTAAAGTATACATAAAAGGCTGCCAATGAGTTGATCCCTTATGAATCGACTTCATTAATATAAAACTAACACCTATCGCTAAAATATAAGCCATTGCAAAAATATATAGCTTCCATACATTTTCAGCAGCAAAAAGCTCAGTTCTCCACATGATAATTGTCCAAATTAAAATCATCGTTGCTAATACAAAAAACATAATCGCAATTTTTTTAGCAATTTGACGGATTTGGCTTTGTAATTGCCCTTCTGTTTTCTTAATTAACCAAGTGGATCCCAATAATGCATAAAAGATAGTTAAACTGATGCCTGTTACAATTGTAAAAGGTGATAACCAAGACATTGAATTACCGCCCATAACAAGATCCAAAGCTCCTTTTGAAACATAACCAACAGGTGCATTAACAGCCTCAGCTGCTGGTATAAAATCAAACCCTTGGATCAAAGCACCAACGATGATACCTTGAAAAAAACCTGTAAACACTGATCCTAGAAAGAAAGTTCGATTCCAAATATAGCGTTTAGATGCTTCTGCAGAGTGCCTAAACTCAAAAGAAATTCCACGAAAAATTAATGAGATTAGCAATAAAACTATCGGAATATATAATCCAGATAACACAACAGAATAGGCTATAGGAAAAATAGCAAATAAAGAAGCGCCTCCTAATATTAACCAAGTTTCATTACCATCCCATACAGGGCCGACACTATTCATAATTAATGTTCGATCCCTTTCTGTTGATACAAAGGGATACAGCATCCCAACGCCCAAATCAAATCCATCTAAAATTACATAAATTGCTACACCTAATAAAATGATGCCAGTCCATGCAATCACTAATGTATTGTATTCCATCATGTTCTCCTTATGCGTTAGATTCAATCATTGTGCTGTGCGGCCCTTGTCTTAAAATTCTGACAAGATAAGTCACACCAAATATCAAAAGAACTAAATATACAACGATAAAAAGAGCCAAAGAAATTGTTAAATCAGTTGTTGTATGAATGAATGAATAGCCCTCATCAACTCTCATCATGTGATAAACCAACCAAGGTTGTCGTCCCAACTCTGTTACAAACCATCCAGATAAAACTGCCAATAAACCAGCAGGCCCCATGACAACAGCTAAACGTAATAATCCATGATTCTGTCCGAGTGTTTTTTTACGACGCTGCCACATCCCCCAAGCCCCCTGAATCACCATCAAAAATCCTAAAGCCACCATAATTCTAAATGACCAGAAAACCAATCCAACGGGGGGGCGATTCTCTTTAGGAAATTTTTTCAAGTAATCAATGTCACCTGTCAAACTATGTGTCAATACCAAACTTGCTAAGTGAGGAATTTCAATGGAAAAGTCATTTTTTTCATTTTCTTGATCTGGAATCGCAAATAATATGAATGGTGCACCTTCTCCATCCTTTGAAGGCTCCCAATGCCCTTCAATAGCAGCCAATTTTTCTGGTTGATGCTCTTTAACATTCAAACCATGAAAATCACCTACAACTACTTGAAATATAGAAACAAAAAATAAAATAACAATCGACATACTCAACATTTTTTTAATAGCAATATTACGATTGCCTCTCAAAATATGCCATGCTGCAGTTCCACAAATGATCAAAGTTGCTGTTGTCAATGCAGCAGTAATCATGTGCAACAATCTCACAGGTAAAGATGCACTGAATAAGATTGCTAACCAATCTTTAACAATCACAGCACCATCGACAATTTCAATTGCTCCAGATTCTAAGCTAGGCGGCGTTTGCATGAAACTATTCGAAACCAAAATCCAATATGCTGAGAATGTTGTGCCTAAAGCAACCATTGCTGTTGCGAAGAAATGCATCTTAGGTCCAACACGGTTGCGACCAAACAGCATGATGCCTAAAAATCCAGCTTCTAAAAAGAATGCCGTGACAACTTCATAAACTAATAGTGGTCCTGTTACTGATCCTGAAAATTTAGAAAACTCACTCCAGTTTGTACCGAACTGAAACGCCATCACAACGCCAGTTACAACACCTATGCCAAAAACAATGGCAAAAAATTTTACCCAATAATTATAAAGATCCATATATACCGGTTTCTTGGTTTTTAACCATAAGCCTTCTAGTAGAACTAACCACATTCCAAGGCCTATTGTCATTGCAGGAAACAGGATATGAAAGGAGACCGTAAAAGCAAATTGAATCCGTGCTAATAGTAGTGCACTCATTAATAACTCCATATCTGTTAATATTTTATTTTACATATCTTAACTTTACTACACATAAATTTGCAGTAAGCAGATATTAACAAAGCTTTGTTATTTCATGTAGTGGATTACTAGTCCCCTTTTATAATTTATAACATAAGATTATTCCACATCAAATAATCAGTAATTTATAAGAATTTTTCAATCACATATCTTGACTTTTATTAATATTTGGTAGTAACCAAGTAAGTATTCCTAAAATTGGTAAGAAAGATGTGCAGACAAATACAGTTTGCAAGCTTGTTTGATCAGCAAGCCACCCCAAAAACACTGCACCAATTCCGCTCATACCAAACATTAGCCCAAAGAATATTCCCGCAATCATACCTACATTCCCGGGCACGAGTTCTTGGGCAAATACTACAATTGCTGAAAAAGCAGAGGCTAAAATTAACCCAATAAACACTGATGAAATAATTACGCCAATGAAAGGCAAATGTGGCAAAGCCAATGTAAATGGCAATGCACCAATCATAGAAAACCAGATCACTTTTCTTCTGCCAATTTTATCGCCAATGGGCCCACCAATGAATGTACCAATTGCAATGGATGCCATAAAAATAAAAACTAAAATCACAGCATTAGAACGCTCTACATGGAATTTTTCGATCAAATAAAAACTAAAGTAGTTTGTGAAATTCGACATATAAAAGTATTTCGCAAAAATCAAAACAGCTAAAATTAACAATGCCCACAATGTACGAGTTTTCCCATAGGGGAATGTCACTTCTTTGGTTTGTCCTTTCGGTTTTGCTTTTTGATGTTGGCTGCCCCAATGCCCTAAATAAGATAATAATCCCACAGCTAAAACGCCAATACCCGCAAACCAAAAAATATTTTTCTGATTCGCATATTTCACAATGATAATGCCTGCTATCAATGGTCCCAAAGATGAGCCTAAATTACCACCTACTTGAAATATGGATTGTGCTAAGCCATATCTTCCGCCCGATGCAATTCGTGTTAAACGCACAGCTTCAGGATGGAAGATTGAAGAACCAACCCCCATCATCGCTGCTGCAATCAATAAATGCGTGTAATTAGTCGCAAAGCCCAATAATATTACGCCACTTGTTGTGGCTAACATTCCAAAAGGTAATAAATATGGTTTAGGTTTACGATCTGTAAAAAAGCCAATGCCCGGTTGCAAAATTGATGCGGTCATTTGATACACCAAGCTAATTAAGCCAATCTGGGCAAATTCTAAAGCAAAATTCACTTGTAGCAATGGATAAATCGCCGTCAACATTGACTGAATTAAATCATTACTTAAATGCGCCATCCCAATCATCAATAAAATTGGAAATGCAGTTTTCATCGTACTTTGGGGCTGTATCACGACACTATCCTAAAATATTTTGGGGCATTCATTTAAGCAGATATTATATTAATTGCATACGATAAATTTTCTTGATCTTCATTTAATCTTTATCAATGATCGGGCAACGTTTACCATCAAAAAGTTGTAGCGTATAGGCAATATTTCCTGTATTAATGCGCTTGGTATCTCCATCTAAATTTGTGACACCACAATAATTTTTACCATCCTCTCTCTGAACTCGATACTTAAAGTTAGGAATTGCCTTGCCATTTTGGTCTTTTAAATTAAATTTTTCATCTAAATAAGGTAGTTTTGTTAGTTGAATCTGTTGCTCATGGATCTCTTGGCGAGTGAATTTTTGTAACTCATCCGGTAAAGTTAAGCTAAATTTACCCCAATCATAATTAACTGCTTGAGCCTGATATTGATGCGCTATTTGTATCTCTAATAAATCATTGCCTAGCCATAAAGTATAAGTTCCACCACCATTTATAGAGATCATCAAGTAATCGAATGTTTCATCCGGCAGATTTTTATAAATCTTCTGTGCAATTTTATAAGCATTCAACATTAAATGCTCTTGATAGAATTGATCATTATTTGCATCAAACCATGAAAACTTTAATTCATATAATTCATCACTGTTAATGTTCAGTTGAAAATCTTTTACGGCTTCTTTGGATTGTGCGAAATAATATGGCTCACTGTAACTATCTGTTAGGATATTAAGCTGATTCAATCCCTGATCGACAAACCAAAAATGCCCCATAAAGGGCGTTTGATCAATCAGTTCATCCAATTCTAAATAATTACCTTTGCCATCTAGATAAACAACATCTCGACTCAATCTAGGAAATGGTGATGTTTCTACCGACACTTTTTGAATATAACTGTTTGCCTGATCCATGATCAAACCTGATGCAATCGGTGGCTCAATCTTAATCTTCAATGGCATAGAAGGTATTGATTGAGGATCATTCCACTGTATGGCTTGTAATGCCATAATGTTAATATCACTAAAAGCACGGCGTTTCGGTGCTTTAAAATCTTCAGCCACCGAAAAAGATGTTAAACCCAAAATAATTAATGCTACACAAATGAGAGATTTTTTCATTATTGATCCTTATTTTGTTTTGAATTTCTTTTAGGAATCGTTACTTGTAAATTTTTAATGTCAGGATTTTGCTTTATAGCTTCTCTAATCGTTGATGGTAAGTACCTTTTTTCATCATTCAATGGTGTAAATATAGTCCGTGTTTCGGCATCCCATTGAAAAGGCTCTTGAGTAATAGGATCAATAGCTAAATCACCTTGCGCTTTCAAAAATTCAGGAATGTCTAAATCTTGAATATTATCTCTCAAAATTAAATATTTCAGATAAACCATATTGTGATAGCTACGTTGAACCCCCATAACAAGAATATAATTAAAAGTAGATAAGCTATCGCAAGCACCAATCACTACAGTATGAATGGCACCTTCACAAAATTTTTGTAGATCTAAACCCGTTTTTTGATTATAGGGATCACGCATCAACTCCTCAAAAACCTCATGTGTAAGCTGATAAAACTGATTAACTGCTTGAGTTGACGGATATTTCAACGATAGATATCCCAAAAATTCTTTTAAAAACAACTTAAGCGGTATTTTTTCAAGATGAATAGTATCAGGCAATTCTCCTTGTTCATCTTTTAGTTGTTTTTTCAATTTACTAATATCAATGGCTACTTTTGATAGTTCTTCCTTAACTTCAATGAAATCCAACATCATCAAATCCTGTAAATTACTCCACTTTAGATCTTTACCTTCAGCTGCTATTATATTTTCTGATGCTAGATATACAGGCAAATATGCATACAATCCATAATATTGCTGATCAATCCATAAACTGTTGATAAAGCTAGGTGAAATAGTGCGTCGATAGATGTCATGATTTTCAAATAATTCTATATATTTATCTGATTTCATTACACTCAAAGCATATTTACTATGCATAAGACTGGATAGATATTGATCCATTCTTTGCTGCGCTTGAATTGTAATCATCGTACCTATTAAGCCTATCAGTGTCTCAGCATTAATCATTTGATTGATATGCTTTTGCTGCATAATTAAAATATCAATACCACCATCAATATTTCCCTCAGAAATTTTAATCATGGCTTGTGCTAAGGAAAGATTATGCGCCTTCAAAAAAACTGCATAGCTTGGCAATTGCATGTATGCTGCACCATCTCTAGGTAGAGGAACAATGCCATTTCTATATTTTTTAGAAAAAATTAATTGGTATCGGTCTAATATTTTTTGATTTTTTTCAATATCCAACAATACCATCTGTTTATCACTGACAATCTGTTCAACACAATCATCATTCAAGTACTGCTCACAAGGCGTATTATAAAATTTAGCCCACCCTTCGATCCATTGTAATGTTGTATAGGTATTATCCTGCCCGATTAAAT
The DNA here is from genome assembly GCF_002006755.1 of Wohlfahrtiimonas larvae. GTDB lineage: Bacteria > Pseudomonadota > Gammaproteobacteria > Cardiobacteriales > Wohlfahrtiimonadaceae > Wohlfahrtiimonas > Wohlfahrtiimonas larvae. The sequence continues at coordinate 3,400 of NZ_MVDO01000190.1, read as the reverse complement.
TTATAATTTCTTGCGAAAGCATAGAATCATCAGAAATATTATCGATAACAGTTTGATAATCTTTTATATAACTCTCTTTAGCTAGTTCATAATAATTGTCATCCGCATACATCGCCCCTAAAAGAGCAATGAATAAATTATCTTCTAATAATTCAATATTTAGTGGTTTGACCTCAATCAGTGCTTTAACTTCAGGCAAAAGCTCTACTTGCTCTTCTGCCACCGAAAAAGATGTTAAACCCAAAATAATTAATGCTGCACAAATGAGAGATTTTTTCATAGTTTATTTATTATTAAACAATCAATTAGAGATATTATAAAAGTTCGATTATAGCCCATTCCAATAAAATATTTTCACTTCATCACACAAAATGGCTTGCATAATAATTTTTCAGGTGTACCATCTTGGTAGTACAGTAGTAAGATAATTCAAAAATCAAAGGAAGATTATGCAACCTCAACGTTTAAAAATTGCGATCCAAAAATCCGGTCGCTTGAGTCAAGAATCAGAAGCACTGTTCAAACAATGTGGCTTAAAAATGACCATACAAAAAGATAAGCTCATTGTTCATGTGGAAAATATGCCGATTGATATTCTCCGCGTGCGTGATGATGATATCCCTGGTTTAGTGTTCGATGGTGTTGTAGATATTGGCATCATTGGACAAAACGTCTTAGAAGAAGAAAGCCTACGCCGTGAAGGTAAAATGGATAATGATTACATCACATTGAAAGAATTACCATTCGGTGGTTGCCGCTTATCTCTCGCGATTCCTAAAGAAATGCCGTATGAATCTGTGCAATCTTTAAAAGATACACGCATTGCCACATCATATCCTTATCTTTTAAAACGCTTTTTAGATAGTAAAAACGTACCATTCAAAACATCGATGCTCAATGGTTCAGTGGAAGTTGCACCGCGTGCAGGTTTATCTGATGCCATTTGTGATCTCGTTTCTACAGGTGCAACATTGGAAGCCAATGGCCTACGTGAAGTGGATGTCATTTATCGTTCTAAAGCCGTGATCATTCAATCTACCAACGAAATGAGCGACACAAAACAAGCACTCATCAATAAGTTGATGACACGTATTCAAGGTGTGACACAAGCGAGCGAATCAAAATACATCATGCTCCATGCACCTAAAGATCGTTTAGATGAAATCTGTAGCTTATTGCCAGGTGCTGAAATGCCAACCATTTTACCATTGGGTAATGATACAACGCGTGTTGCAATGCACATGGTGAGTACAGAATCTTTATTTTGGGAAACCATGGAAGCCCTAAAAGCCAAAGGCGCGAGTTCAATTTTAGTTTTACCTATAGAAAAAATGATGGAGTAACAATGCGTACCGTAGTTTGGAATGATTTATCCGCCGAAGAGCAATCTCAAGTTTTACAGCGCCCTGTTCAAATGAGCGCACAGAGCTTAGAAGATAATGTTCGTGCCATCGGCGATGCAATTAAAAAAGAAGGTGATACAGCTTTAATTCGCTTCACTGAGCAATTTGATAAAACTCTGTTAACAGATGTGGTTTTACCGCAATCAGCATTTACTGAAGCTGAGCAAAACTTATCTGATGAGTTTAAAAAAGCCATTCAAAATGCTTATAACAATATCTATAAATTTCATGAAGCACAGAAACCTTCACCTATTTCAATTGAAACGCAAAAAGGTGTGTTATGTGAAGTATTAACACGGCCAATAGAAAAAGTAGGTTTATACATTCCGGGTGGCACAGCTCCGCTCTTCTCTACTGTTTTAATGCTTGCCATTCCTGCAAAAATTGCAGGTTGCAAACGCATTGTATTGGCTTCTCCGCCAACCATTGCTAATGAAATCATATATGCAGCGAAATTGTGTGATATTGATACGATTTATACAATCGGCGGTGCACAAGCTGTGTTTGCATTGGGTTTAGGCACAGAGAAAGTTGAAAAAGTAGATAAAATTTTTGGCCCAGGTAATAGCTATGTGACAGAAGCTAAACGCCAAGTGAGCCAAATGATGAATGGTGCAGCCATTGATATGCCTGCTGGCCCTTCTGAAGTTTTAGTGATTGCAGATGATAATGCGAATCCTGACTTTGTGGCTTCTGATCTATTATCCCAAGCGGAGCACGGTACAGATTCACAAGTGATTTTAGTCACAACATCCCAAGCAATGGCGGATAAAGTGAATGTCTCTTTAGATTATTGGCTCAATCAATTATCTCGCAAAGATACAGCGATTGAATCCTTAAAGCACAGCACAACCATCATTGTGAATTCATTGGCTGAAGCTGTAAAAGTGAGCAATTTATATGCGCCAGAACACTTAATCATTCAAACAGATGATGCACGCAGTTTACTCAATGATATTCAGCATGCTGGCTCTGTATTTTTAGGTCAATATTCTGCTGAATCTATGGGGGATTATGCATCTGGCACCAATCATGTATTACCAACATATGGTTATGCAAAAACAGTATCAAGTTTGGGATTAGCAGATTTTAGTAAACGCATGACAGTTCAAGAAATTTCCAAAGATGGTTTAAAAGATTTGGGTCCTGTGGTATCTCTATTAGCAGAAAAAGAATTATTAGATGCCCACAAATTAGCAGTAGATATTAGGCTCAAAGCTATCCAAGGAGATTAAAAGATGTCGATGACAGATAAAGAAAAGCGCTCTATTCAAAACTTAGTGCCATATACAGTGGCGCCCAGAGATCAGGATCAACAAGCAATCTATTTGGATGCCAATGAAAATCCTTATCCGCGTGAATATCGCTTATCCAATAAATACTTTAACCGTTATCCTGAGCCTCAACCCAAAGTTTTGCTAGAAAGTTATGCGCAATATGCAGGTGTTCAACCTAAAAATCTTTTAGTTTCTTTAGGCGGTGATGAAGCCATTAAGCTCATCATCGAAGCATTCTGTAATGATGAAAATGCGATTTTATTTTCACCACCAACATTTGGCATGTATGCCATTGATTCTTACGTTGTGGGCTCTAAAGTTTTAGAAGCACCCTTAACAGCAGATTTTCAAGTGGACGTTCCTGCATTTTTATCAGCTGCACAAAATGCGAAAGTAGTATTCATCTGTTCGCCAAATAACCCAACTGGCAATTTAATGAATATTTCTGATATTGAAGCAGTATTGAATGGTGTAAGTGAACAAACCATCGTTGTACTCGATGAGGCTTATATTGAATTCTCTGATAGAGAAAGCTTTGCAACACGTTTGGCTGAATTCCCTAACCTAGCCATCATTCGTACATTATCCAAAGCATTTGGTGTTGCAGGGATTCGCTGTGGATTCACAATTGCCAATGCAGATTTGATTCAATCATTACAAAAAGTGATTGCGCCTTATCCAATGCCAATGCCTGTTGTGGAAATTGCTGAGCAAACATTG
>NZ_MVDO01000019.1 GCF_002006755.1 Wohlfahrtiimonas larvae | reverse complement strand
ATGCATGAAGTTGGTGCGTCAATGTTCTTCGTGGTTGTCTATATCCACATGTTCCGCGGTTTAATGTATGGCTCCTTCCGTAAACCACGCGAATTAGTATGGATCTTTGGTATGTTAATTTATCTATTATTGATGGCTGAAGCATTCATCGGATACGTACTACCTTATGGCCAAATGTCATTCTGGGGCGCTCAAGTAATTATCTCATTATTTGGTGCAATCCCATATGTTGGTGATACTTTATTAGAATTCATCCGTGGTGACTTTGTTATTTCTGCAGCAACTGTATCTCGCTTCTTTGCGTTACACGTTATTGCACTACCATTAGTATTAGTATTCTTAGTAATTGGTCACATCTTGGCTCTTCACCATGTTGGTTCTAATAACCCCGATGGTATCGAAATCAAAGATCATTTAGATGAAGAAGGCAAACCTTTAGATGGTATCCCATTCCACCCTTATTATACTGTGCATGATACTTTTGCAGTAGGTATCTTTTTGATTATCTTTGCATTAATTGTTTTCTATGCACCAGAAATGGGCGGATACTTCTTAGAAAAACCAAACTTTGAGCCCGCTAACCCATTAGCAACACCTGCTCATATTGCACCAGTATGGTACTTTACGCCGTTCTACTCTATTTTACGTGCAATTCCTTCTTGGTTTGGTACACAAATTTGGGGCGTTATTGGTATGGGTGGCGCGATTGCTGTTCTATTTGTATTACCATGGTTAGATCGTAGCCCTGTAAAATCTATCCGTTACAAAGGACCATTAACAAAAATCTTGTTAACATTATTTGTAATCTGCTTCTTAGTATTAGGATATTTAGGTGTTGTTGAAGCAACAGCTGGTAGAACATTAGTTGCAAGACTATGTACTGTTTACTATTTTGCTTTCTTCTTATTGATGCCAATTTGGAGCAAACTAGATAAAACAAAACCAGTGCCAACAAGGGTGACAATGAAATGAAAAAATTAAAACTTTTATTAATTACGCTCTCATTAATGTCAGCTACAGTTGCCAATGCAGATAGCTTGCCACCTGTAAAACTCGATGTGAATGATAAAGCATCTTTGCAAAATGGTGCTGAATTATATATGCAGTACTGCCACAGTTGCCATTCTTTAGAGTTTCAACGTTATAATGTGACAGGCCGTGATATCGGTATGACTGATGATGAAGTGAAAGAAAAATTAATTCATACAGGTAGTTTCTCTACACGTGAAAACGAGTTTCAACCAAGTAAAGTTGGCGATTTAATGAAATCATCCATGAATCGTTTTGACTCAAACTTATGGTTTGGTAAAGCTCCTCCTGATTTATCTACCATCACACGTGCAAGAGATGGCTCACCAAACGGCTCTGTTGAACCACGTAAAAATGGTGCTGACTATATTTATCACTATTTGAATTCATTCTATTTGGATGATACTCGCCCATTAGGTGTGAACAACATTGCCTTCCCAACAGTTGGTATGCCACACGTATTGGTTGAACTGCAAGGTGAATATAAGCCAGTCTATGAAGATCGCTTACCTGCAGGCTGTAAAGCTGCTGATGATGCAGAATGTAAAATGCAGTCTGTAGTTGTTGGTACAGAATTGGTTAAACCAGGTAAAATGACTCCTGAGGAATACCAAACTGCAACTCGCGATATTGTTAACTTCTTATCATATGTGGCAGAACCTGCTCAAATTAAACGAGCACAATATGGCCCATGGGTAATTTTATTCTTAGTTGTATTCACTGTATGTGCATACTTTATGAATAGAGAATACTGGAAAGATGTTAAATAATATGTAAATCGAAGATGGGCTATCTTATAGATAGCCCATTCTTTTCATTTTGTTTGTAAGTATAAGGAATAAAATGTCTACACGTCGTTCAGGCTTTACGCTCTATCAAGAAAACACTTCATTAGATGCTGATCGCATTGCTATAACATTATTAGAAAAAAATATATTAAGCGATGCTGTTTATGTTGATATCGCCAATCCACCAGAAGAACTTTTGGATATCAACCAACAATTAATTCTGCCAACTTTAGAAACAAAAGAAGTTACACTCTATTATTCCAGCATTATCTTAGAATTTTTAGATGAACGCTTCCCCCATCCACCACTTTTACCTCATGACCCTATCAATCGTGGTAAATTCAGATTGATTTTAAAACGCATCATTCATGAATGGTACCCGTTATTGGAAAAAGTGATCAAAAAAGGGGAGGCTGATAAAAAATCTAGCAAAGCTATTAATGATTTGTTATTGCGCTATGATCCATTATTTGAAGGCAATATTTATTTTCAAGGCAATGATTTTAGTATTATTGATGCCTCATTAGCACCTTTCTTTTGGTACTTGAAAATTTATCAAATTGATGTGCCTGAAAAAGCTACAGCAACAAAAGAATATAGTAGTAATATATTAAATCGAGAAAGCGTTCAACATTACTACAAATCAAAAGGATAAATTATGATGACTTCAAATAAGCCATATATCATCAGAGCATTTTATGAATGGATATTAGACAATAATGTCACACCATATATTGCTATTGATGCTACATTGCCTTATGTTGAAGTCCCTGAACAATATATATCTGAAGGTAAAATTATTTTAAACCTTTTACCTTCAGCTATACATAACTTAAATCTTGGTAATGAATGGATTTCATTTTCTACACGTTTTAATGGCGTATCTGTAGATATCAATGCCCCCATTGGTTCAATTATTGCTATTTATGCACGTGAGAATGGTCATGGTATTGAATTTCCAGCTGAAGCATTAACAGAAAACCCTTTTGTTAAAGAAGAAGATGTTAAGAGCACTAAAAAAGATGCTTCACCATTTTCTGTTGTCAGCAATGACTGTAAAGACGAACCTAAAAAACCTTCAGCGAAAAAATCAACAACTAAGAAAACAACTAAAAAGCCAAGTTTAACCATCGTAGAATAATCATTGTCATCATCGGAGGTTATGATGTCTATTTTACCTTGTGTTGTTATTTTAACTGGTGCAGGCATTTCTGCTGAGTCAGGCATTCGTACATTCCGAGCTTCCGATGGATTATGGGAAGAGCATCGCATTGAAGATGTTGCAACGCCAGAAGGTTTTCTTGCTAATCCTAAATTAGTTCAAAGATTTTATAACGAGCGCAGACAACATCTCAAACATCCTAGTGTTCAACCGAATCCTGCTCACTTTGCATTAGCGGATTTAGAAAAATCTTTGGGCCAAAACTTCTTATTAGTCACACAGAATGTCGACAATCTCCACGAACGCGCCGGCAGTCAAAGTTTAATTCACATGCATGGTGAGCTTTTAAAAGTTCGCTGTACAACTACAGATCAAATCTATGATTGGCATGCTGACGTGACAGAAAATTCATTATGTGAATGCTGTCAAACCGCAACACTTCGCCCACACATTGTTTGGTTTGGTGAGATGCCATTAGCAATGGATTATATTTATGATCAACTAGCTCAAGCCGATTTTTTCATCTCAATTGGTACATCAGGTAATGTTTATCCTGCTGCTGGCTTTATGAGTTATGCTAAATCTCATGGCGCTCATACTGTTGAATTGAATCTCGATCCAACTTTAGGCACATCACAATTTGATGAATCACATCAAGGCTTAGCAAGCAAAATTGTACCAAAATACGTTGAACTCTTTTTACAAAATCTCAGACAATAAAAAAGCTGCATTACGCAGCTTTTTGAATATTCATTAAAAACATAATCACACTTAATATAATATTTTCTTTCAATATTTTGCCCTGCGGGCAAAATATAAATTGAACTCAATGCAATTAAATTAATTACTTCTTAGCATTGAACATTTCTAATGATTTAACGATCTCTTTTTCAGCATCTTCTTTAGAGCCGAAACCATCTAATTTAACCCATTTGCCTTTTTCCAAACCTTTATAATTTTGGAAGAAGAATTCGATTTGTTTAACCAATAATTCTGGTAAATCTGAAATTGACTGAATATTGTCATACATTGGGCACAATTTTGATACAGGTACTGCGATTAATTTTGCATCGCCGCCTGATTCATCTGTCATATTCAACATACCTAAAGGACGCGCACGTACAACACAGCCATGAATCAATGGGAATGGTGTCACGACTAAAACATCCAATGCATCGCCATCATCACACAATGTTTGTGGAATATAGCCGTAGTTTGCTGGGTAACGCATATTTGTACCCACAAAACGATCAACCCATACTAAATCATCTTCAATTTCGTATTTAACAGGATCAGATTCTGCTGGGATCTCAATAATACAGTTAAAATCTTCTGTGATTTTGCTTAAATCTTTAGCAGCTGGGATTGAATCAAAACTCATATTATAACCTCTATTTAATGATGAAAAATCAGAAACGCGTTATTATACATTTTTCTCCCCCCAACTTCCACGAAACAAAAGGCTCAAAATGTTTGATCGCTTAATTTTATTGTTACCTGGCACGATCGATTACACTAAATTTAAAAACTTTTTTCAAAAAAATGATTACATCATTGCGGTGGATGGTGGCATCGAACACAGCTCACTTTTAAATATTGAGCCGCACCTGTGGGTAGGTGACTTTGATTCTTGTCAAGAAAATAGTCAAACAATATTTGCACATATTCCAACAGAAGTTTTCCCGACAGATAAAGATTTATTAGATACAGAAATAGCACTAAATAAAGCAGTATCATTGAATATTAGCGACTGCGTCATGATTGGCGGTACAGGTGGCAGATTAGATCATCAATTAAGCTTATTTATGATTTTGCTCAATCATCCTGATTTACAGATATTTCATACAGATGGGCTAACTGAATTATATTCTTTAAATCATAAAATCCAACGCATTTTAGAAGCTAAATCATTCAAACATGTTAGCATCATTCCGATTACAACCTTAGAAAACGTCTCTATTTCTAATGTAAAATGGCCATTACATAATGTAATTCTAAAACCTGGCAAAGGATTCTCCATCAGCAATGAACCCACAGAAAGATTTATCCATTACTCACAAGAACAAGGATTAGGATGGATTGTGATGACTCATTAGTTCAATTGTATTTCGATATATAAAAGTGTATATTACGACTCTACTCATTTATTTATAAAGTGGAGCTTGTATGAAAAAACAATTAATTGCAACAGCACTACTCGCATCTATATTCACAATGGCAAATGCAGAAGAAATTATGGTTTCAGCAGCTGCAAGCCTAACTGATGCATTCAATGATATTGCTAAAAACTATGAAAAAGTACACCCTGAAGATAAAGTTATGCTGAATTATGCAGGTTCAGGTGCTTTATTGCAACAGATGGAAAATGGTGCTCCTGTTGATATTTTTGCTTCTGCTGACCAAACAACCATGGATAAAGCAGTCGAAAAAGGATTAATCAAAGATGGCACACGTAAAACTTTTGTTAAAAACACATTGGTTGTTGTTATCGGTAAAGATAGCAAGTTAACTATCAAAACATTAGATGATCTAAAAGCTACAGATGTCCATAAAATTGCTCTAGCAAATCCTGCAAGCGTACCTGTTGGCCGCTATACAAAAGGTGTTTTAGAAGCTGCTAAGTTATGGACTGATTTAGAGCCAAAATTTATTGAAACTGAAAGTGTTCGCCAATCTTTAGCATACGTTGCACAAGGCGAAACTGAAACAGGTTTTGTTTATGGTACAGATGCGGCAATCCTGAAAGATGAAGTCAATGTTGCATTTACAGTGCCAACACAAACTGAAATCTCTTACCCAATTGCTTTAACCAAAGAAAGCAAAGATGGTAGCGCGCGTTTCTATGAATTCATTTTCACGCCAGAAAGCCAAAAAATCTTAGAAGATTACGGATTTACTAAACCTTAATGTTAGAATCTATTTACCCGATTTTACTGCTAACACTCAAAATTGCTGGCTTAGCAACATTGATCGGTTCTGTGTTCGGTATTTTAATCGGGTTTTTCTTAGCCAGAGCAAACTTTTGGGGTAAAAATCTTTTAGATACAATCCTAACATTGCCCATGGTCTTACCACCCACTGTTTTAGGTTATTACCTTTTAACTCTGATTGGACAAAAAAGTTGGTTGGGCCAATGGCTCTATGAAAGTTTTGGCATTCGCCTAATTTTCACATGGCAAGCCGCTGTCATTGCCGCCACAATCGTTGCATTCCCATTAATATTAAAACCAGCTCGTGCCGCCTTTGAAGATGTGAACCGTGAATTTGAGCAAGCAGCGAGCATGCTAGGCATTTCTCACGTTGCAATCTTTTTTCGTGTCACATTACCCTTAGCTTGGCGCGGAATTTTATCAGGGATTTTATTAGCATTTGCGCGCGCATTAGGGGAATTTGGTGCAACATTAATGGTTGCAGGTGCAACTCAAAAAACACAAACATTATCCATTGCCATTTATCGTGCTTATAACTCATTTGATTACAAAACAGCCAATTACTTAGTTTTATTAACATCTGCTGTTTGCATTGTGATTTTAATGGCTGCAACTTTCTTAAACCCACGCAAACCAAGGGCATGATTATGAATATTGCTTTCTCTGTTCATAAAACCCTCACAGCTTATAAGCGTTCTTTTACCCTGAATGCTACTTACCAAACAGAAGCTAATCGTTTAGTAATTTTAGGAGCATCAGGCTCCGGTAAAAGCGTTTTATTAAAAACCATTGCAGGATTGATCACACCTGATTCAGGTAAAATTACTCTACAAGATCGTTGCTTATTTGATTCTACAAAAAAAATTAACCTTAAACCACAGCAAAGATCATTGGCATACTTATTCCAAAGCTATGCCCTATTTCCTCACTTAAATGTCGCACAAAATATTAGCTTTGCACTGCATCATTCCATCATCAATGGGCGTAAACATTCTGTGCCTGAGGCTGTCCAATATTGGTTAGAGTTATTTAAATTGGAAGGCATACAATTCCAATACCCTGATGAAATCTCTGGCGGACAAAAGCAGCGCGTTGCCCTTGCCCGCGCTCTGATTGTGAACCCTAAAGCCATTCTATTGGATGAACCTTTTTCTGCGCTCGATACCAACCTTCGTGCCATCATGCGAAAAGAATTAGCTGAAGTGCAAGAGAAACTCAACATCCCGATGATATTAATCACTCATGATCCCGAAGATGCCAAAGTTTTTGGTGATGCGATTATTGAGATTGAACATGGGCGAATTATTAAAATAAGTTAAAATAGTTTTTCTCTACAAAAACTCAGCCACCAACCATAGGCTTTTTTTAAAAATCTCTATACAATAAAAGTTTAATTCATATTTTGAGCAGAGAATGAATCAGTACTTAGCATTTTTAATGGTGGGATTAGGCGGTGGCTTAGGTGCAATGGGCCGACATTTCAGTGCGCTCATCATTAATCGATTTTGGCATCAATCCTTTCCACTCGCAACCTTCTCTATTAATATAGCAGGTTCATTCCTCATCGGAATTTTAACTGCGTGGTTATTACCTAAATTAGGCAATGACACCTTATTAAAATATCTTTTAATCACAGGATTTTGTGGTGGCTATACGACTTTTTCAACTTTCTCTATTGAAAATCTGCAATTACTCCAAGAAGGTAAAATATTTACGCTGATTTTATATGTCAGCAGTAGTATCATTTTAGGGATCACCTTCGCACTACTCGGCTTATTCGTTGGCCGTGCGATTTCTTAAATTTTAGTCTTTGAAGTTCACATGAAAAAACCATTTCCAGAAACATTATTGAATCAAATTCGTATCGTAATGGTGCGAACATCTCATTCCGGCAACATTGGTGCAGCAGCTCGAGCAATGCGCGTTATGGGTTTATATAACCTTGTCTTAGTTGAACCAAAACAATTCCCAAGCCAAGAGGCGATTTCATTGGCAAGTGGTGCAGTGGATGTTTTAGAAAACGCTATTGTTGTACCAACATTAGAAGAAGCATTAAAAGATTGTCACGTTGCTTATGCAACGACAGCACGCCCACGTTATATCTCTTCTAAATTACACACAGTGGAAGAAGCGGCAGTTGAAGCCTTACAAGGCATTAAGAATGAAGGTCAACAAATTGCTTTTGTCTTTGGTACAGAGCGTACAGGTTTGACTAATGAGGAAATCGATCTTTGCCAACGCATGATGACTATTCCCAGTGAAAATAGCTATAATTCACTTAATATTGGCGCTGCTATTCAAGTGGTGAGCTATGAGTTACACAAAGCTCATAAAAAGACATTAGACCTGCCATTGATTCAGGCCAATGAAGCAACAGACGAACTAGCTACAAGCGAAATGAGAGAAGGTTTTTATAAACACTTTCAAGATATTTTATTCCAAACGGAATTTTTAGATCCTACTGAACCTAAAAATATTATGAAAAAAATTCGTCATTTATTTCAAAAACGAGATTTAACAGCCTCAGAAATTCATTTATTACGCGGGGTATTAACTTCTATTAACAGGAAGATCAGTCATGATTAAGTACATCAAAGAAGATATCCAAACCATTCATGCTAAAGATCCCGCTGCACGTAATACCATTGAAGTATTGGTTGCATATCCTGGCTTATGGGCTTTATGGGGTCACAGAATCTCCCATTTCTTATGGAATCATCACCTCAAGCTCATCGCACGTTGGTTATCAACCGTAACAAGATTTTTAACAGGCATTGAAATTCATCCTGGTGCTAAAATTGGCCGTCGATTCTTTATTGATCATGGCATGGGTGTTGTGATTGGGGAAACGACCGAAATCGGTGATGATTGTACGTTATATCATGGCGTAACATTAGGTGGTACAAGTTTGAATGAAGGCAAACGTCACCCTACTTTAGGTAATAATGTCATCATTGGTGCAGGTGCTAAAATTTTAGGGCCAATCACTTTAGGGGATAATGCCAAAGTTGGTTCTAATTCTGTTGTCACAAAAGCAGTACCTGAAAACTCAACTGCGGTAGGTATTCCCGCTCGTATTGTCAAAAAAGACACAATCACTGCTGAAATTACTACGAAGCTATTTACAGCTTATGGTGTTGAAAATGACACACCTGATCCTGCAGCAACAGCCATCAACCTATTATTGGATCATATTCAAAGCTTAGATAATAGCTTAAAAAATATTTGCAAAGAACTAGAAGCACAAAATATTCAAATTTGCACAAAAGTGCCAAATTTACCACAAAAAGAATTAGATGACTTAGAGGCATTCAATCAAACACCTAAAAATTAATTTATAAATTATATGAGCATAATAAAAAAGGTTAGAGTTTTTCTCTAACCTTTTTCTTATCTTAAGATATTACCATTGGAATTGACTATTTTTTCTCTTTTGTCTCTGTAGAATCTTTCAATTCATCGATCACTTTATCCATTGCTTCATCTGTTTTTTCTTTCATATCTTCAGTAGTTTTAGTCATTTTTTCTTTGACCTCCTCTACCTCTTCGGAAACTTTTTCTTGAATATTGGAAGATTTTTCTACAATGACTTCTTTCACAGCTGCAATTTTTTCTTCAACCTGTTCTTTAACATCAGTAGCCTTCTCTACAACATTATCTTGTACTTTTTCAGCAGTTTCTTTGACATCTTTCACAATATCATCTGCTTTATGTGCAATTTCATCAACTTGAGTATCTGCTTCAATTACTAATCCTTTGAACTTTTCCTTCAAAGTTGATATTTCATTTTTACTCATATGCTGATACAAATCTTTCAGATCAGTACCAATTTTATGCAACATATTTTCACTTTCTGCAAAATGTTCTGTTTGTTGTTTTAATTTCTCTTTCACTTCATCTAATTCTTGATTCAACTTTGTTACAACATCTGCATTAGAGCTACCGCCCATTCGACCAACAATTAATCCGATGACAATACCAGCAACACCACCTAAGATAAAAGCAATTAAATACTCACCCATGCCAAAACTCCTTATAGATAGATTAATAACCACAAAACATTTTATATAATGCTAGATTATACTATTCATAGCTATTTAAAATTATTATTTTTCAAGTATCGCTGAGCATTATTGATCTCAACGATGCAAAAATCAATTATTTGTTGAAAACTATAGCTTAACTCCATACAATGATCTGCTTTCTTTTTAAAATTGTGTCTTTTATATGAAAATCTTAATTCTAGGCGCAGGACAAGTTGGCTCTAACGCCGCAAATATTCTTTCGCAAGAGGCTAAACACGAAGTAACAATCGTTGATGTTAATGCCAATGTTTTAGCGAATCTTCAAGATCGCTATGACATTAGAACAGTTGTGGGCAATGCCTCTCTTCCTCATGTTCTAGACGAAGCTGGTGCAAAAGAAACTGATATTATCATTGCAGTAACATCTAGTGATGAAGTGAATATGATAGCCTGTCAATTAGCGCATACCTTATTCAGTGTTCGATTAAAAATTGCTCGTATTCGTTCTCAATCATATATTGAATATGCTGATATTTTTGGCCATGAATTAGAAAAAGCCTTCAATATTGATGTCATCATCAGCCCTGAGATTCTTGTTAAAGAACGACTAAAAAATATTATCAACTTACCTGGTGCACAGCAAGTATTGCGCTTTGATCGTGGCCGTGTATTAATCGTAGCAGCAGAGGCTGAAGAAGGTGGACGATTAGTTGGCTCTCCCATTAAAGATTTACCAAATCATTTACCCAACATCGATGTGCGTATTGTTGCCATTTTTCGTGGCGATGAAGCCTTAGAACTCAGTGGTGAATCTGTTATTTTAGAAGGTGATGAAGTTTATTACCTCTGCCCACAAAAACATGCAAAATTAGTTATGGCAGAAATTCGCCCTTCCACAAAGATTGCTAAAAAAGTAATGATCGCAGGTGGTGGCAACATTGGTTATCGCTTGGCAAGTGCCTTAGAAGATGATTTACGAGTAAAAATTATCGAGGTTGATAAGAGAAATGCTGCACGCCTAACCTCACATCTCAAAAATGCTCTTGTTTTAAATGGTGACTGTACAGATGAATCTTTATTATATGAAGAAAATATTGATCAGATCGATGTTTACTGCGCAGTGACAGAAGATGAGCAAACCAACATTTTATCAAGCATGCTTGCAAAACGCTTAGGTGCAAAACGTGTCATCACATTGATCAATCGCAGCGCATTTGTTGATTTAGTTGAAAATGAATCCAATATTGATATCGCATTCTCACCACAACAGGTAACGTTAGGTGTATTGTTAACTTACATTCGTAAAGGTGATGTTGTCCAACTCTATTCATTAGGAACAGGCGATTTAGAAGCTATCGAATTAGTGGCACATGGTACGCCAGATACATCTAAAATTATTGGGAAAGTTGTAGATGAGATTGATTGGCCAGAAGGTATTACATTAGCAGGTATCATTCGTCGCCAACAAGTGATCGTATCCCACAGAACTTCAGTGATAGAAGAAAATGACCACATGATCTTCTTCATTTCAAATAAGCAAAGCATTCCTGATTTGGAATTCCTTTGCCAAATCAAAGGTAATAATGATTAACATGTCAGTAGGAGAGTTTATTAATGAGTAAAGTGAATAAGGTTGTTCTAGCCTATTCTGGTGGCTTAGATACATCTGTCATCCTAAAATGGTTACAAGATGAATATCAATGTGAAGTTGTGACATTCACAGCTGACTTAGGCCAAGGCGAAGAAGTTGAACCTGCACGCGCTAAAGCACAAGCCATGGGCGTGAAAGAAATTTACATCGATGATTTACGTGAAGAATTTGCACGTGATTTCATCTTCCCAATGTTCCGTGCAAACACAATCTACGAAGGTGAGTACTTATTAGGTACTTCTATTGCTCGCCCATTGATTGCAAAACGTTTGATCGAAATTGCTAACGAAACAAATGCAGATGCAATCTCTCATGGCGCAACAGGTAAAGGTAATGACCAAGTTCGTTTTGAATTAGGCGCGTACGCATTGAAACCAGATGTTAAAGTAATCGCTCCTTGGCGTGAATGGGACTTAATGTCTCGTGAAAAATTACTAAACTATGCTGAAAAGAATAATATCTCTATTGATCGTGGTGGTAAAAAATCTCCATATTCAATGGATGCAAACTTACTGCACATCTCTTATGAAGGTTTGGTATTGGAAGATCCATGGACTGAACCAGAAGCTGATATGTGGCGCTGGACTGTTTCTCCTGAAGAAGCACCAGATACAGCAACATATATCGAATTAACATTCGAAAAAGGTGATGTTGTCGCAATTGATGGTGTTGCTAAATCACCTGCAACTGTGATGGAAGAATTAAATAAAATCGCTGGTGCAAATGGTGTTGGCCGTGTTGATATTGTTGAGAATCGTTATGTTGGTATGAAAGCACGTGGTTGCTATGAAACACCAGCTGGTACAGTCATTTTGAAAGCTCACCGTGCAATCGAATCTATCACTTTAGATCGTGAAGCTGCTCACTTAAAAGATGAAATGATGCCTCGTTATGCATCATTGATCTACAATGGTTACTGGTGGAGCCCAGAGCGTGAAATGTTGCAAGCTGCAATCGATAAATCACAAGAACACGTTTCAGGCGTTGTGCGCTTAAAATTATACAAAGGCAACGTCATCGTTGTTGGCCGTAAATCTGATGAATCATTGTTTGATGAAAGCATCGCAACATTTGAAGATGATGCTGGTGCATACGATCAAAAAGATGCAAGCGGCTTCATTAAATTGAATGCATTGCGTTTACGTACTGCTGCTAAGCGTAAAGCAAAATAATTGCTGATCATTAACTTAAAGAAACCTGCTTTGGCAGGTTTCTTTATTGATGTAAATAATATTCCTATAACCTAAATCATAATAATATGTTTATCAATCACCATTGATTAGATAAGCGCTATAATATATAGAATTATTAATATCTTGGATATAATCTCATGGATGGCAAACAAAGAGTTTTGGTAGAAGCCTTATTAGTATTCTCATTCATTATCAGCATTATGCTAATTTTCTTTCCAAGCGAAGTACCAGTGCGCAGAGCATTCTCATTTTTATATATCCACTCACCATTTTTTCCATATGCTCGAGTGATTTTCCCAATATTCACCATCCTTTTGTATATACTCAGAAAACAAAATAAAGATGAACTCTCAATTGAACAAAAAATGGCGTTATGGAGTGATAAAAAACGAGATCAATAATATCGATAATTCATGAATATTGGGCGATGATCTGATCCTCGCCACCAACCTATTCGACTGCCGTCTATTTCTAAAAACTCTAGATTTCTCACTAATATGTGATCAATATTAATCAATCCCAATGACCAAGTTGGTATTAATCTATTTTTAGTTTCAAACACTCTAGCTGTGTTAATAAAATCTCTAAAAACTGGCGAATATGGCGAAATATTAAAATCCCCCATCACAACAATAGAATCTGATTTTTCATTGCTAATTTGTACTGCAAAATTCATCAAGCTTTCATCTCTGATATTAGCCAATTCTGAATTAATTGGTGGCGGTGGATGAATACCATAAATGACTAAGCCTTTATGTTCTGCACGAATATAGGGGTATTGCTTTAAGCCATCAATCGGATATAAAATCTCACAGCTATCAAGCTTTAATGGGCTATACAATGCTAAGCCAAATGGTGAATCATCAACTTTTCCACATTGATATAAATCTTTATACTTTAATTTAAAAACTGTATCCCATTCAGAATTATATTCGATTGCAAATAACACTAAATTAGGATCACTCATTTTTGCTTCTAATTTGATTAGCTCTTTCATCTTCTCATTGTGATCGAAGCTCAAATTATAACTCACCAAACTGACCATATTTTGAGGCTGAGCCATTCTAGATGGCATAAAATATATTGGCTGTATGGAAATATATAATAGAGCCAAAACCATGATGCAGAAACATACTTTAATAATAATTCTTTTAAAAACAAAAATACCAATGATTGAGCTGAGCAGATATAACCAAGTGAAATGGCTAAATAGATCCAAGACCCAATATATTTTTCCAAGCTGACCCAATGTAAGCGCTATTACAGATAATATCGCAATGATCTGTAATCTTTTTTTAATGCCTGCGATGACTTTGTGTTTATTATTATTTTTCATCTTAATCCCTTACCAAAGCGATTAAATCTTATTTAGATGCCACAAATTTAAATAATATAAAGGCGATCAGCAGCGCTACAACGATTGGTAAAATTGCACCTGCAATAGGTGGATAGCCAAAAATTAAAATTGTATGACTCAAAATCCTAGTTGCAAGATAAATGATCAAACCTATCATAATCCCCAAGAAAATACGCATACCCAAATTACCTTGACGATTTTGTGAAAAAACTAATGGTGCAACAATCACCAACATCACAAAATTCATAAAAGGACTGAATACTTTTGTCCAAAATGCTAATCGATATTCTGCACTATCTAAGCCATTCTTTTCCATATAACGAATAAAACGCCATAAATTCTTAGCTGATAAGTTTTCAGGTTTAGCAATTAAAGCGTCCAAAATACGCTGATCAATTAAATTAGGAAAAGTAAGATTACCTTCATCTTGGCGCGTAATCGATTCTTCATTAAAAATTGTTGTTGTTACATCTGACATAATCCAATCTCTGCGGTCTAGATATGCATTAGGTGATTGAATAATACTTTTAATGCTCTGATCCTCAATATCAAACATTGTGATATTTTTTAAGTTTCCATCATGAATTGCAGAAACATTCACTATTTCTGAATTAGAAATTGCCCAAAAGCCATCTTGCACTATTTCATTAGTGCTCTGTTTATTTTGGTATAATTCTGCTTGTATAGATGTCTTAGGTATTATATTTTCACTCAATAAAAATGAAAAAATACTCATAATAATAACTGTAAAAATAGCACCACATAGAACACGGAATTTACTGAGGCCTGCTGCCCGCATAACTGTGAGCTCATTCGTTGATGCTAATTGCCCCAATCCGATCAAAATCCCTAATAAAAGTCCCATGGGAATCATGCGATTCAAACGAACAGGTAAATCATATAACAAATATAGTAATACATCTGTAATCTTATAATCATCTTGGCCAACATCACCCAATTCATTTAAAAACGTAAAAAAAGTTTCAATAATGGATAACAAAACTAAGCTACCAATCACCGTGATGAATGTTGTCCATAAAATATAACGATCTATCTTTATCATCATCACATCCGTTTACTGAATCGATACGCAATTACAGCAGCAATCACTAACATCACAATATGTACCCACCATATCCCTAGCCAATATGGAGTCGTCCCTTTTCTCATCCAAGTTTGCGCTAAATTCAATAGATTAAAATAAATAACATATACAAAAATTGCAGCCAATAAATTACCAAAGCGCCCCTGCCTAGGCCCTGAATGAGCCAATGCAGGAATCATTATTACGAGTATCAATAAACTAATGGAAGCAGATAAACGCCTTTCAAACTCCATCTGAAAGAAAATTAAATCAAGCCTAGCAAATATATCTGCACTCGAAAAGGCTGCCATCTTAGGTATCATTTGCTCAACAGTACTATCTAGTCTTAAAATAATTTCATCATAATCCAAAATATCAACTCCACCATTTTGGAAAAATGTATAACGCTTGCCATCATTCAAAACTAAAAAACGAATACCAGTCTGAACATCTATTTCTTGTTGACCCGTTTTTGCTAGAGTAACTGAATATGCACCATCATTTTCTAAGGTTTTAATAAAAACATCTTTGATCTCCTGCTGATTATCAGAAATCTCACGAACATAGACAATATTTTTACCTCGTGATAGCTCTTTAAAAGTCCCTGCCTTAATGATCGTTAACTGAGCCTCTTCTCGTGCTTGTTGCTGAATATCATGAAACCGCAAAGAAAAATGAGGGATCAGAAAAAAATTCAATAATAGCAATATGATGGACAGAGGAATAGCCAATTGAAATAATAAACGATATAAAGTTGATAATGGCATACCTAAGGCAAACATTGCCACCATCTCAGAATCTTTATATAAACGCCCAAATGCAGCAATTGATGCTAATAAAAAACTTAAGGGGACTAATTCGGCAATAAATCGTAAAACCTGCACTCCAATCATTGATAAAATAATATTCGGAGATATTCCACCACTGATCACTTCATTCAACATCAAAGCTAGACGTTGGACCAACAAAATTGCTAAAAGAACAATTAATGTTGCACCAAATGTAAATAATACTTCTTTAGAAATATAGTGGCGGATAATGCGCATCAATTAATCCTTTGAAAGAGTTTGGCGATCGCTATAGAACTTACGTTTAAACTCTTGGAACTTGCCCGCATCTAAACTATCACGAATTTCTTGCATCAATTGTAAATAATAATGAATATTATGAATGCTATTTAAATGTGCACCCAAAATTTCTTTTGTTTTATCTAAATGGCGTAAATAGCTACGTGAGAAATTTTGACAGGTATAACATGAACAACTTGGATCCACAGGATTAGTATCAAATTTATACTTTTCATTTCGAATGCGTACATCACCATAACGTGTGAATAAATGGCCATTACGCGCATTACGTGTCGGCATTACGCAGTCAAACATATCAATACCACGTTCAACCCCTTCTATCAAATCTTCTGGCTTACCAACCCCCATTAAATAACGTGGTTTATCAGCACGCATTTGAGGTGTTAAATGTTCTAAAATACGATGACGCTCTTCCATTGGCTCACCAACAGCCAAGCCTCCCACAGCATAACCATGGAAATCAATGTCTAACAATGCTTCAATGGAACGAGTTCTCAATTCCTCATGCATTCCACCTTGTACAATACCAAATAGCGCATTAGGATTACCTTCAAAGGCATCTTTAGAACGTTTTGCCCAACGCATAGACATTTCCATCGACTTCCGTGCCGTTTCATAATCTGCAGGATATGGTGTGCATTCGTCAAATGCCATCACAATATCAGAACCCAAGCGACGCTGAATTTCCATTGACGTTTCAGGATCTAAAAAGCATTTACGACCATCAAATGGCGATCTAAAAGTCACACCTTCTTCAGTGATTTTACGGAGTTCTGCCAATGAAAACACTTGGAACCCACCTGAATCCGTTAAAATTGGCTTATCCCATTTCATAAAATCATGCAGATCACCATGTGCATTGATCACATCTAAACCAGGACGCAACCATAAATGAAATGTATTGCCCAAAATAATCTGAGCATTGGCTTCTAACAAATTCTTTGGCGTTAAACCTTTAACAGTAGCAATTGTACCCACAGGCATAAAGATAGGTGTTTCAACGACACCTCTTTCAAATGTCAATCGACCACGGCGAGCATTGCCATCTGTCGATAATAATGAAAATTTCATGAATTCTAATGTCCTAATCTACAATAGGAATAAATATAAACCGTGGATTTTAACCTTTAATCCTGATTTTTTCAGAAAAACTTCATACAATACTTTTATTTTGTGAAAGAATTATGCCAAATGTATCTTTTTATGTACTAGAAAGCAACAATATCAAGGACTTTTATAAAACTATTGTAAAACTAACCATTAAGGCTTATGCCGCAGAGAATCAAGTCCTTATTTACAGTAACCATCCTCAAATACTACAGCCTATCGATGATTATTTATGGTCATTTTCAGAAACGAGTTTTATTCCACATATTTTAGTCAATAGTAATGATGAAGTAGATGATATTGATCATATCATTCTCGCAAACTTTGAACCTAATACACCTAAAAAAGACCTACTCATTCAATTAGCAGATCATGTACCTGAAAATTTCAATCAATATAATCGCATCATTGAAATCTTATACAGTGAACCTAGTTATTTAGCGCGTGGTCGTGAGAGATTCAAATTCTATCGTCAACAAGGTATCGAGCCTAAAACAATAAAGCTATGAATACATTATATTTTCTATTGTAAATGTTCAAGAATTTCAGGTGAATCTTTATATTTTTCCATCAAATGTGTTCGTTCCTCAATGATTGAAAAACATATATTATTGACATTAATCTCAATATGTTTTTTATGTGGTTCATCTAAGTTATGATCCCATTGATCAATCCAATATGCACATTCTTGTGATTTTTTTAATAGTAACTGAACATCCTCAGGTAGTATTGAAGCATGAGTTTCATCTATTTCAACGGCATTGGCATAATTCAACGATGCAACTACTAAAGTTACTATACAAAGTTTTTTGAACATTTATATAACCCTCCCTTCTTGCTATTATTGACAGTCAGCGACATATATCTTATTTATGCACAACACCTTAACACAAAAAAGCGTTATATATTATTAAAAATATATAACGCTTTTTTCATAGAAAACTATAAATTACCTATAGATAAATATTTAGTTTCTAAGTAAGGCTCAATGCCTTCGATTCCACCTTCCCGGCCTAAGCCACTTTCTTTAAAACCACCAAACGGCACTTGTGCAGCACTTGGCAAGCCATCATTCCAACCAATAATACCAAAATCAAGGTTATCTTGAAGATAAATGCCTGTTTTGTAATTATTTGTGAAATAGTAAGCTGCTAATCCAAATGGTGTACCATTAGCAATTTCCAAAGCTTCATCAATGGATTCAAAACCAATGATTGGTGCAACAGGGCCAAATGTTTCATCGCACATAATATCCATGTCCAATGTGACATTTCCCAATACTGTTGGCTCGACAAAAAATGTATTTTTCTCTGTATCCACAATCACATTACCACCCGCCAATACAGAAGCACCTTTTGCTTTGGCATCTTCAATTTGTGCAGCAACCTTGTCAAAACCTTTTTTATTGATCAAAGGACCAATATCAGTGCTTTCATCCATGCCATTACCAACTTTTAACGCCTTGGCTGCTGCAGCAAATTTCTCACTGAATTCAGCCAATACATTCTTATGCACAATGAAACGATTCGCACATACACAAGTTTGGCCAGCATTACGGAACTTAGATGCAATAGCCTGACCAATCACAAAATCAATATCAGTATCTTCACAGATGATGAATGGTGCATGCCCACCCAATTCCATAGAAACATGTTTTACGGTATTGGAACTTTCACTGATTAAACGTTTGCCTACTGGCGTTGAACCTGTGAATGTAATCTTGCGCACATATTGACTCTCTGTGAACACAGGGCCAACTTTAGCACCTTCACCAATCACACACTGCACAACATCTTTGGGAATACCTGCCTCATGTGCTAACTCCACTAAACGAATCATCGTCAATGGTGTATCTTCTGCTGGTTTTACGATAAACGTGCAGCCAGCTGCCAAGGCCGGCCCTGCTTTACGTGTCATCATTGCAGCTGGAAAATTCCAAGGAGTAATAGCCGCAACCAATCCAACACCTTGCCGCGTTACAATGATACGTTTATTCATTGAACCTGCTGGAATGGTGCGACCATAAACTCGTTTCGCTTCTTCTGCATACCAAGTTAGGTAACTGACTGCATAAGCAACCTCACCCAATGATTCTTTATAAGGTTTGCCATTTTCTTCCGTCATAATTTTTGCAATGGACTCTTTGTGTTGCATGATCAAATCAGCCCATTTTGAAATCAAAGTAGAACGCTCATAAGCAGAAGTATTACGCCAAGTTGCTAATGCATCATGCCCTGACTTTAACTTTGCAATAATTTCATCCTGAGTATCCATTGGCAAAGTTGCCAATAGATCACCTGTTGCAGGATTATAAACTTTCAATTCATTCATTGAATTATGATCCTTTATTAGTTTTTACTTGCTTCTACTAAACCTGCTTCTAGAATTGCCAAACCTTTTGCCAATTCTTCATCGCTGATGGTTAATGGTGATAAGAAACGGATAACATTATAATTTAAGCCCGCTGATAGCAATAATAAGCCATTATCATTTGCATATTTTGTAATAATCGCTGTGCGTTTTGCATCAGGCAATCCTGTTTCTGGATCTGTCAATTCAGCAGCAACCATTGCCCCTAAACGGCGGATATCACCGATGTAAGTATGTGTTTTTTGCATATCAACCAAGAATGCTTCTAATTTAGCCCCCAAGATTTCAGATTTTTCGTTCAATTTTTCTTCTTCAACAATATCCATCACAGCCAACGCTGCAGCACAAGCCAATGGATTACCTGCAAATGTACCACCTAATTGACCAGCAGTTGGCTCATTCACGATTTCCGCACGACCAACTACAGCACTTAAAGGCATACCTGCTGCTAATGATTTAGATGTTGTCATCAAATCAGGCACGATACCGAAGTGTTCCATTGCAAATAATTTACCTGTACGGCTAAAACCTGCTTGTATTTCATCTGCCACAAACACAATGCCATTTTCTTGGCAGAAATTATAAACATGTTCAACAAAGCGTTTAGGTGGAATGATGAATCCACCTTCACCTTGAACAGGCTCCATCACCACGCAAGCAACCATGCTTGGGCAAGTTGTACCTCTAAAGAATTCATCAAAAGCAGCAATCACACCATCAATATATTGATCTTCACTCATGCCTTTTGGACGTTCATAAGTGAATGGGAACGGTGCTTGGAATACATCTGAGTTAAATGGACCGAAACCTTCTTTATAAGGTTTAACTTTGCTTGTCATGCCCATTGTTAAGTTTGTACGGCCATGAAATGCTCGGTTAAATACAACAACACCTGATTTACCTGTAAAACGACGCGCAATTTTTACAGCATTTTCTACCGCTTCAGCACCTGAATTTAATAAAATCGCTTTCTTTTCATGATCACCTGCTGTAATTTCACAAAGCTTTTTACACACTTGAATGTAACCTTCATACATCACAACGTTAAAACCTGGATGCGTAAAATGTTCTAATTGTGCTTTAACAGCTTCGATTACTTTTGGATGGCTATGGCCTACATTCATCACACCGATTGCACCTGCAAAATCGATATATTCTCTACCATCTTCCATCACTACGGTTGCATTTTTTGCTGTCACTGCAACATTCAAATTACCAGTACTCACGCCACGCGCAACATATTTTTCACGCAATGCTTGTAAATTACTCATGATAAAACTCCTGAAATATAATATTAAATAAATTTAAAATTTTTGAATGATTTAGTAGATAAAATTATTTAGGAACAAACACATTCAAGCTGATCAACATCTCTTCAATGGATGTTGGTAACAAATCGATGTTATATAGCAAGTCACACACAGCATAGATGGCTGCAAAGCTATATAGTAAAACTATGATTGTTTGGATCATTGGGCTTGTAATGAAACGATTACACTGCCATTCAGGTGTTAAATCACCATGCTTGCGTGAACTTCTCAGCATAAGAATTGGTACGATCGCTAAAATCACACCGCCCACAGCACCTGCAAACTCCAATGCACGACCAAATGAAACCATTTCTCTATAAGCTAAAATGAATGGTGGTACAGAAATGATTGCTAAAACAGTTAAACGACGTAATTTATTGGTTTCTGAACCCAACTTGAACTGATCAAAGATATTAGTAAAATAGCTACCGCCCAATCCCCAATAAGATGTCAACATCGCACATAATGCAAATAAATTAGCCGTTAATGCAGCCCAAGAACCTAAATAACGTCCCCAAGTGATCGTTGCAATTTCATCCACTTCATTGATACCTGCTAAGGAAATCACAGATAAAGCAACTGTTGATAATAATAAGAATGTACAGATCATGCCGATCACTATCGCTTTTGGCAATTGTTTCGGTTTATGTGCAAAACCACGAGCTATTTCAGGCACAATGTACTGTGCAGAATATGCAAATACAACTAGATAAATGATTGGAATCATGTAAGACCATTGGCCTTCCATTAAATTCTCAATTTTGGTGTTCACATTAAAAATTGTTGCTAAAGATAAAACGATAATAAGCGCAACCATCGTAATACTGATATATTTTTCACCTTTACCAATAGCTTTTAAACCTGCATATAAAATACCAATGGCTGGCACAGCAAAGATCAAACTACCAAACTGATTAGGAATACCAAATAGCTGATTCATCAAACGGCCACTGCCCGCCATATATGCGATCAACGCACCTGTGCTGTTGGCAAAAATTGAAATAAAAATGAACCAAGAGCCAATTTTACCCACGTATTTACGCGCTAAACCGCTTAATTGGAAATGTGATTTGGTGCGTAAAGATGCTTCCGCCACATAAAGCATCGTAATCGTTGTGATTGTTCCGATCACAATCAGCCATAAAAACAGTGGTAAAAATCCTGAATTTCTTGATGCATAAGGAATCGCTAAAACGCCCGCACCAATATTTGTTCCTACAATCATTGCCACACCTTCTAGCAA
Organism: Wohlfahrtiimonas larvae; assembly: GCF_002006755.1. GTDB lineage: Bacteria > Pseudomonadota > Gammaproteobacteria > Cardiobacteriales > Wohlfahrtiimonadaceae > Wohlfahrtiimonas > Wohlfahrtiimonas larvae. The sequence continues at coordinate 59,000 of NZ_MVDO01000019.1, read as the reverse complement.
TGTTAATTTCTTTGCAACCAAAGTTTCTGTTGCCTTGTTGCCCTCTCGCTCAATAGGTTCTGCACTCGCAAAACCATTGGCAGGCTGAACCAAGCCTTCCGTATTTATAGAATTCATATCCTCTCCTCGTTTCTCTTTAGTGAGCTTCTTAATATTAGTATGCTAATTGTAGCTAGTGTGAAGTCTCATATATTTGCAATTAATCTCTATTTCAAGCCATTTTACTGATACCTTTACTTAACAACACCTCTCAAAATCATAATTTTTCTGACCGAGTGATAGTATTGCGTTATGCAATTTATAACAATTAGATAAAAATAATGAAATTTATGGTAAATTCATACGATCGTATGAAATTAATATGAAAGGATAGCATGCAACTCACCATCAGAAACCTAATTAATATGCCAGCACTTAAAATAAAATTATTAAGTGAAAACAAAGGGATAGATAGAAAAATTGTTTGGGCACATACTTCTGAATTAGAAAATCCGAGTGAATGGGTTCAACCTAATTACTTAATCATGACAACAGGATTAGGTATCCCAAAAACGCCTGAAAAACAGAAAGACTACATAAAAAGAATTATAGATGCTGATTTATCAGGCTTAATGATCTCAGACAATATGAGTGCACCAGATGATTTAAGTACATTAATCGAGGTGGCTAATCAATATAAGTTCCCTGTGTTATTCATTGATTACCACACACCATTTATAGAGATTGCGCGCATCGTTCATGAAGCTAATAAAGACAATAAAGACTTAATTAATCATCAACTCAGCAAAGTACTTTATGAAAATACCCAAGAGTTGATCAAAGAACATAATGTCAAAGATTTAATGGTTCGTATTCATAATCTTTTAAATATGCCTGTATATCTCATTAATACAGATGACCCTACAGAAACCTTATTTAATTGCACGCCTGTACCTGAGAGTATTCAAAGCCGCTTATTAGACTTTGATTTTAAAACAACAGACATTCAAAAAATTTATCAAAAATCATCGACCACATTACATACCATTCCATTAAAAGCTCAAGGATTCATGTTGATTGTTGCAGATAATACAATCAGCTTAGATCTATTACAAAACCTAGCACTACTCTTTAGCCTATACTTAGAAAGTAAAAAAGATCACTTTTATCAAAGGATAATCCAAAGCGGTGAACTATTAGATGACATTTTAAATGAAGGGGTGAATGAAAATTATATTGATAAGAAACTTCCAAGCTTTCACATTAACATCAGTCATTGTTGTATTTTTATTGCTAAACTTCAAAAAAATATCAATTACAAAAAACTTCTTTTTAAATTTAGTATCAATGGTCTAGTTTTATTCAAAAAAGATCGAGTGATTTTACTAGCAGACAAATCTCACCTAACCAAGCTGATAACAATATTTCCATTCATTGGTATCAGCGATGCTATTCAAAAAACACACAGAATCCACAATGCATTCCGAGAAGCATCTTTAGCCTTTAAAAATTGCTCTAAAGAATTCCCGACACAGTACTATGCAGAACAGAACTATTCCAACCAAACATTACCTAAAAGCATTGAAGAAGCACAAAAGATCTTTGACTTAAATTTAGGCAAACTGTATACAAATGATCAAAGTAAAAATACTCGTTATATTTATACTCTTAAAATGTTTCTTGAAAATGATCGCGCATGGGAAAAAACTGCCAAAATTTTACACATCCATAAACAGACGCTCGTTTATCGTATTCAAAAAATCCAAGAAATTACGCAACGACAACTCAATATTACTGCAGATATTGTAGAATTATGGATTGCATTAAAAGCAGGTGAAATACTAGGTGTGATCGAAGAATGAATCATGATCTTTAGCAATAACCTTAAAAAAGTACTAGAATACACTCCTTATTCTAGGAATCATATTTGAGGCTACTATGTTTGCTTATTACACTGCGATGAAACACTCCCACTTAATGTTTGTTATCATCACATTGTGTTTATTAAATTTTCGCTTTTTTTGGAAACAGTGCGTTCCCAATAAACCTTTGCATAAAATCTTTCGTATCATTCCACACATTAACGATACATTATTGTTAATCACCGGCGCTATGATGGCTTATACCGTTAAATTTATTCCATTTGCAAATGCAAATTGGTTGGGCACAAAACTCATTCTCTTATTAGTTTATATCGGCTTTGGGTTTATGGCGATTAAATCCCCTTCTCGCTCATCTAAGGCATGGATGGGATATGTTTTATCAATGTTATCCGTTGGCTTTATGATTTATTTAGCCATAATGAAACCATTTTAAATATCGAGAACCAATAAATGTCTGATCAAAAACATAACCTCAAAATGTTTCTTACTGATCTTCAATATTATGTCACTCAAGAAAATGGCACAGAACGACCATTTTCTAGTGAATATAATGATTTATTTGAAGATGGAATCTATGTTGATATTGTCAGCGGTGAGGCATTATACTCTTCTAAAGATAAATTTGATGCAGGTTGTGGCTGGCCATCCTTTAGCCAATCATTAACTAACCTCATTAATATTCAAGATCATAGCCACGGTATGATCAGGACAGAAATTAGAAGCCCTATTGCGAACTCTCATTTAGGCCATGTCTTTCCAGATGGCCCGCGAGAAAGCGGCGGGCTCCGTCATTGTGTCAATGGCAATGCATTAAAATTTATCCCTGTAGAACAAATGGATGATTTAGGCTATGGTCAATGGCTATTTTTATTTCAAAAATAATTTAAATAAAAAAAAGCTAATGACTCTTTAAAACCATTAGCAAAATCAACGTTAAGTAATAATTATGATGTTACTTCTCAATTAGGCGTTAAGAAGTAACAGTTATTATGATAAAGCTTTAAGCTTATGCTGTCTAAATAATATAATTAATCACTGAACAATAAAATATATCAATAATTTTATATAGTTATGATTATAAATATAATCTTATAAAAATACTAACACATCATATTATTTAATTTGTTTATATTAAAAACGATTTTTATAAAATTTTTTCATATAAAGACTAATATCAATACAATAAATTGAATGCCCTTTGCAAAATAAACAGCAGACATTGGGCATCAGAATTCAATTTAGGCATATTGCTTAACTGAAACAATACTTCTTTTATCTTTGATTGCTCAGAAACTGATAACTCCTTCATCATTGGTAAAGTTTCATCAAATACTGACTGCCAACATAAATTGCCATCAAATGGTTGACTGATATTTAAAAACTCAGCAATATCATCATAACAACGCTGTGCTGACTGTGCATTGTGTCTAAAAATTATTACAGTTGTTGCGCTCAACAATTTAGCCAAAGGCTTTTCTAAAACCTGTATTGATTGAAAATGTGTTGAATAATCAATACTTCCTTCACGGCCAATTTTAGAAATATGCACGCGAACCACTAAAATCATACAATATTCAGATAATGAAATTTTCTGATCCATATCGACTAAAGCCTGACATATATTCTCAATTTCTTGAATTTGAAATTTTGCTAAATGATCCATTCTAGGCAATTCATGTGTCAATAGCTGTAAACGTTGAAAATCAGACATTTTTCTCAGATGTTCAGCCTCCCGATTCACAAAATTAAATAAATGAGAAGATAATACTGAATATAGGTAATCTAACTGTTGTTGCCGTATCTCCAAATTATGTGTCGTAATAAATGTGGCATAAGATTTAGCTAATTGCATAAAGACATGCTCACTATTTTTATCTAATCCCAACTCAATCACTATATTATGACTCACATTATTTATTCGACTTTTAGCGTAATCATGCAGCGCAGATACTAAAATTTCATCGGTACTTTCACTCTTATCAACAAATTTTTGATCCAAAATATTAACCATTTTCCCACTTGGAAAACGATAAGTTGGTTGAATTTTACGAATGCGTTTTAATATCGGTGGATGCGTATCGAAAATACTTGTTTTTTCTTGGTAATTTTGTATATAAAAATGAGAAAACTCTTGGTGAGTTGCATCCATAGATGTTGTATTATATTGCTCTTCATCGCCCTCTAATAATGCAATTTTCTCCAATACTTGTACAATATAGTGTCCACGAACAAATCGCACTGATTCAGCATCAGCCAAATATTCCCGCTGACGAGAAATGAGTGCTTTCACACTCCTTGCAAAAATTGCACCAACAGCACCAACACACATAATCATTAAACTAAGCACAATGACGGGGGACATAATCATCATTAAAAAGATAGGAAAAAGTCCATTACCATCACCAAACTCTCGACTACCCGCTCCGATTGTGCGCATGCTATAACCTAAACAAAAACGATTAACCCGATCAAAATCTCCTAGAAAATGGCGCGTAAAAAAGCTAAACATAGTATAACCATATAAATAAATACTTTGTAAACCATATAACCATCCTATTAATTTAAAATTAAGTACAGGATCTTGGTGTAAAATATGGCTGATCTCATGGCCGACCAAAGCTTGTAATTCTGAACGAGTTAAACGACTGATAGCACCTTCCGTTACCGCTATAGCAGTATCTTTTTGCCCCTTTGCAATCGCAAATGCATTAATATCATAAGAAGGTAAGATAAATAAACGCGGGGATACGATACCAGCTGCAATAGACATTTCTATAACTACTTGCATATATCTTGCAACAATAGGGTTTTGATTAAATTGATTAATCTCAATTGCCCCTAATTTTTGCATAACATAATCCACACCTTCTCGCATTTCCATGAATTTTGTCCAGACCATCAGCAACATAAAAGCATTACAAATGATGACCCAAACCCACAATTCAACAGGAGTCGCCCAGGCTAAAAATAGCCCCATAACAATAGATGTGATTGCATAGATCACTAAAAATACAAACAAGAAGATCGAACTATGCAGAAGATAAGAACGCCTATTTTCCCAATTTTTCATTGCATGAACCTTTATAAGATAATGCTTCTATCAAGCCTTATTTTTGTATGCAAAATATGTATTAAACTTAATAATATTTAAATATATTTTTTTATTTCTATCAGCAAACTCTGCTGATCTAACTTTGTAAAAAATGTTATCAATCGCCCTTGATGATTAATTAAAAAATAAGGTTTACTACTAAAATTAAATAATGGCAATGTATTTTTATATTTAAATTTAAATCGTTCGGCAAATGATAAATTTGTGGTTTTATCTGGATCAATACAGACTAAGTTTTTATACCCTTGAAAATTTAAGCTTAACTCAGATGAGCCAATCAATACTAACTGCAATGACTCATTAAAACTTGATTGCATAGCATTAATGTACTGGCTCAATATATCTATTTCTTCCACAAAATCCAATAAATCAATAAATAGACAATATTTACCTAATAAATCAGTAGACGCAGACAATCCTACTGAAGATTGCCACTCAATGTAAGGAATAGGCTCATTTAAAGATAAAACACGATTACCTTCAAAAATGGAACCACCCTGCTCCAAAGATAAATATGCCTTAATATTTTCTAGATGATGGGTTAATGCTATATCAGAAAATGAATAAAATTTCTGATAAGCCGATTTTATCCGCCAACTATCAGGATCAGAAATACGAACAAACAAAGGTAAACGAAAAACTATTTTTTCTAAAGCAATCCTCTCAAAATACAAATTGGTCAAAGGAGGAATGTAAAACTGTTTCAATTCTTGTATTAACTTTTTCATTGCCCCTCCTGACTTACACATTGATGCAAAGCGTCCATAATATGCGATAATGAATCTTGATTTTTCATAATACACAAATATGCATTTTGCCCCATCATATTACGCATTTTAGGATCTTTGATCAAAGGTGTCAGTTGGGCATATAAATCCTGTTGCTCCAAAATTATAATCGCATGATATTCCATAAATTGAGTCACCATATCCTGGATATTATCAATGCACGGCCCTACTGTAATCACTTTATGCAAATAAGCTGGCTCCAAGATATTATGCCCCCCGATAGGTACAAAACTCCCACCTACAGTGATAATATCTGCAACGCCATAAAGGTATAACAACTCTCCTATGCTATTCCATAACCAAACATCTGTATGTTCAAACGATAATTCATCAAATCCCATATCACTACGCTTTTGATAACGATAGCCATGATCTTGTATTAAACTTTCTACGGATGAAAATCTTTCAGGGTGTCTTGGTGCAATTGCTAATTTAACTTGGGGAAATTCTTTATGAATTTTTTTAAATTCATCTAAAATAATTTTCTCTTCACCTTCATGAGTACTTGCAACACACCACAACAAATAATTTTGTTTCGCCAACAATAATGTTTGAGTTTTAGCATTAAAATCATCTGGCAACACAGTGATATATTTTAAATTCCCCATTACAGAAACTTTGCGCGCGCCAACGGCCAAGAATCTATTCTGATCCTCTACTGTCTGCGCTAGAATATTTACATTCTTTAATAATTGTTGAATTGTTTTTGGGATTTTTGCATAACCTTTTTGTGAACGATCAGATAAACACGCACTAATAATAAATGTTGAAATATTTAACTTTTGACATGAATCAAGTAAATTAGGCCAAATCTCAGTTTCCATAATCATCAATATTTTTGGTTGCACTTTTTTTAAAAATCGATGAATAAAAAAACCAATGTCATGAGGCAAAAATGCAACAGAAACAGTATTACCAAAACTTTGTTCGATCTGCTTTCTACCTGTCAATGTTGTTGTGGTGATTAAAATGGACAAATCTGGCAATTGCTTTTGAATTTCAAATACCAAAGGCGTCATTGCACGCACTTCACCTAAAGATACTGCATGTAAAATAATATCATGCGGCCGAGTTGTTCGGCTCAAGCCTAAACGTTCAAATAGATAACAAAACCCATGACCAGATTTTTTATCTTTAAAATATCTAAACAACAAAACCCATGGCAGAATAATCCACCATAGGATTTTATAAATACGCAATAACATAGTTATTTACAAAGTTGCCAAGCCTTCATATTCAGGATAGTTTAACTGCAAAATACGCAATCGATCATTCGCCATACTGTCTAAGCCTAACGCACGATATGCTTTAATTTGAATCAATAATGCTTCTTGTATTGCAGGAGCACCATCATAGTTATCAATGACATATTGAGCTCGATTCGCTGCACCGACATAAGCCTTACGATCCATGTAGAAATTTGCTATATGAATCTCAGACTGCGCCAAAATATTTCTCAAATAAGCCACTCGCTTAGCTGAATCTTCAGCATAAATACTATTTGGATATTTATCTAAAATCACTAAGAATGCTTCTAATGATTCTGTTAACTGTTTCTGATCGACTTTACTATGATCTGGTGGCAAGAATTTATCAATAATAGAGCGCGCTTTATCAAAATTCACTAAACCTTTCATATACCATGCATACGCAGTATTAGGATGATTAGGATACAATTTAATAAAATCATTGGCTTCTTGTAATGCTTCTTTATGATCACGATTCAAATAATATGCATACATTTTATTCAACTTAGCCTGTTCTGCATAACTTCCTTGAGGAAAACGCGCCTCAATCACATCAAATCGCTCAATTGATTCTTTATAACTACCGCCTTCTAAGCTACTTTTTCCTTCTTGCAGAAGATCACTTCCTGACATCATTCTGTAACGATCTTCTTTTTTGGTAGCAGAACATCCAACAATCAACAACATTGCGGATAAAAGTACGCTACAATGCACAACAGTTTTATTCATATCTCAAATCCATGTGATTTAGTGATTTAACAGAAATTTTAACCCGCTATTATACTCAAATTTATGCAAGCTACAGAAACTTTTTCATTGATCGTCCCTATGACTTCCGCAGGCAGCCGCTTAGATGTTGTTTTAAGCCAACTATTGCCTTCTTTTTCCCGCAGTAAAATTCAAGATGCCATCAAAAATGGTGAAGCAACCTTGAATGGTAAAGTACCAAAAATCCGCGATAAAGTGTATGGTGGGGAAAACATTACCATTACATTAACTTTAGAACAAGATTATTTGAATGACGCTAAAGCAGAAGACATCCCTCTAGATATTGTTTATGAAGATGATGATATTTTGATCATCAATAAACCAGCAGGTTTAGTCGTACATCCTGCAGCAGGCAACCCTGATGGTACCTTATTGAATGCATTACTGTATCATAATAAAAATGCGCATCTTTTGCCAAGAGCAGGTATTGTCCATCGTTTAGATAAAGATACTACAGGTCTGATGGTTGTATCTAAAAATCTAGATGCTTACTATCACCTCATCGAGCAACTCAGTGATCATTCTATGGGCAGAACTTATCACGCCATCGCAAGCGGTGAAATGATTTCGGGCCAAACCATTGATGTACCAATTGGCCGCCATAAAACTGATCGCAAAAAAATGAGCGCACAAGCAATTGGCAAACCTGCCATTACTCATTATCGTATTTTAGACCATTATCGTGGGCATACCCTTATTGAATGTCAACTTGAAACAGGTCGAACCCATCAAATTCGTGTGCATATGAATTTTATTCATCATCCGTTATTTGGCGATAGTACATATGGCTGGCGATTAAAACTACCTGCTAAGATGGCGCCAGAATTAGCAGAAGAATTACGCCAGTTTAAACGCCAAGCTCTGCATGCAAAAAAATTAGAATTAACACATCCCAAAACTGAGAAAAGAATGCTTTTCGAATGTGATTATCCAGAGGATTTTGAAAACCTTATTCGTATTTTTCAAGAAGATCAAAAACAGCTTGAGGACTAATCATGGCTATTGTCAAAATTGGTGATTTATCTGTTGTGCAACCTGATTGGAATGCACCTAAAAACATCAAAGCTTTTACAACAACCCGTATTGGTGGCAAAAGCCACCAACCATTTGATTCTTTTAATCTTGCTTTAAATATTGATGAAAATCGTGATGCAACGATCAATAACCGTGAGCAATTAATTCGAACATTAAAGCTACCTGAACCTCCTCGTTGGGTATCTCAGACTCATAGCACAATTGTGCATGATGTTAGCCAAATGGAAGCAACCTGTGAAGCTGATGCAACATTTACAACAGAAACGCATCAAGTTTGTGCAATATTAACAGCCGATTGCCTACCCATTTTATTAACCAATCAACAAGGATCTTTTGTGGCGGCAATCCATGCTGGCTGGCGCGGTTTATTAAATGGGATATTAGAGAATACACTCAAAGTTTCGTCTTTTTCAAATCATACAATGATGGCTTGGTTAGCCCCTGCCATTTCGCAAAAAGCATTTGAAGTTGGCCCTGAAGTGAGAGAAGCTTTTTTATGTAGCGATGAAAGCTATGAATCTTTTTTTATCAATAGCACACGAACAAATCACTATTTTGCCGATCTATATGGCATTGCTCGACAAAAGCTGGAAAATTTTGGCATCCCTAAACATCAAATATCAGGCGGAGATCACTGCACCTATACAGATGCGACACATTTCTATTCCCATCGTAGAGATGGCAAGGATTCAGGCAGACAGGCGACATTGATTTGGATGGAAGGATCAATATGAAAATTTATTACACATTTCCTGTTTTAATTATAGCAATAGTATCTGCCTGCACAACCCACCCTACAGCACCAAGAGCTATAACAACTTATGCAAATGCAGACCTTGAAAAACGTACCAAACAATATGACTGGGTTGCAGTACAAATAACACCTCAACCTTCTGCCAATCACCTTGCGATCAAAGTTTATTCTCGCAATGATGTCAAAATACGACAAACATGTCGTTATGAAGGCACTGCTACATGGAATGGCAAAGGACAATATATTACCCAAGAAAATATTGAATTTTCCTTTAAAGATACTTCTCTGATTATTGCAGGAGCTGAAGCCCCTCTATTCTATTATTGCTCTGGTGGAGCAAGTTTAGCAGGCACATACGAACAAATTTAATATTCTAATCCATCAAAAGGCGCAGACAGCGCCTTTTCATAAAATAACTTTTTATATTATATAACTAACAACAAGCCCAATCATATAAAACATTAGAGAAATCTCTATTTTTTAGATCTTGTTCAGAGATGAAAAACTGCATCGAACCACAATCCCCCAGCATTACATCACCCACACTATCTAACTGGAATAATAAGATTGTCCGATCATCATTATCACCACGAGGATCAAATTGCGTCAACATAGGATAGCCACCAATTGCATGACCTTGGCACACTTCAGTAGCCTGATCATATAAGGCCTCCATAACATCCTCACTGCTTTCTTCATCCAACTGATTTTCAGTGTAATCATGGAATTTCAAAAGATTCTCATCATTCAATGTTGAGATTTCCAATGATGGAATTGTATATTTCAATGAAGATGTAATGAGATAACTTTGACCCATGCTCAAAGCACCATAGCAATCATCACCTACAATTGCTGAAAGTTCGTTGAATTCTGCTAATGCAATATTCTCATCATTCTGGATAACTTCAGGAAAATAAATCACTTTATAACCTGTTTTACTGAAAGGTTCTTTAAATTCTAACCCCATCAAATCATCTGTGGCATCATTAAAAAAGCTCAACATACCCGTTTTCGGATAATGTCTTAAAAAATTATCTGTATTGCATGCTTCAAGCATCTCTATATCAGCAAAAATTTCATCCAAATTTAACTGAGCAATTAATGCTAATGGCTGGCCATCTTTATTGCGTGGATATTCTTGTTCTTTAGGGAAATATGCAACACCACATAACTTACTAGAATAAATATGACTTTCTACATCTATAGATTCATTTGCTGATAAACTAATGGTCAACTGTTCCATCTTTTTAAGTAAATCAATCAATGTTTGTGACAATGCTTCAGGATATTGAATTTCAGTAATCATCATAAGTTCATATTCGAATAGATAAAGCGCATAGTATGCCATAATTATTTCTTTCAGAATTTTTTCTGAAAACCGTGTAGAATTCACGTTATTTAACTCACAAGTTTTTATTATTTGAATTTTATGACAACCACCGAATTATCCCCTTCTAAAACTTTCTACATACAAACGCAAGGCTGCCAAATGAATGAGTATGACTCAAACAAAATGGCAGATAGCTTAAAAGTATTCTGTCAATTAGAAAAAACTGATGACGTACAAAATGCAGATGTCATCATTTTAAACACTTGTTCTATTCGTGAAAAAGCACAAGAAAAAGTATTCTCAGAATTAGGCCGTTGGCGCGAACTCAAAGCTGTCAATCCTAATATTGTTATCTGTGTAGGCGGTTGTGTTGCTAGCCAAGAAGGTGAACTAATCCGCAAACGCGCACCTTATGTTGACATTGTCTTTGGCCCACAAACATTACACCGCTTACCAAAAATGCTGAATGATGTTTGGAAAGGCAACGGAGCACAAGTGGATGTCACCTTCCCTGAAATTGAAAAATTTGACCATTTGCCCGAGCCGCGCGCAGAAGGGCCTTCAGCATTTGTTTCTATTATGGAAGGCTGTAATAAATATTGTTCATTCTGTATTGTACCTTATACACGTGGTGAAGAAATTTCTCGCCCTGTGCTAGATGTCATTGGTGAAATTTCATTATTAGCAGAACAAGGCGTAAAAGAGATCAATCTTTTGGGTCAAAATGTGAATGATTACCAAGGTGAAATGCCTGATGAATCCATCTGTGACTTAGCCCTATTGATCGAATATGTGGCAAAAGTAGAAGGCATTGAGCGCATCCGTTTCACCACCTCTCACCCTATCGCATTTTCTGATCGTTTGATTGAAGTTTATGGACGTGTACCCGAACTAGTTTCTCATTTACATTTACCGATTCAATCAGGCTCAGATAAAATTTTGATGGCGATGAAGCGTAATCACACCGCACTTGAATACAAATCAAAAATTCGTAAATTACAAAAAGTTCGTCCTGATATTTCATTATCAACTGATATCATCGTTGGTTTCCCTGGCGAAACTGCTGAAGATTTCGAAAGAACAATGGATTTAGTGAAAGAATTAAATTACGACATGTCATTTAGCTTCATATATTCTCCACGTCCAGGTACACCGGCAGCATCTTTACCAGATAATGTATCCATGGAGGAAAAGAAAGAACGCTTAGCACGTTTACAAGCGCAAATTACATCCCAAGTCAATGCAATTTCTGAAAGCATGGTCGGCACAACACAGAGAATCTTAGTGAGTCGCCCTTCCAGAAATGATCCAAAAATTTTAGCAGGCCGCACTGAAAATAACCGCGTTGTAAACTTTGAAGGCCCAGAAGAGTTAATTGGGCAATTCTGTAATGTTGTTATTACAGAAGCATTGCCAAATTCTTTACGTGGTCGTTTAGTTTTAGAGTAACCCATTGATAAAAATATAGGAAGGATATTCATGAAAATTCAACCAGTTTCATATCAATTAAGTAGTGATGAAATTCAATCGCTAGATACTGATATTTTAGTTGTTAACTGCTACGAAGAAGAGTTATCACCAGATGCAAAAGCACTTGATGCAATTATGAATGGTGAATTACAAGCTTTATTAGATTCTGGCGAAATCACAGGTAAAACAGGTTCAATCTTCCCTATTTTCAAACCTGTCAATTTAAAAGCGCGTTACTTAGTAATGGTGGGGTTTGGCGCACGCGACAAAGCATCCATCGAAAGCGTTGCTAAAGCAGTAGAAACAGCTACTTTATGGGCAAAAAAAACACCTGCAACAAACATCACATTTTCAATTTTAAGTAACTGCGGTAAAAAAACTTATTCGATTCCTAAAATCATCGAAACAATTAGCCATGCAACTTATACTTTTAATGATTATAAAAGCAAAAAAGATGAACAGCATGCGCAAACTTATAACATTAATGTTTCAACCATTACTGATGAGGTCAAAAGCGCATTTACATATGGCTTAGCTCTTGAAAAAGGTATCGACCTTGCTAAAGATTTAGGTAATACACCAGCTAACCATCTAACACCAACAGACTTATCTGATGTTGCTGATAATTTAGCACGTAAATATGATAATCTATATTGCAAAATTCTTAATGATAGCGCGATTAAACGCCAAGGTATGGGTGCAATTGTAGCTGTTTCACAAGGTAGCGTAGAAGCACCAAACTTTATTATCTTGGAATATCAAGGCGCGGAAGATCGCGAAGCTGCGCCAATTGTTTTAGTGGGTAAAGGGGTAACCTTTGATTCAGGCGGTATTTCATTAAAACCGGGCGCCGGCATGGATGAAATGAAATATGATATGTGTGGTGCCGCAACTGTATTAGGCACAATGCAATCTATTGCTGAATTACAATTACCAATCAATGTTGTTGCATTGATTCCTGCTGTTGAAAATATGCCATCTGGCTCAGCCATTAAACCTGGCGATGTTGTGACATCAATGTCTGGCAAAACCATCGAAATTTTAAACACTGATGCTGAAGGTCGTTTAATTCTATGTGATGCGTTAACTTATGCAGAACAATATGAGCCTAAAGCTGTCATCAATGTTGCAACTTTAACAGGTGCAATCATTGTTGCATTGGGTCACATTCCTACAGGCTTATTTGCAAATAACCAAGAGTTAGCCGACCAAATCATCGAAAGCAGTCAAGCAACATCTGATCGCGTATGGCAATTACCTATCTGGGATGAATATCAATCACAATTAGACAGCCCATTTGCAGACATTGCTAATATTGGTGCGGGTCGTGCGGGCGGTTCAATCACAGCAGCATGCTTCCTATCTCGTTTCACTGAGAAATATGCATGGGCACATTTAGATATTGCAGGCACAGCATGGAATTCAGCAGGTGCAAATAAAGGTGCAACAGGTCGCCCTGTTGGTTTATTGCTTGATTATATTGTCAAACAAAGCAAAGCCTAATTATTTAATCAATAAATGAGATAATTCAATTTAATATTTTCTGGCTATAGTAATATAGCCATTAATTATAGTGTAAATGCCCATTAAATAATCAAGGAGAAAATGATGGCTATTCGTGTTGGAATTAATGGATTTGGACGTATTGGTCGTTTTGTGATGCGCTTAGCACTTGAGCGTAATGATATCGAAGTTGTTGGTATTAATGACTTAATCGATGTTGATTATATGGCATATATGTTGAAATACGATTCAACTCACGGCCGTTTCAAAGGCACAGTTGAAGTTAAAGATGGTCAATTGATCGTTAATGGCAAAGCCATTCGCACAACAGCAGAAAGAGATCCTGCAAACTTGAACTGGGGCGCAATCAATGTTGACGTTGTTGTAGAAGGTACAGGTATTTTCTTAACTGACGAAACTGCACGTAAACACATCACTGCAGGCGCTAAAAAAGTTGTATTAACAGGCCCTTCTAAAGATGACACACCAATGTTTGTTATGGGTGTTAACCACGAAACTTATGCTGGTCAAGATATCGTTTCTAATGCATCATGTACAACAAACTGCTTGGCACCAATTGCTAAAGTATTGAATGACAACTGGGGCATCACTGAAGGTTTGATGACAACAGTTCACGCAACAACTGCCACACAAAAAACTGTGGATGCTCCATCTGCTAAAGATTGGCGCGGTGGTCGTGGTGCTGCTCAAAACATCATTCCATCATCAACAGGCGCTGCTAAAGCAGTAGGTAAAGTAATCCCTGAATTGAATGGTAAATTGACTGGTATGTCGTTCCGCGTACCTACACCAGACGTTTCAGTCGTTGACTTAACAGTAAACTTAGCAAAACCTGCAACTTATGCTGAAATCTGTGAAAAAATGAAAGCAGAATCAGAAGGTACTTTGAAAGGCATTTTAGGTTACACGGAAGATGCAGTAGTTTCTACAGATTTCTTGGGTGAAACTTGTACATCTGTATTTGATGCAAAAGCTGGTATTGCTTTAACTGATAAGTTCGTAAAAGTTGTTGCTTGGTATGATAACGAAATCGGTTATTCAGCAAAAGTATTGGACTTAGTTGCTCATATTTCTAAGTAATGTTTGATATATAAACCTGTAACACAAAAGCTTCGCACTGCGAAGCTTTTTTCTTAGGTATTAGAAAAAATTCATTAAATAAGAAAGAGTTGATATGCCTATTATCAAGGACATTTTAATGGTAATATCCTATACTAATAAGACACAACCGAAGTAAGTATATTTAATCTAAAAGGAGAGCACATGTATAAAAAAATCCTATTGGCTGTTGATGGTTCTGAAAACTCTTTACGTGCAACAGAAGAAGCAACAAAACTAGCAAAAATTGAATCAGATGCAATCGTTGATATTCTTTATGTGAATGTTCCACCTAAAACTGCACGTGAAATTTTATTAGAACCTTCTAAAGAAGAACAAGATAAAGCTAGACAAGCTCGCATTAGCCCAGTTGAAAAAATCTTGAACGATGCTGGTATTAAAAATAAAGTTTCTATTGTAACAGGCGAAGCTTCTCCAACCATTATTCAACATGCCAATACAACTGATGCAGATATTATTGTTATCGGAAGTCGTGGCCTAAATGCTGTACAGAAATTTGTATTGGGTGGCGTCAGCAATGAAGTTGTACAAAAAGCAACCATGCCAGTATTATTAGTAAAATAATCATCACACCAATTTAATCATAAAAGTCCCTATCATAGGGACTTTTTTATAATCATTAACAAACTTCGTATTGTTTAATCAAATACTCTCTAATCTCTTTCAATGCTTTCATCTGAACTCTACGCACTTTTTCACTGGTCATATTTAATAAGTTACCAACTTCAGCATAAGTTTTCGCCACATCATCTCGTAAACCAAAACGCTCCACAATTACCGCTCTAGCTTCATGATCTAAAATACGTAAACCTTGATCTAGGGTATTTAATAAAGAGTCCTCTTCCATCATCCCCAAAGCATTATCCGTACGATTTTCACTGGACAACATATCCAATAATGAGCCTTGATCTTCATTCACTTCCATATCTAGTGATAAAATCATCTCATTATCTAACAATAACTCTTCAACTTCAGCGATCGACTTATTACAAGCTTCTGCCAACTCAGCATGTGTTGGCTCTCTATTCAATGTTGATGACAATTCACGTTGTACTTTCAGTACTCTATTGATTGCTTTATGTAAATGAATCGGCAAACGCACTGCCCGTCCCGTATTCATAATATCTCGCTCAATAGCATGGCGAATCCACCAAACTGCATATGTTGAAAATCTATAATTCATTTCAGGATCAAATTTTTCTACTGCTTGCATCAAGCCGAGATTACCTTCAGAGACTAAATCAGATAATGCCACATCTCTATTGCTATAACGCTTAGCAACAGCAATGACTAATCGCAAATTACTTTCAATCATTTTCTGACGTGCTTTTTCATCGCCTTGTTTTACTAAATAAGCGAGCTGTTTTTCCTCATCTGCCGTCAGCAACTTATTACTTGCTAATTCACTAAAGTACATACTTAAAGAATCTGAAACATCTATATTACTGCGCTTATCATGACTAGTAATAATACTTGAAAACTCTTCAACATTATTGACTTGATCATGTGGCACAATCTCATTATCAAAATCGCAATCTAACCCCTGCTTATTCATTGGCAAACCTTTTAATACTTATATTAAATCATTGTTTCTGCGAGGCATAATATAGCCAATAAAATAGCAGTCAAAATAAAAAACATTTATGAGATTGATTTATAATTTTTATAATGATCTAAAAATATTGATGTAAAAATAACTTATACATTTCAGCTTTCATTCAGTTTCAAAATATTACATTTAGCATAAAATGCATACAATCAGAATACATTGATTAACAATTAGACTATTAAAATATACTTATTTCTCTTTGTTTTTATTATATTTTTATTCAATATTTAATCTATGTAAATTTACATAGGAATATTCTAATAATCAGCTACCTTTTATTCATATTTTTAACTAATAATCAACAATATATTTTTGTCTAAAATTTATACATATAATTCTATTATATTAACAGCTTTCCATATATGCACTTTGAGCCAAGTCAAAAAAATTAGCCTTACATGAATAATAGTACATAATTACAAAATATATGACCGTATTTTATACAAAGCAAACTTTTGTGCGTCATACAGACCACTAAATGTAACTTTAGGGTTATTTCCAATAATATAATCGAAGTCTTGCGACGTTGGCGATGTTTCATAAATCACATTATTAGCTTTACCCATAAATAAAGACCAATTTCGCTCAGCCACTACATTAACTACACCAGAACCTTGCACAATATTTTGTAAGTATAGTTCAATAATTGCAGGTATTTCATCAGAGGAAAGCGCTACTACCTTCGCTTCTCCACTGCCGGGAAATTTGCCTGAATAAGCACGATACTGATTCGTTGCCAACATAAACTCAGCATCACTCAAAACTGGCTCACCTTTGTACGTTAAATCAAAAATCCGCTCACTATCAGGGTTAATAAGCATACAATCACCGTTATAACGGCGAGGATGCCTAGCATCAACCCGATAACTTAAGCCTCCCTTAATCACATCTCGATTATACCCTCGATGACTTTCCCAATTAATCAAATATTGTTCTTCATTGTGCTCATGAATTTGATGATAAATGCTGTTAGCGCATTCCAACCATTCTTTTAACTCTTTCCCTGTGACTTTGATCAACGCCAATTGATTATTAAAAGGATAGAGATCTGCAACATTTTTGAAAGTGAATACGCCTTTTTCGATCCAAGTAAAATCATAAGGTGCATTCTTTCGCCCTCCCACTTTAAAAGCAGGCACAGCGCTTAATAGTGGCAAATCAGAATATTCAGCTTGACCCAATTCGTGCAATAACTGTTTGGCATACCAAAGTTGAGCATCTGCAACTAATTGCGTACAAGCATCATCTTGAATTAAAGACAATGAGCTTGAAAATAGCGTTTGATTTTCTCCAATCGGTGCATTCATCCGCTCTTTAGCTAATTCATGTGCAGGTTCTATGAGGCGAAATAATAGCGATTGAAATTGCTCACGCTGTTGATTCTCTATCAGTGATGCTGAGCCTTGAATAATACCCCACTTCTGATCACAATATTCCAAATCAAAATCAATCACACCAAGATATTGCCCAAAGGAACCAGCCATTACAATTGGTAGATCAAAATGATATTCATCATCTGGAAAAGTGCTGTGTGCATGCCCTGCTACGATTACATCAATATCTTTAATTTCTGCTAAAAATTGGATCACATTTTCAGCGCCCAATTCATAAGGGCGAGTTGCAAAACCTGAATGTGCCAACACGATGATTAAATCAGCTCCTTCTACCTTTATTTTAGGAATTGTTGAAGTGATCGTTTCTATAATATCTTCAACATATAGCTCTTCATGATCTTTTGCATAGTCCGCAAAAATTTTGTGGTTCCACATTGTCACTTGCGGTGGCAAAGCACCAATCACACCAATTTTCATTGTTTTAACTTCACCTGAATCCAATATGATAGCTTTATCTAAAATCACATAAGGCTGAATCCAAGGTTTATTATGGCCATTGATGATATTGGCATTCACAATTGGATATTGAATATCGTTCATCATTTTTTCTAAAAATTCGATACCAAAATCAAATTCATGATTGCCCAGCGTTCCCACATCATATTTAAGCTCATTCATGATACGCACCATAGGATGCATGTTCTCTAATGAATAATCACGCAGATAATTACCAATCGGGTTTCCTTGTAGGAAATCACCGTTATCCACTAATAATGTATTGGGGTAATTTGCTCGAATATCTTGAATCACATCAGCTAAACCCATTAAACCAAAATCTGCCAAAACATCATCACGGTAGTAATCATAATTGGTTACATGCGCATGAAGATCTGTGGTTGCTAAAATTTTTAATTGGGCACGCTGCTTATTCAAAATATTCCTCATACATTAATAATTATATTACTAACCATATAACACAAAACCGCCCAAAGGCGGTTTCAAACTACTTATGATTGCTCACTTAATGCAGCTAACATATCTGCTTGGTGTTCTTGAATCAATGGTTCGATCACTTGATCCAAATCGCCGCCCGTCACATCTTCTAACTTATACAATGTTAAGTTGATACGGTGATCTGTAATGCGACCTTGCGGGTAGTTATAAGTACGGATACGTTCAGAGCGATCCCCTGAACCAACCAAGCTACGACGGCTGTCACTCATTGCTTTTTGCTCTTTTTCACGCTCAGCTTCCAGCAAGCGTGATGCCAATAAACTCATTGCACGTGCACGGTTTTTATGTTGCGAGCGCTCATCCTGACATTCTACTACTGTGCCTGTTGGTAAATGTGTGATACGAATCGCTGAGTCAGTTTTGTTAACGTGCTGACCACCTGCACCTGACGCACGGAATGTATCCACTTTCAAATCAGCAGGATTAATATTCACTACCTCTGTTTCAGGTACTTCTGGTAAAATTGCAACAGTTGCAGCAGATGTATGCACACGGCCTTGTGATTCTGTTTCAGGCACACGTTGAACACGATGTGCGCCTGATTCAAACTTCAAGCGGGAATATGCACCATGACCGATCACGCGTGCAATGATCTCTTTAAAGCCACCATGTTCACCACGGTTTTCAGAGATAATTTCAACCTGCCAACGACGCTCTTCAGCATAACGTGCATACATATTAAATAAGTCACCCGCAAAGATTGCAGCTTCATCACCGCCTGTACCCGCACGAACTTCTAGGAAGATATTACTATCATCGTTAGGATCTTTTGGTAATAACAAAATCTGCAAATTCTTTTCTAACTCTTCTTGGCGCGCTTGTAATAACGGCAACTCTTCTTTTGCCATTTCTTTTAATTCAGCGTCGCCACTATCCAACATGTCTTTAGCTTCTGTTAAATTAAATTCATTAGTTTTCCATGCTGTGAATTCATCCACAACAGGCGATAACTGAGCATATTCTTGTGATAGCTCACGAAATTTGTTTTGATCGCTGATAATATCTGGCTCAGATAGCAACACGCCCACTTCTTGATGGCGCTCAATCAACTGATCTAATTTATGGATAATCGATGGATTCATAAAGTTCTACTATATTATTCTAGAAATAGATAAAATGGTTATTATCGCAAAATATTTGCGCTTCGTGTACCCGATAGGACAAAATTTATGAAATGGCTGCATGTTTTCTTAGCTTTTATGGCTGGGATTGTTTTTTATTTTATTCATCATCTTTGGTTTGATGAAGAACAAGGCGTTCACGCCATTACTCATTTAGAGGCACAAATTGCTGATCTAGAAGCACAAAATAAACAACTAGAAGAGCGCAATAATGCCCTAGAAATCACTATTTCCAGTTTAAAAAATGATGTCAATTCACAGGAAGAATTAGCCCGCTACAAACTCGGCTTAATTCAAGAAGATGAAACCTTCTATCAAATTCTCCCTGAAGAGGAAGAAAATAAAAATGAAAAATAATCATATAATTACGGGTATCTTGATCTGTTTTATCATTGGGATCATCGCATTTTATTTAGGCAAAAGCTTTCCACTCATTGGTGGCGCTGTTTTTGGTATCACGATTGGTATCGCTTTAAATGCGATTTTTTCTAAACAAGCAGAAAGTATCAGCATTGGTACAAATTTTACGGGGAAAAAATTCTTACATTATGCCATTATTTTATTAGGCTTTGAGATGAGCATCTCTGATGTTATTTCAGTAGGCTTAAGTTCATTA
This sequence comes from Wohlfahrtiimonas larvae, assembly GCF_002006755.1. Taxonomy (GTDB): domain Bacteria; phylum Pseudomonadota; class Gammaproteobacteria; order Cardiobacteriales; family Wohlfahrtiimonadaceae; genus Wohlfahrtiimonas; species Wohlfahrtiimonas larvae. The sequence goes on along the minus strand of NZ_MVDO01000019.1, from coordinate 38,297 downwards.
TGGATTATGTTGTTCACATTACTAGCAACCTTCATCACAGCTTATATCGTTGCCAAAATATTAAAAATAGATTTTATCACAGGTACATTGATCGGCGTTGGCACAAGTATTTGTGGCGGTTCAGCAATCGCCGCCACTGCACCTGTTGTGAATGCAAGCAATCAACAAATATCTTATGCAATTGCGACAATCTTTTTATTCAACATCATCGCTGTTTTTCTCTTTCCTGCATTAGGTCATTTGCTTCACATGCACAATGAAGCCTTTGGCATTTGGGCAGGCACAGCGATTAACGATACTTCTTCTGTATTAGCTGCGGCGTATTCTTACAGTGATGAATCAGGCGCTTTAGCAACCATTGTTAAACTCACGCGCACCTTGATAATCATCCCAATCACCTTTGGCTTATCCATTTATATGGCCAAAGCGCAAACTGCCAATACAGATTATAAATTTGAGCTCACTAAAGCAATTCCCTATTTCATTACTGGCTTTGTCATCACAACCATCATTAATTCTTTAGGTTTCATTCCAAGTAGCATCACGCATTTTTTAGCACAATCAGGGAAGTTTTTAATCATCGTTGCAATGGTTGGCATTGGTTTAAATACTGATTTAGCAAAATTGCTCAGAAATGGTATTAAACCCATCATCATGGGCTTAGTTTGTTGGACTGTGCTTTCTATCGTTGCGTTAATTATGCTGTATTTTATGGGCTATATTTAATAGCAAGGGAGAATATTATGCGCCGTTATCTATACACAATTGCTCTTTTGATCATTGCTATCCTTATAACCATTACTGATGCAAAATCTCTGCAAGATGGCGATATTATTTTTCAAACTTCTCAATCATCACAAAGCCAAGCCATACAACTTGTGACGAAATCTAAATATTCTCACATGGGCATCATTTTTCATAAAAAAGGCCAGCCTTATGTTTTTGAAGCTGTTCAACCTGTTAAATCAACGCCTTTAAAAGAATGGATTAATCGTGGTGAAAAAGGTCATTATGTTGTTAAACGCCTCAAAAATTCAAAAGAAGTACTTACACCACAAAATAAATTAAAAATGCAGAAAATTGCCCAAAGTTTTTTAGGTAAGCCTTATGATCTAACCTTTGAGTGGAATGATGAGAAAATGTATTGCTCTGAAATTGTTTGGAAAATTTACCAACGAGCAACTGGCATTGAAATCGGTACATTAGAACGTTTAGGGGATTTTGATTTATCCCACCCGATCGTGCAACAAAAAATCAAAGAACGCTATGGCAAAAACATTCCCATGAATGAAACAGTGATTAGCCCTCAATCAATGTTTGAGAGCTCATTATTGGAAACCGTAATTAGCAATTAAGTATAATAAATCAACTCATACAATAAGCAATAATTTCGGTAATTTTTAATTCTTACAATGATTGCTATTGATTTTAAATACAGTTCCGACCAAATTACTTAGAAATGACGTTAAACCAATCATCATGGTTTGAGATGCGAGATGGTATTATCATCGTTAGTTTAATTATGCTGCATTTTATGGGCTATATCTGCTAGGATATTTATCAATCATTTTATTTAAAGTATGAATATTATCCTCTAAGATTTTATGATCTTTCAAATCAAAAATTAACGTTTTTTCTGCACCAGATTCAGCATTCTTACTATCCTCTTCTGGATATAAAGAATATTTCAAATGAACAAATAACTGTGATTTTGGATAGCTAGAATACGAAAAAGATAGCTCTGGCTCAAAAAAATTTAATGCTGAATTAATATTTTCACTCTTTAACTTCTGAAGCCAATCACGGATCATAATAAGTTCGCCTGCCTGTAAACAAGCATCTTGTGCTTCAAAAAATAAATTTCCTACATCTGATTCTACTGCTATTTGTAGAACTAACCAGTTACTATCATCATATTGTTTGGACAATGGAAATTCATATCCAAGAATTTTCATTCTGAATATTGTCTTGTCATCTCGTAAATACATGATCGATTCCTTAATATCAATTAACTCGAGAAATCTGTGCTCACAAAGTACTTATAACGCATGCCGGGTGCTAAGAATTGGGCAACACTGATGATATTATTACGATCCCATGTTCTTCTTGTAATGTATAGACATGGTTCACCCGCTGGGATTTCTAACAAATCAGCATGAACCTCTGTCGCTGCAACTGCTTCGATCGTTTGCTCCATACGGCTTAAGCCATGCTTCTCTAATAAATAGCCACTCGGTGTAGTTTTTGTAAAATCCTGTTCTATGAAATTTGGCACAAAAATAGGATTCACATAGCGCTTCTCTATAATCAATGGTATGCCATTTTCATAATGTACAATATGGCAAAAATGTACACTAGAACCTGTGAAAATCCCTAAACCTAATGCGACATTTTCATCAGCACTGACAACTTCCTGAGCGATAATATTCAAAGAGTGTTTATTACCGCGTTTTGTGACTTCTAAGGCGATATCTGTCACATTCGTTGCAGAAGCTGCGGCTTTTTCGGCTGTCACAAATGTACCCTTGCCTGGAATGCGCGTTAAAACATTTTGTGCAGTTAAATCTGTAATGGCACGATTCACCGTCATTCTGCTGACACTAAACATGGAAGATAACTCTAGTTCTGTTGGAATCTGCCCACCTTGTTTGAATAAACCAGAAGTAATTCCGCTTAAGATGTAATTTTTGATATTTTTATATTTAGGAATTGCCATGGTGACTTTCTGCATAATTTCTCTTTAGCCAAATTAAGTTAATCAGTGATTCTCCTATTATTGCATACAACATAATAGAAAGGTGCTAGATTTCAGTTTATCACCAAAATCTAACACCTTTTTCTCTTAAAATTTTATTTAAATCTCTCATCCGCCTGAGCGAAAGATGAATTCTTTAGTTAAATGTAGATTATTTCTTTGTTTTCTCTGCAACAACACGCTTAACTAAATCTTCTGAAGGAATATATGGCAATGTGATATGACCTTTACCTGCGTAGTTTTTATTATATTCTACACTCGTTGCGATTGAGTTAGGATTTCTTGCCCAACTTCTTCTTGCAACACCGCCCATTACATCCCACATCATTGCTGATTCGATGATCTTAGCAGCACGATCAGAGCCATCCAACACCATACCAAAACCACCATTGATGGATTTACCAATCCCAACACCACCACCATTATGTAATGCTACTAAACTCATACCACGCGCAGCATTTCCTGCAAAACAATGTGTTGCCATATCTGCCATTACATTACTACCATCTTTAATATTAGATGTTTCACGGAATGGTGAATCAGTGCCTGAAACGTCATGATGATCTCGCCCCAACATTACTGGGCCAATTTCACCATTTTTGATCATTTCATTAAAACGCAATGCAATCTTTGTACGACCTTCGGCATCTTGATACAAAATACGCGCTTGTGTCCCTACAACCATTTTGTTTTTCTCAGCATCACGAATCCAGATCCAATTATCACGATCCTGACCACGGCGATTAGGATCAATACAATCCATTGCAGCTTGGTCAGTTTTACGTAAATCTTCAGGATTACCTGATAAACACACCCAGCGGAATGGACCATAACCATAGTCAAACAATTCAGGCCCTAAAATATCTTCAACATATGATGGATAGATAAAGCCATCTTTTTCATCATAACCATTTTTAGAAACTTCTGTCACACCAGCATCATAAACTGATTTCAAAAATGCATTGCCATAATCGAAGAAGTAAGAACCATTGTCAGATAATTTTTGGATCATGTCGAAATGCTTACGCAACGATGCATCCACTAACTCCACAAATTTCTCACGATCATTTGCTAACATTTCTGTTCTTTCTTCAAAAGAAATACCTTGCGGGCAATAACCACCATCATAAACATTATGGCATGAGGTTTGATCAGACAATAAAGGAATGTGAATATTATGTTCTACCGCATATTCCAATAGATCCACAATATTACCGTGATAAGCGATAGAAATCGTTTCTTTCTTATCTAAATACTCTTGTGCTGTATCAAAGACTTCTTTTAAGTTGGCGCTTGCTAAAGAAACCCACCCCTGATCCAAACGTGTTTGAATACGTGAATAATCCACTTCTGCAATGATGCCAACACCATTAGCAATTTCGATTGCTTTTGGTTGAGCACCACTCATTCCCCCCAAACCACTAGTGACAAATAATACGCCTTTTAAATCTTGATCATCTTTCAAACCTAGTTTCAAACGGCCTGCATTCAAAATTGTGTTGAATGTACCGTGAACAATTCCTTGTGGGCCGATATACATCCAACCACCTGCTGTCATTTGGCCATAGTTTGCAACACCCATTTGTTCAGCAATTTCCCAGTCTTTAGGATTATCAAACATACCCACCATCAAAGCATTCGTGATAATGACACGCGGTGCATCAGGTTTTGATGGAAACAAACCTAAAGGATGTCCAGACTGAACCACCAATGTTTGATCCTGTGTCATCACTTCTAAGTATTTTTTCAATAATCTATATTGCAACCAGTTTTGACACACTTGGCCTGTTTCACCATAGGTCACTAATTCATATGGATATAAACAGATTTCGAAATCCAAGTTGTTATCCATCATCACCTGCATGGATTTACCTTCAACACAAGCACCTTTATACTCTTCTAAAGGCTTACCATAAATACGCCCTTCAGGACGGAAACGATAGGCATAAATACGACCATAAGTAACCAATTCATCCATGAATTCTGGCGCTAATATTTCATGCAGCTCTTCCGGTACATAGCGCAAAGCATTTTTTAATGCCACTTCTGCTTGTGCTTGCGTGAGGCGAAAACCACGATTTGGAGCACGTCTATATTGTGGATCAAACTCAGGATATTCAGGTAAGATATTATCTAATTTAATTTCCATTGCCTGAGATACATCGTAATTCGTTGTCATGACTACTCTCCTAAAATTTTTAAATCAATTTTAACCATAAACATTGTCTATACAAATATAAAGCAAAAAAATTTTTTGTCTAATAATAAAATTAATCTTTTCTTAAATTAAGGTAATATACAACTCAAATCATTGAAAATTATTACCTTTAAAGTTTTAAATATCAGATCTAAAAATTACATTCTCACTTCATGAGAATGATGAATATAAATTAAAAACCAATACTTATATACATTTAAAAATAGACCTAAAAAACATCAACTAATTGATATAAAACTGAAAAATTATTATTTTTTATAAAATTCTTGATAATTTTATTCATTAGTGATCTAATCAATTCAGCTTAATTGCAAATGTATATACAAAATATTGTAGTTAAAAGTTTGTAGATAAAACTTTAATGGTTATACATTCGTATGATCTGAATCTATAATATCAAGACTGAATTAGTATTTATAAAGGCGGATGGCAATGGAATTCCCAAACAACTGTACAATTTGGACCAATGGTCGTTTAATGACAATGGACTCAACAATTGATCATGAGTATGGTTTATTAGATCAACATGACATCATTACTCACAATGATCAAATTATTGCCGTATTACCATCTACTTCCTATACAAAGCCAATCGATGCAACAATTGTTGATTTAGAAAATCACTTGGTCACCCCCGGCTTTATTGACTGTCATACTCATTTAGTTTTTGGTGGTAATCGCGCAAAAGAGTGGGAAATGCGCTTAAATGGCGTGCCTTATATTGAAATTGCACAACAAGGGGGCGGCATTAACTCAACAGTTCGCAATACACGTGAATTGTCAGAGCAAGCTTTATATAAGCTTGCATTCCCTCGTATGCAATCACTAGCAAATGAAGGCGTAACTACAATTGAATCCAAATCAGGTTATGGCTTAGATTTAGAAAACGAACGTAAACAATTAAAAGTATCGCAAGATTTAGCTAAAAATTACCCAATCGAAATTGCTTCGACACTATTATCTGCGCATGCTGTACCACCTGAATATAAAGACAAAGCGGATGAATATATTGATCTTATTTGTGAAACCATCATGCCAACATTATGGCAAGAAGGCTTATATGAAGCTGTAGATGTATTTTGTGAGTCCGTTGGATTCTCATTAGAGCAAACTAAAAAAGTATTTGATCGAGCTAAAGAATTAGGCATTCCTGTTAAAGGCCACATGGAACAAATGTCTAACTTAGGCGGCAGTAAATTAATTGCGCAATACAATGGCTTATCAGTAGATCATATTGAATTTTTAGATGAATCGGCAATTAAAGCCATTTCACAATCTGGCACAGTCGCAACACTATTACCACTCGCTTTCTATTTCTTGCGCGAAACTCAAAAACCACCTATTGCCTTACTCAGACAATACAAAGTACCAATGGCAATTTCTACAGATTTCAATCCTGGCACAAGCCCCTTCACTTCAATTCGCTTTGCAATGAATGCAGCTTCTGTACAGTTTGGCTTAACACCATTAGAAGTGATGGAAGGTGTAACACGAAATGCAGCACAAGCATTAGGCCGCCAACACACACACGGACAATTAAAACAAGATTTTGTGGCAAACTTTGCAGTTTGGAATGTACAAAATCCTGTCGAAATATTTTATGAACTTGGACACAACCCATTAGTTCATCGCGTTTTTCATGGCAAAATCGCGAATAATGCATAATACTTTTAGGAGAAACACCATGCAGTTTTGGGAACAAACACCAGAAAATATTTGGCAAGGCCGCGATGATTCAGCGGAAAGCCCAAGCGCCAAAAGGATTTTCCAAACCATTCAAAAAACTACGTCTTTTACACCTGAAAAATACCCTGATCATATCGCATTAATGGGATTCATGTGTGATAAAGGTGTAGAGTTGAATAAAGGTCGCGTAGGTGCTGCCACTGCACCTAATATCATTCGCCAAGGCATGGCAAACTTTGCTGATCACGAAGCAACTAAACCATTAGTGGATTTAGGCAATATCATTTTCCAAGGTGACTCTTTACCTGCAGTACAAACTGCATTCGCTGAACACATCACTGCATGCCACCGAAATGGCTTACCGACATTAGTGTTTGGCGGTGGTCATGAAACTGCTTATGCACATGCAAAAGGCCTATATGATGCATATCCAAATGCTCGCATTGGCATCATCAATTTTGATGCGCACTTGGATGTTCGTAAAGCCAATACAGCTTCATCTGGCACACCATTTAAACAATTGGCAGAAGAGTGCCAAAATAGCAATCGCCCATTCAACTATTTATGCGTTGGTGTCAGCCGTGCTTCCAACACAAAAGCATTATTAGATACTGCCAATGAATTGAATGTCAAAATCATTTGGGATACAGAATGCACAGAGGGTAATATTGCTAATCTAAACACTCAAGTGAATACATTTTTAGCAGATTTGGATGTTGTATATTTAACAATTGACTTAGATGCCCTACCATTTGCTGAAATGTTTGCAGTGTCCGCACCAAGTACTTTGGGCGTTCATACACAAATTTATTTGTCTTTAGCAGAAACCATCATCAGCTCTGGCAAATTAAAAGCTGTCGATTTAGTTGAGTACAACCCAAGCTTAGATCGTGACATGTTGTGCGCTAAAACAGCTGCACGCATTGCATGGCATATCTACAATAGCTGGGCCAATAACTAAAATAGTTATCAAACTCATAGTCTAAATCTCTCCAAATTTAAAGGCGAGAGATTTAGACAGGCATATTTAATGCCCATTTCAATATCATCAATACCTTACACACAGTTACGTTTAGTAAAGGATCCATTATGACTGTAATTAAAATTGACGGAAATAGCTTAACGCTTGATAACGTTGTAGAAGTTGCTCGTTGTGGCGCAACAGTTGAACTTACCCCTGAATCTATCAAAAACATTGAAATTTCTCGTCAATATGTTGATGAACTTGTTGAATCTGGTGAAATTGTCTATGGGATTACAACAGGTTTTGGCAACTTTAGTAATGTTCATATTTCTAAAGATCAAGCCAAAGATTTACAGCGTAATTTGATCATTAGCCACTCTTGTGGTGTGGGTGATTATTTACCGACAGATGCTGTACGTGCAATGATGCTACTCCGCTTAAATAACTTAGCCAAAGGTTATTCTGGTATTCGCCTGAGCACAATGGAAACACTGATGAATATGCTTAACAAAGGGGTTCATCCAAAGATTTTTGAAAAAGGTTCTTTAGGTGCAAGTGGTGACTTAGTCCCATTAGCACACATGGTTTTACCCATGATCGGCGAAGGTGAAGCAGAATATCAAGGTGAAATTTTACCCGGCAAAGAAGCGATGGCAAGAGCAGGTATTCCTGTCATTGAACTCACGTCAAAAGAAGGTTTAGCACTCATCAACGGCACACAAGCAATGACAGCTGTAGGAGCATTAACATGTCATGATGCTATCCAACTATTAAAAGCAAGTGATATCGCAGTTGCATTGACAATGGAAGCTTTAAACGGCATCACAGACCCGTTCATTCCAGAATTGCATACACTTCGCCCACATCCAGGACAAGGTGCTTCAGCGAAAAACTTACTATCCTTATTAGCCAACAGTGAACGCACAACACATCAAGGTGATATTCGCGTACAAGATGCTTATGTATTGCGTTGCGCACCACAAATTCATGGTGCTAGCCATGATGCGATTGAATACGTTCGCCACAAAGTGGATATTGAAATCAACTCTGTGACAGACAACCCTATCATTCTCGTGGATAAAAAAATGGGCATCTCTGGCGGCCATTTCCACGGTCAACCAATGGCATTAGCCTTTGATTTCTTAGGCATTGCATTGGCTGAATTGGCCAATGTAAGTGAACGCCGCATTGAGCGCCTAGTGAATCCTGCGTTGAATAATGGCTTACCTGCATTCTTAACAGAACAAGGCGGCTTACATTCTGGCTTTATGATTGTGCAATATGCAGCAGCATCTTTAGTTTCTGAAAATAAAGTATTGGCACATCCTGCAAGCGTGGATTCTATACCATCATCAGCAAACCAAGAAGATCATGTAAGCATGGGAACAATTGCAGCACGTAAAGCACAGAGCATCTATAAAAACGCTAAAGCAGTTGTGGGCATGGAATTGATGCTAGCAAGCCAAGCTGTAGATTTAAACAAGAAAGACTCAGATAAAGCTTTAGGTACAGGCACACAAGCTGCGTACGATACTATTCGCTCACAAATTCCAACCTTGACGGAAGATCGCGTAATTTATCCTGATATCCATAAAGCAGCCGATTTATTAGAAACAGATCTTGTCAAAAATGTTGAAACTGCACTCGGTTTCTCATTGAGTTAAGCGCATAAATTATTTGCAAGATTTTATTATAAATATAAGCCTAACAATATCATATGTTAGGCTTAACAGATTTTTTCGTGCAAAATATTTTGCATATCCATTGGAGGATTTTATTAATGGCTACTCAACTTAAGAGAGGCTTAACTCCACGCCATGTTTTATTCATCGGATTAGGCTCTGCTGTAGGCACAGGATTATTCTATGGCTCTGCCAATGCTATTCAAATGGCAGGCCCTGCTGTATTGATTGCTTACCTATTATCAGGCATCGCAGTTTTTATGGTGATGCGTGCATTGGGCGAAATGATCATGCACAATCCATTACCAGGTGCATTTGGCGCTTATGCCACTAAATATTTAGGACCATTAGCAGGATTTTTCACAGGATGGACATATGTTTTTGAAATGGCACTCGTTTGCATTGCAGACGTTACTGCTTTTGCCATATACATGGGATTTTGGTATCCCGACATTGCACCATGGATCTGGGCACTAGGCATTACATTACTGTTATGCGGCATCAACCTATGCTCTGTTAAATTATTTGGTGAATTAGGATTTTGGCTCTCCTTATTAAAGGTCGTAGCAATTATTGCAATGATCTTTGCAGGTGGCTATATTTTATTTTCAGGGATGGATACAAGCTCTTCACTAGAATCTGCACCAGCAGTCAGTAATTTATGGTCCCATGGCGGATTTGCGCCAAATGGCATATACGGTATCATCATTGCACTAAGCGTTGTTGTGTTTTCATTTGGAGGCATTGAAACATTGGGCTTAACAGCTTTAGAGGCTGAAAATCCTGAAAAAACATTACCAATGTCTATTAACGTAGTACCTGTACAAATCCTACTATTTTATTTCTTAGCATTAATGGTATTAATGGCACTGTTTCCATGGAATCAAATTGGTTTAGGCGCCAGCCCATTTGTGACAATTTTTAGCAGCTTAGGTATTGAATCTGCTGCGCATTTATTAAATGTTGTTGTCATAACTGCAGCAGTTTCTGCAATCAATAGTGATATCTTTGGCGCAGGCAGAATGATGTACGGTTTAGCAGAACAAGGCCATGCACCTAAATCATTCAGCAAACTATCAACAAGTGGTGTGCCGATTTATCCGATCATTGTGATGTTCTTTGTGATGATTTTAGGTGTTGTTTTAAATTATCTCTTCCCTAAAGGTTTATTCTTTGTCATTGCCGCAATGGCAACGTTTGCAACAGTTTGGGTATGGTTAACCGTGCTCATTTCTCAAGTGGCAATGCGTAAACAATTATCTAATTCAGAAGCAGACAATCTCAAGTTTCCTGTGCCATTCTGGCCAATTGGCCCTGCATTTGCTATCGGATTTATGATTTTTGTAATTGGCATTTTAGGCTATTATGAACCCGCTCGAAAAGCATTATATGCAGGTGGAATTTGGTTAGTATTATTATTAACTTGCTATTATATTTGGATAAAACCTCATCAAATGCAAAATACGGATGAATTAACTAGCTTTAAACCCATTAAATAATAGTAAACAATTCATAATTGGCTTCAGAGCATCGATGAAGCCAATTATGAATAAAGCCAACATGCTGATACAAGGTAGATTATGGAAAAAATTACATTTAAAAACCTAGCTGAAATGCCATGGAAAAATGGACAAGGCACAACGCGCCAGATTGCTATTCACCCAAAAGATGCAGATATCTCTAATTTTCAATGGAGAATCAGTGCTGCCACTGTCAATGCTATTGGTCCTTTCTCTAACTTTGATCATGTCACACGAAGCTTAGCATTATTGACAGGTGAATCCATCACATTAGACATTGAAGGAAAAGTTGTGCCACTTCATCGCAATGGGCAGCCCGTCTCATTCAGCGGATCAGTTCCTACAGCAATGATTGAGTGTCCAACACCTGCTTTGGACTTTGGTGTAATGACAAATGATCATTTTGTTCAACACTCACTCAATCAATCTCATTTTGCTGATGGTGAAATTTATCATCGCACATCTCCAATAACATTAATCCTTGCTCAAAGCCCATGTTCAATTAATCATACAAAATTAGATACATTTGACGCTATTTTATTATCAGCTTCAGATCCCAATTATGTTACTATTCAGGTATCCACAAAAATAACATCATTATTAATTACAGAAATTTCTGAATATTGACCAGCGGAGCCAAAATGAAATCTATAATCATCCCTGCTTTATTACTCACTACTTCTATTGCAGCTGCTGATGAGATTACTTACATCATTGATCCAACACATACAGCAACAATTTTTAGTTGGGATCATTTGGGTTATTCAACACCTAGCGCCAACTTCAAAGCCATTAATGGCAAGATCATTTTTAATGATAAAAATCCTACTCAATCAAAAGTTAATGTAACAATTGACACAAAGAGTATCAATACTAATGTAGATAGCTTTGATATCAAATTACAAGAAGCCGAATGGTTCAATGCCAAAGACTTTCCAATCATCACATTTGATAGCACCAAAATCACGCCATTAGATCAAGACCAATATAAAGTCGAAGGTATTTTAACTATTAAAGGGATTTCTAAAGTTATTACTCTCAAAGCAAAACTGAATCAAAGAGCCATTCATCCAATGGCAGGCAATGAAGCTATTGGCTTTAATGCAACAACATATTTTAATCGCTCTAGCTTTAGTATGGGTGATTATGTCCCTGCAGTGAGCGATCAAATTAAAGTCAATATTACTGTCGAAGCTATTGCTCAAGAGTAAGATCGAAACAATTTTAAAATAGTGAATACTATCGTATTCACTATTTTTATTCACCTCTGACTTTTAAGAGCGTCCAATCATAATCAATATGATCCAAGAATAATCCTGATGCAGGTGCTGTCACTCCACCCTGCTTGCGGTCCAAACTTTCTAGGACCATTTTAGCGTAAGAAACGGGAGCTTTACCACTACCTACTTTCAATAATACACCAACAATGTTACGAACCATATGATGCAAAAAAGCATTACCATGAACATCAATATAGATATAACTATCTTTTTGATGTAGCTTAATGGAAAATATTTCACGAATGGATGTTCGAGCTTGACACTCACTTGAACGAAAAGCGTTAAAATCGTGCTCTCCCACTAAATCATTGGCAGCTAATTGCATAGCTTCAATATCTAATGGATAGTCAATATGCGTTGTATAAAAGCGATCCATCACTGATCGATAAGGCTGATTGCAAATAACATATTGATAAAAACGACCTTGGGCGCTATATCTTGCATGAAAATCTAAAGGCGCACGATAAACAGCAGTTACACCGCAATCATCTGGCAAATTTGTATTAATACCACGAATCCATGAATAATCTGTGCGTTCAGATGTCGTAATAAAATTAACCACTTGATGGCGTGCATGAACGCCTGCATCAGTTCTACCTGCACACATTAAATCAATAGAATGATTAGCAACCTTTTCGATTGCTTTAACCAAGACTGATTCAACTGAACGCACCGGAGGAACTTTTTGCGCCTGCCAACCACGAAAGTTTGTACCATCATAAGCAATTGATAGCACGACATTTTCTTTACCCAACATTATTGATCGCGCACTCGCTTAGACTCAATAATTGCCTTAGATCGACTCATTTCTTCAATAAACGAAGAGCCTCGTTTTAAAGCAAGATTAACCAACAACACATCCACAATGGCTAAATCCGCTAATCGTGAAATCATTGGAATATATTCTTTTGTATCTTCTGTTGCGCCCGATTCTAACACCACATCTGATAACTCACCTAATGGTGAATTTTTACTTGTGAAAGAAATAATAGATGCACCATTTTCTTTTGCAAAAGAAACAGAATCCAAAATATCTTGACTACGTCCAGTGTGTGAAACCGCAATCAATACATCTTTTTTCTTCATTAATGATGCTGCTAATGAGTGCACGTGATGATCACTAAAGACTGAAACAGTGATACCTACTCGTAACAATTTTTGCTGAATATCCAAAGCTACAACATTCGATGCACCATGACCAATACATAGCACATTTGATGATTTCAACAAAATCTTCACTGCTTGCTCAATCGCCTTAACAGAAATAGATTCTTTTGTACGCAATAATGCTGCTGATGCTTGAGTAATAACTTTATTAACAATATCTTTTGTATTATCAGACTCAGAAACATTGCTATGAATGAATGGTACACCTGCATTTAATGCTTCTGCAAGCTCTTGTTTAAATGCGTGATAGCCGTCAAATCCTAGCGCACGACAAAAACGAATCACTGTTGGTTCTGAAACACCCACAGTTTTTGCCAACATACCAATAGACAAAGAAGCTGCATCATTTGGGTGACTCATTATCCAATCTGCGACTAATTTTTCTGATTTTCTTAGCTTGTCACGATGGCTTTTAATATGTGAAATCACTCTTTTGTATCCTCCATATAAGCAACTTTTCGAGTTAATCCAGTTAAGGCAGGATAAGGATCTGTTACCACAAATGTTGGTATTTTTTCTAGTAATTGCCCGACAGATGAACTGGCTTCAAATGATGCTCGAAATTCTGATTGTGCAAAAAACTCTAAAAATCTAGGAATAATTCCACCAGCAAGATAAACAGACTTTGCTCCCGTAATTAAAGTGTAGTTTTTAGCTACTTCGCCAATCATAGCACAATATCTTGTAAAAAGTTGTACAGCAAATGCATCTTTTTTGTTGATTAAACGCTCAACTAACTCCATAGGTGTTGGCTTTTCATCTTGTAGGACAATTTCTGATGTTAAAAAATCAATCAGCTGTGGAATACCTCGCCTACCCGCAATAAAATCCTCAATAATTAACGCTTTTTTATTAGAATTTTTTAAATAATCCCAAAAATTCCTAATAAAATCATCACCCATCATCATTGCCGAATGTCCACCCTCTGAGGGAATGGCCAACCAATCATGATGAAAAACCACTAAACTTGTCCCCACACCAGATCCTAATGACAAAGCTAACTTTGGTGCTTTTTCTTCTAAGACACCATCACCAACTTGTAATAGAGATGTATCTGGCAAATACGGCAAAGCATAGCCTAACATCTCAACATCATTAAAAAAGCAAACTTTAGCAGGTAATAATTTTTCTTGAATATCTGTTAATTTAAAAGCCCAGTGATTATTCACAAACTGAATATCATTTAAATCAACAGGCGCTGCAATGGCTAATAGTATTAGATTAGGTAACTCTGCATTATGCTCGGCACAATAGTGGCGAATAATTTCATCTGGGCTATTAAAATCACTTGAACCATAGATTTTAACAGAGTGATATTCTGTTAAGTCATCAACATAGATAACAGCAACACGACTATTTGTCGCGCCGATATCTGCAATTAAAGCATGAATTTTTTTAGTCACGCGGTAACCATTCATTCAATACTTTTAAAGCATCCTGTAAACCAATTGTATGATCTGTTGCCGAGAATAACTGCACAGTTGCAGGCATTGCAAACTCCTTTAATGCCTCTTGCACTTTAAATAGGGAGGTTTTTGCAGGACCACGCTTTAATTTATCCGCCTTGGTTAGCAAAATATGGACACGTAAATCTTGAGATTCACACCATCGCAACATTTGCTCATCCAAAACAGTCATTGGATGACGAACATCCATCATCATAATTAAACCTGTTAAGTTTTTACGTGTTTCAAAATAACCTTGAATCACTGACTGCCAATGCAAGCGAATACGTTCAGGTACTTTTGCATAACCATAACCTGGTAAATCCACTAAAAAGTTTTGTGGATCTACTTCAAAATAGTTAATCAACTGTGTGCGCCCTGGTGTTTTACTCGTACGAGCCAATGTTGATTGTGATGTTAATGCATTTAAAGCACTGGATTTACCAGCATTAGAACGACCAGCAAAAGCGACTTCATGCCCCTCTGTTTCGGGCAATTGGTTTAATTGATTTGCGCTCGTTAAAAATTTTGTCGCATGAAAGCGTTGAATTAAATTACTCATGTGTCTCTTTTTGAGGTTTTTGACTACATTCTTCTGCCACAATGGCAAGTACAGTCATGTATTTGTCGTTAACAGTTTGCATAAAACTAATCTCATCTACAGAGAGAGATTCCATTTGATGCGCATAAGCTTTTTCCGCAATGGCCGTAAATCGCTCTGCGTTTGTATCACCCATCATGATCACAATATTACTCGAAATACAACGAGATTCAAATTCTGTCATAACACCTTCTTCAATCTGTTTAGCTTGTGTTGCCATCAATCTAGCGATGATGCTCTGCTGAGCAAACGAAAAAGGCTGCTTCATCTTTTCTAATGCATTGAACGTTAATTGTGCATTAGAAAATGATAGCGTGATTAAAGCTAAGAATAAAGTGCTTCGTATCATAGTTAGTCGTCTATTCATTAAATTAATCAATTTCGTGTTAAATCGGAAATATTATCAAAAATTTTTGTCTTTTGGGATGATATACCATTTGTGCTATAATATTTCCTTTTTTTGGAAAATTTTCCAAATCTATAGCCATCAGGCATGATAAATGATTTCAAATGAATTTGCTCATTTTTATCATTCATCACAAATTTTTCGCCCTTGCGATGAGGGCCTAACTTGAACGATCAAGGAACTTTTATGTCGAAAACAATGAGGACGCAAAGCAAGTTTTTTACAAGCCTAAACATCCCCGTGTTCGTAGGCGCCAATATATTAATATTAGCTCTTTTATGCATTACAATTTTTGTCCCTAATACAAAAGAATTTTTTAGTGCAATTCAATCTTGGATTGTTGACAACCTAAAATGGTATTACATTCTTTCTGTGGCCATTATCTTAGGTGCTGCCATTTTTATAATTTTTAGCCGTTACGGCGATATCCGACTTGGCCCAGACCATTCGCGTCCAACTTACAGTAACTTTAGCTGGTTTGCGATGCTTTTCTCTACAGGTATGGGGATTGGTTTAATGTTCTTCGGTGTTGCAGAACCCGTCATGCACTATATTGCACCACCTGTTGGTGAACCTGAAACGGTTAAAGCAGCAACAGAAGCTATGCGCCTAACTTTCTTCCATTGGGGATTACATGCTTGGGCAATCTATGCAATTGTTGGCTTAATTTTAGCTTACTTCTGCTTCCGCCATAAATTACCACTCGCCTTACGTTCCGCCCTTTACCCTTTAATTGGTGAACGTATTTATGGAAGAATGGGGGATGCAATTGATATTTTTGCTGTGATTGGTACTGCATTCGGTGTTGCAACCTCTTTAGGTTTTGGTGTTGAACAAATCTTTGCTGGATTAGATTATTTAATGAATTATAAATTATCTGCCTATGCACAAGATCCAAACGCATTATTATCCGTCACAGGCATTAAAATTATCATTGTGATCATAGCAACTGCAGGCGCAACATTATCTGTTAGCTTAGGCCTGGATAAGGGTATTAAAGTCTTATCAGAAACAAACTTATATATGGCATTAGCTCTTATGTTACTCGTTCTATTTTTGGGCGGTAAAACAGTCATGCTTTTCCAAGCATATATCCAAAATGTTGGTAGCTATTTATCAGATTTAGTTAATAAAACCTTTAACTTATATGCTTATGAACCAAAAGATCCTCGTGACTGGATCGGTGGTTGGACAATTCTATATTGGGGCTGGTGGTTATCATGGTCTCCATTTGTGGGTATGTTCATCGCACGTATTTCTCGTGGCCGCACCATTCGTACATTCTTATTGGGCGTATTATTAGTACCGGCAGGCTTTACATTATTATGGATGACAATTTTTGGTAACTCAGCAATTGATTTAATTCGTAATGATGGAGTAATTGCGATTACAGATGCAATCAATACTGACAAGTCTTTAGCTCTCTTTGTATTTTTAGAATCATTCCCATGGGCATCTGTCTTATCAGGTTTAAGTATTGTCATGGTTTTCGTTTTCTTTATTACGAGTGCTGACTCTGGTGCAATCGTTATGGATATGCTTTCTTCAACTAAAACACAAACACCATTATGGCAACGCATTTACTGGGGCTCCATCACAGGTGTTATAGCGATAGTCTTAATGTCTGCCAACGGATTGGAAGCTCTACAAACTGCAACCATTGCATCCGCCTTCCCATTCAGTATTATTCTATTGATATCATTATATGGGCTATTTAAAGCGCTTCGAGTAGATTACGGTAAAAAAGAAATTCGTATGAACTCTATTAATAATATTCAAACAAGTGCGGCATCTGGTGGTTGGCAAAAACGTTTACGTAGTTTGGTATTATATCCTCGCCGCGATCATGTTATTCGTTTTATAGAAGAAGTGGTTCAGCCTGCATTTGAAGAAGTAGCATCTGAGCTATCAAAGCAAGGCATTAAAACAACCATTACTAAGAAAAATGATGATGACATTCTCTTTGAAGTAGAACATGGTAAAAATGATAACTTTATGTACCGTATTAAAGCACGCCATTATTTGAAACCAAATTTCTCTTCCATTGAAGCATCGGACATTGATCCTGATTATCAAAAATATTTCCGTGCGGAAGTTCATTTGGATAATGGTGCGCAAGGTTATGACATTATGGGTTACAGCAAAGAAAGCTTGAGTAATGACATTGTGGATCAATACACGAATCACCTACAGTTCATTCATAACTTCCAATTGGAACATGATTATAACCGTGATCACAAGCCAATTAATAAGGAAAGTGATACTAGCAATAGTAATGATAACAATTCTAATAGCACTCCTGAAACAACAGAAGATCAACCTAGCAAAGCATAATTAGCAAAGTTATCTTCTAACAAAAGCCCAAATAGTATTTCTATTTGGGCTTTTTTATGCTTCAAAACACATCATAAGTTTTTTCAAACTACCACATAAAATAGTTCAACTTCTCTTATCTCACGGAAAATATTATAAATATACCAACTTAATTTATAACTAATTACACGGAGCATCCCATGAAATTGAAATCTTTATTTATGACAGGCCTTTTATCATCAGCAATGTTTGTTTATTCTTAAAATAAAAAATAGAGATAAATCTTTAATCTCAATCTATCCCTATAATTTTATTCAACTGATGTGTTAAATTTCGAAATCTACACCCACATTTTCTCTAACTGCTTTTTGATAAACACCTTGAGCAACTGCTAAATCAAAATACGCTGCGCCTACGCATTTAAAGAATGTAATTTCATCATCATTTTCACGACCTTGAATATGATTCACAACTAATGCTGCCAATTCGCCTTTAATCTCATCATAAGACCAATCATCTTGCTGATTAGCGTGAATAAGCTCACCTGCTTCCTCAGTTGCACCATGAAAATCATCCACAATGATTTTATCTGCACGTTGAATAAACGTGAAATCCACTTCTCTCATGTCAGGTAAATATGAACCCACACCATTTACATGCGTACCAGGTTGAAGATCATCACCATTGAATACAGGATCTTTTGAACGCGTCGCACAGTTAATGATGTCCGCATCCTTAACAGCTTGCACACGATCTTCTGTGATGTGTATTGCAATTGATTCAGGAACACCAAAATCACGCAATTTTTCTTTAAAAACAACCGCAGAATCTTTACTTGGATTAAATAGATTAATCGTTTGAATATCACGCACAGCCAAAACGCCCAAAACTTGCTCAAATGCCATTGCACCTGTGCCAATCACCGTTAGAACACGCGCATTTTTCTTTGCCAATTGATCCGTTGCCAATCCACTCAATGCACCTGTACGTAAACGTGTTAAGTAAGATGCATTCAACAATGCTAAATGATCGCCATTCGTTGCATCAGAAACCAACACAACACCTTGCGTTGTTTTTTTGCCTTTTGCAGGATTGTTTGGAAAGATTGTGACAGCCTTCATCGTCATAATATTAGTATTTAAATCTGCACTTGGCATATACAAAACTGAAGCGTGTTCTTTGGGAAACTCGATCACGGTGCGTAATGGATTTTCAATTTGATTCGCAATTTTTGCTTCTAAGACTGCTTTGACATCAGCAATCGCATCTTTCATGCTGTAAATGGATTGAATCAAGGATTCATTAAGTAATTTCATATCTTCTCCATGAATTAATCTAAAGTTGCTTTATATTTATCTGTCACTCTGCTCATCGCAACTAAGGAAATCGCAGCCGTTAGCATGATATAAATTGCAACGGGCACATAAGAATTATCAAAAGCTGCCAATAGTGCCACGGCAACTAATGGCGCTGTACCGCCTGCCAAAGCTGCACCAATTTGATAACCTAAAGAAACACCTGTATAACGAATTTCTGCAGAAAAAATTTCTGAAAAAATCGTTCCAAGAACTGCTGTGATGGGTGCCCAAATCACACCTAATCCGATAATCGTTGCAATGAATAATAAAACCACTGATCCTTGATGAATCAACCAAAAGTATGGAAATGCATAAAGCATCATCGCAATCGAGCCCCATACATACAGCGGTTTACGGCCAACTTTATCAGACAATCTTCCCATCATCGGAATCAAAATACTTGTCACAATACTCGCGATCATGACGGCAGTTAATACAGTTGTTCGGTTAAAACCTAAGTTGATCGTAGCATACGAAACAATAAAGGTACTGAAAATATAAAATGGTGCGGTTTCTACAAATTTTGCACCGATCGCAATCAATACTTCACGCCAATGATATTTTAATGTTGTCACAATTGGCACTTTAGCGATCTGCCCTTTTTCTTTAACTGTTTTGAATGATGGTGTTTCATCAATACCACGGCGAATCCACAAGCCGAAAAATACTAAAAAGATGCTGAGAATGAATGGCACGCGCCATCCCCAACTAATGAATGCTTCATTAGGCAATAAAGACATGATGGTGAGCGCCAATGTTCCCATTACCATACCAATAGGAATACCAACCTGCGGAATACTGCCATAGAACCCACGCTCTTCTTTCGGTGCATATTCAACGGCTAATAACAATGCGCCTCCCCATTCGCCGCCAATCCCTAAGCCTTGTATCAAACGTAAACACACCAAAATAATCGGTGCCCAAATGCCAATCGCTTGATAAGTTGGCAATAAACCCATCGCCATTGTGGCAACGCCCATAATGCTGAGTGTTAAGACTAAGGTCTTTTTTCGGCCAATTTTATCACCAATGTGGCTAAAGAAAATTCCACCAAACGGGCGGATAAAGAATGTTAAAGCAAAAGAAGCATAAGCCAACATCAAACCAATTGTGGGATTTTCACTCACAAAGAAAATCTGATTAAATACTAAAGCTGCAACTGTGCCATATAAAAAATAATCAAACCACTCAATCGCACTTCCAACCAAACTTGCGAGCAGCACTCGCTTTTGAATATTTTGCTTCATTGCTACGATCCTCCAAAAATTTAATTTTTTATCCATATTTATATTTATGTCGTTGGATACATTTAATGTAGTTTTTTATTTAATTTAACTACATTTACTAAGTTTTTATATGAAAGTCATAGAAAAAGCAAGCAATGAAAAATATCACAAACTCTATAGATACTTAAATATCAAATAGATATATAATTTTATCTAGATACTTAGAAATTCAAATTAGTAGTTTTTTTGTAAAATTTATAGCTCACTATAAAAATAAAAACCCAAATAGCTTTTCTATTTGGGCTTCCCTATTATTCACACTATTACTTATTCAGTCACAATTCTATTTTCTTTAATCAATCGTATTTCTCGGCGGCCGCCCAATGCTTCAACACCTTTTACAAGTGCATCCAAACGATGAACAATATATTGCGGATTATTCATCTGCATTGTTTCTTTCAAGCTATTCATACCTTTAACTAACTCACCCATTTGCTTTGCCACATAACGATTCACTTGTTGCTGTTCATCATTATTTTTCAATGTTACTAATCCTTCGCTCAAGCGCTCGATCTGTTTAGCAATGTACAATGAAGCTTCTGTATTGGCTTTTTGATGATCATTCGTACTCAAAGCCGTAGATAATTTCGTCACTTCATCGGCAATTTTAAGGCTTGCATTCGTTGCATCTTGATGATCACCCATTAATCGAAGACTTTCCGTTAATGACACTAAATGATTCGCAAAATTCAGATCTTTAACGCTCATTGCCAATTCCGCCAACTGCGATACAATCTTCATACCTGTATCCGTTTCATCCCCACCCATGGATTGATTACGCGCAAAATCACGTTTAATCTGTGCCCAGCGCTCTTTCTCAACATCTGTTAAAGTGCCACGAATTTCATTGAGTTTTAATAAGTTTTCTTCCGCACCTGATGTCAATAGCTGCGCCTCACCAATGTAGTGGTCATTAATCACTTGATTAATTTCAGCATCATTCATCACGGCAGAGATTTTCTCCACCATTTTATTCATATTACGGTAACTACCTTGTAATTTGAACGGTGGTTCTGTGCGATATTTATCTGATTGTGCAGCACTTACGATGTATTGCTGATTCACTTTGAATACAATTTCACGAATGGTCATCAAATGCTTTAAGACTGTTGTGATTTCTGCAATTTCTGCACCACTATAAGCATAACTTAATGCACTCGAATTGATTGGCTTACCTTCTGCATGATCCATGAATTGATATAAATCCTTCAAATCTCGGAGCGCCAAAGGTGCTAACACAGCATTAGATGTTAATGAGTTTTCGATGTAGCTTGAAATGAATGCATCCTGCATACCGCCCAAGACTTCACCCAAGTTATAAATATCCGCACGGTTTGCCAACATATCAGGGATTTTAAACACTTCACCCGATTCTGTATAAGGGTTACCCGCCATCACTACGCAGAATTTCTTCCCGCGCATGTCATAAGTTTTAGTTTTGCCATGCCAAACACCTTCAATTCTTCGTGTACCATCACACAATGAAATGAATTTTTGCAAAAATTCAGGGTTCGTATGCTGAATATCATCGATATACAGCATCACATTATTGCCCATTTCAAAGGCTAAGTTAGCTTTTTCTAACTCTTGCCTTGCTGTTGCATTCGGTGCTTGATCAGGATCTAATGATAAAACGTCATGCCCCAAAGCTGGGCCATTTACCTTCATAAAGATTAAACCCAAACGATTGGCCACATATTCCATTAATGTGGTTTTACCATAACCCGGTGGAGAAATCAGAAGCAATAATCCCATTAAATCTGTGCGGCGATTTTCACCAACCGTACCCATTTGTTTTGCCAAGTTATCACCAATGATTGTAAAATACACATCATTGATCAATCTATTGCGTACAAATGAACTCAATGGTTTAGCTTTAAATTCATCTAAACGGAGTTGCTTACGTTGCTCTGCCAAAATATCTTGGCGCAGTGTCAAATATTTCCTAAATTCTGGCACAACATACAGACGATGGCGACGCAATCGCTTAAAGAATTCATCTAAGTTGATTTTCATTTTACCTTGGACAACACGAGCATGTTCACCCAATAAATCTGTGATCTCAATATCTAAATCTACTTCACTGAATCTCTGAATCACTTTACTGTCATTACCAAGCATCAATAACATAATCGCTTCAGGAATATAGCGAGCTTTATGTTCAAATGCAGGCAAAGAACATAAGCCCTTGAGCCAATTTTCGATTAACTGCCAACGAGCATCGAACCGCCCATTCATCGCAGCTTGTGAATGATTAAAGTTGTGCCACATATGTGCATCTTCTAATTTTTTCTGTAATCCTGCTGCTAAATCACGCCCATAATGGCTACAGACAAATTCTTGTGGTGTTCTTGCTAAAACATCAATCAAATATTCTGCCGCATGCTTTATATTCAGTGGCTCATGTTTGATCGGATATTCTGCATAGAACATAGATAAAGTCACTTCGATCTCTTCTTGTAGCGTATCTAACCCATCACGATGCCCAAACAAGGTATAAATATCCATACTTGTTTTCGCGCGATCAATCCAAGAGCTTGCCACATCATCTTCTTGCTCAAAATTCCAAAACAACATTGCCAAACTTCTTGCCATCGCACTGAAACGCAATAAATCTGCACTTTCATTCAATGGCACTAATTTTTTCAGAATTTGTACAGCATCGTGATCATGAATCCCTTTTTCATAACCATCACGATAACGGCTTGCTGCGAAATCGCGCACCAATTTATCCAAGTTTTCTTGCATAGAAATCGCCGCATGCAAAATGCCTGTGGTTAAGCCTTCCTGATTATTGCGCGCTGCAACGATGATGCTGTTTGCCAAATATTCCGCACGATAAACCTCTGGCGATTCTGATTCCATCGTCATATGCCAAAATGGCTGATATTGCGCTAAGATCTCATTTTGAATGCGTTCTTGATAATCTGTGCCTGTTAATTGCAAATAGAGATAATTTTCTTTCGGTAAAATCGTCAAATCAGGCTCTTGTGTATTCACGCTGAAACGATGTTTACCCAAACGAATAACATTACCACCTAACTCAAAAATCTCTGATTTATCACGAAGCGAACGAACTGCTTGATCTTTCGCACTTTTAAAGCGTGATTCAATATCATCTGCTTTAACGTTATCATGCAATTCACGGAGTTTTTCTGTGATTTCACGAATCTTAACAGCTAAAGCATCCGTCACAAAAAAAGCATTCAATTCGGTGGTATCGCTGAATCTCGCGGTTCTTCTTGGAATGCTTTCTAAAATACGATCAGCTGCTATTTGCAAGGATTGCGCTCTGCGTTGGCGCTCTTCTAACAATTGCTGTTTATGTCCTTCAAAGCTTTCTAAGACTTCATCACGCTTAGCAAGAATGTCTGCTAAAAATTCATCACTTTCGCTGAATTGATTTTCTAACTCTTCTAATTGCACCAATAAACGGGATAATTCATCATCACAGCGCTCGGGCGTAGTTGCTAAGTTCAAAGCATTGGCAACGCTTTGCCCAAAGAGTTTAAATTGAGCGCCAAACTGCGCCACCATTTCTGTCGATGATAAAGACTTACGCTTTTGAATGATGCGCGCCTTCATCTGATTTAACTTAGCGTAAACCTCTGCAATGGATTCAACAATTTTGGTTTGCAGTGTCACATCATCAAACTTCAATGTTGCCATCAAATTGGATAACATATCCAAATCGCTCGACATATCATCAGATTCTGTCAGCAATGTTTGCAATTGTGCGGTATTAACAGCTTGCTGCGTTGCCGTTTCTGTTGTTTGGATTTTATCCAAAAACGGCTGTAATGAGCGATCATCAGCTAAAAACTCTGCTGTTGCGCGAGAAATCAATGCTTGTCGCTCTTTCATTTGCGCTTCCATTGCATCAATCTCTTTCAGATCAATGTAACGATAACCACGCAATGTCACTAAGCGACCAATTTGCATATTAATGGAATGCAATGCTTCCACAAATTCATCGGTTTCTTGCCAACTGTCTGCATATAATTGTGATAACAATGTTTTTTGCATTGTCATCGCTTCTCGCATCGCATTATCTGATTGCTTGCGAATCGCTTCTACTTTTTCATATTCATCCAAAACCAATTCACTGGTTTGAGAGATTGAACGCAAAATGCCTGCAAATGGGAAATTCTTTTCATCATTGAGCCAAAAATAGCGATCAAACAATTGCTTGGTATTTTCACTCAATAAGCTATAGCGATCTGATGAAACACTTTGATCACCAATTTCACGCACAACATGATATAAATCGGAAATCCCACGCACTAAATCAGGATTACCAATTCTTCCTAATAAACTATTATTATTTGGTTGTTTGGCTGAATACTCATCACTAAAAAATGGCGTTTGCCAAATTTGCATCGGATGAACACGCGTTGCTTCATTATCCACCGATTCAAAAACCACCATACGACCATCTTCAAACACTGCATAACCTAACGCTAAAATAGGATTCGCTAGCGTTCGCTCGATCATATTGTAATTGAACAATGCCAAGCGCCCTTCTGCGCCATCATAGAAAATGTATAACACATCTTCACCATTGGGTGATCTGCGAATGCGGCGAAAACGCATTCCACTCATATTGTGTTCATACGTTTTAAAATCACCATTTTGCAAATAATAACCACCTGGAAAAATAATTCCGTGATCCTCTGGTAATTGAATACAAGCAAAACCTATTGAATCAATACGTTGCACTTTTTGCGTCATTATATTGTAAACAAGATAACGCCATGTATCTTCACGATAAGGCAATACTTTTAATAGAATCAATGAGCCGACTTTGGCATATTCTATTTTTGCATCGTTAATAGATTGGTTTTTATCCAAAACTTCTTCACGATAAATTCCCAAACCATCATTTGTATTATTTTCACATTTAACGGTCAGATCACCGCCAATTGTTTCCACAAATACGGTATCTAAAATGTTAATGTGCGGAAAACGCCCATTGACGATATTTTCTCGATCAGTTGCAATCCATTCAAAATCATAAGCTGGTGGCAATGAAATATCACGCTCACCACGATTATCAATGTATTCTATTTTCTGTTTATCACTAGAAATTGACCAACGGAAAACACGAATATCACTTAATCGTTCCCCCATTTGGAAGCTTGCCAACAACTTACCATCACGCTCAACTAATTGTAATAACTGAGCATTTTTATAGTAAGTATAAAGCTCATTAAAATCTTGAACAAAACGATCAATACTTAAAAATGTGCCCTCTAAAGGTACAGTTTCAACATCGTAACTATCATCATGCTCCACTAAACGGTAGAGCGAGAAAACATCTTCAACGTGCGTTTCTTTTTTTAAGCCTAAAAAAACGTTGTAACCAAACAGCAACCAATCACCAAAACGAACAATATCCCTTGCAATACAGTTATTTTCGGTACGAATGCGGATTCGCCCGATTACTTCCATATCACTTTTACCAAACTCTTCTAAACGTTTGGCATTCAAGGTATCGATATTTTCTTGAAGCTCTGTACCCAATGCATTTAATCGACGGCTTAATATTTCATAAGCACCACCTTCTGCAACTGCGCTATCTAAGACTTCTTGGTTTTGATCTTTCTGTTCGATTTCTGACATATTCACAACTTTATTTAAAATCAATCAACTCAGCATAGCGAGAAAACCTCGCTATGCTCTGTTTATTTTTCAAAAATGCATCAATGATTATGGTTGATCATCGTTACGCTCTTTGTTGCCTTGATAACCTAAAAATTGTGTTGCTAATGCATTTAAATCAACATTACTTAAAGGATTATGAGGAGTACCATCTGCACCACCATTTTGTGTCGGTGCTTGAATACGGCTCAATACAGTTTGCAACGCTGTTTGCAAAATTGGGCTTTGATTCACAGAACCTTCAATTGCTTTACCTACGCTAATCGCTTTAGAGAAACTTTCGAAGAATTGATCATTACCGCCCACAATTTCCATTTTCGCATTACTCAATGCTGCACCCAATACTTCTGCCTGTTCACGTGCAATTTCTTTATTAGCACTGATTGAAGCAATTGCCTGATCAAAACCTTTTTCTAAGGCTAAACGGAATTCTTCATGCGCACGTGAATCTTCTGTCATTGTACCCATTGCTTGGAATTTCTCGATCAAACCTTCTGCTTCTGCACGGAGTTTTTCACGAATAATAGAAGCTTCCACCAAGCCTTGTTTTTCAGTTGCTGTTGCTTTCGCCTCCACAACTTTAGCTTCTGCCAAACCTTTTTCTTGAATTGCTTTAGCTTCAGCAGAACCTTTCTCTTGAATACCTTTTGCTTCTGCGATACGCATTTCACCAGCAACATGAGCTTGCACCAATCCTTCTTTCTCTTCTGCCTCTGCTTTTGCTAACATTACACGTGCTTCAGCCAAACCAAGTGCCGCTTGCTCAGCTTCCATACCTTCTGCCATGCGTTTTTGTGCTTCAGCATCTTTCGTTGCTGCTTCCAAATTCGCTTGTGCAATCGTGCTAATCTCAACCGCACGATGTTTTGCAGCCGTTTCATCAGCTTCCGCTTGTTTCACTTGCTTCACTAATTCTTCTTCTGCTTTTGCTTGTGCCGCTAAAATTTTCGTTTGTTTATCACGTTCAGCCGCTGAAACTTCTCGCACTTCTTTAATACGTTCTTCTTCAATTGCCACTGTTTTTTCAACAGAGATACGTTCACGAATCACATCAGCGATGACACGTTTTTCTTCTTCAACAGCTTTATCTTTATCAATCGTTTGTAATTCAATTTCACGTTCACGCGCTACCACTTCTAATTCACGAGCACGAGTAACACGTTCTTCTTCAATTGCTACAGCACGCATACGATTTTGTTGTGCCACTTCCACTTCACGCAAACGATTCTCTTCACGCACTTCAATTTCTTGTTGTGAAATGATTCGAGCTTGTTCTGCTTTCAAACGTTCTTCTTCTTGCACTTTCAGAGTTTCTGCCAATTCGCGTGCACGAATCGTTTCAATTTCACGTTTTTGTCGAGCTTCTGCATCTGCTTGTTGACGCTCTAATTCTAATTTTGCTTCAAATGTTTCAGTATCTTTCTTTTTCAAAGCCAATTCTAAATCGCGCTCACGTTTATTAGTTTCATCTTTATGAACAGCTGTAATTGCTGTGATTTTATTGATACCTTCCGCATCGAAGATATTGTTTGGATCTAAATGACCAATTGGCGTTTGCTCTAAATAGTCAATTGCCACATCTTCTAGCGCATAACCATTCAAATCTTTACCGATGACATCTACAATACGCTCACGGAAGTTTAGACGATCTTCAAACAATTTTGCTAAGTCAAATTGCTTACCAACAGTTTTCAATGCTTCAGAGAATTTTGCACTGAATAATTCGCTCACAGCATGATGATCCGATGCACGATCTACACCAATAGATTTTGCTACTTTTAAAACATCTTCTGTGGTTTCATTCACGCGAATATAGAATGCAACAGCAATGTCCGCACGCAAGTTATCTTTACAGATCAAACCTTCCTTACCACGGCGATCTACTAATAATGTCAATAAAGAGATCTTCATGAACTCTTTCTTATGGATCACAGGTAGCACTAATTTACCTGTAAAGAATACTTTTGGTTTGCTCGTCGTATCATTCAGAATCAAAGCTGTGCCTTGTGGCACTTTGACATAAAATGATTTAATAATGGCAAATAAACCAAAGATCACAACCAGTGAAACACCAATCACTGACAAAACTAACACAACAATTTCTGGCATACGAGTTTCCTATCCTTTAAATTAATCTAAAAATAACTTTTGAATCTTATCTTTTTATACTGCTGAATACTGCTGATTTTGATGCTTAATTTTTTAAAAATATTTCTTTTTAGGAATTACTTCATAATAGTGATGAACAGCATCATATTTAACAATAATCGCCTCACTACCACGTGTTAATTGATTATCTTTGTTAAAACAACGAACTTGTAGAATCATACCTGCGCCGCCATCTTCATAAGTAGCTTCACCTTTTTCAGCATTTACAACGCTACTACGAATAATCACAACTTCACCTAAAATATCTTTATGTGTTACTGCTTTATTTAATTTGGATAACCATTTATTAAATGGTCGAAAGAATATAGATGTTGCGATTAAGCCAACAACGCCACTTACAAATATATTGGCTAAGCCTACGCCGTAATATAAAAGAGCAACGTCTTTCATCGGCATTTGAATCATTCGGAAAATAAGATAACTTGTGAGCCATGCAAATAAAGCAACAAATGTGGCAACCACAGTAAAAGGAATTTCATGCAATTTAAATTTTAATAAAATGCCGCCTAACGCATTGAGAGAACCCGCATCACCTTCTGGGGAAATATCTAAACTATCCAATTGGAAAATATCAATGGCACCAATTAACCAAAACATAATACACAGCAGCAATAAAGTTGTATAAATCACAACTGGAAATGCAAAAATTGTCTCTAAAAATAGCATCATACAGCTACTGTTCCTTATTCAGTTTTTGACTGGTTATACCATTTGGCGCTCTATTGGCAACGAAATATAGCACATTATAAAAAAAATTTAACTAAACAATATTTTTTATTTATATTTTTCTAACTTTAGTCAACGTCATAAAATCATGAATGAATTATATAATAAACACTGTTCAAATATCAAATAAAAAAATAGCGCCCGAAAGCGCTATTTAGAATTGTGTGTAATTAACCTAAAGGTAAATTATTTAACTGCGATCACTTCGATTTCAACAAACCATTCTGGTAAGTATAGAGCCTTAACTTCAAATGCTGAACGAGCAGGCGTATTAGGTTGTGCTTCAGTACCAAAGAACTGAGAATAACCTTTCATAAAGCCATCAAAATCCATTTTACCCACAGCTGGATCTGTCACTAAATACACTTGCATTTTAACAATATCAGACATTTCCAAACCTTTTGCCTTCAATTGCGCTTCAATACCTTTTAAAACGCTAACAGTTTGAGCTTCTGTATTACCAAAAGTACCATCTTCCTGTTTTGCAGGTACAACACCACTTAAATAATAAGTTTTAACAGCGCTAGGAACTTCAACTACAGTTGAAATTGGAAAATTGCCAGGTGCTGGTGTACGCACAATATTTTCTGCCATAGCGCCACCCATAATAGTTGATGCACAAATTAATGCTGCTAATGTCTTTTTCATATAAATCCTTAACTAATTGCTTTCTCATGTAAATGATCAACGATCATATAATTCACATAAATTGCGGTAAATATGATTTATGTCAAATCACATTCCGGGTACTACTATACCGTGAATATAGCTTTACGTGTACTCTTGGCATAAGAAATCATCATTTTTTTCAAAAAAAAAATATCACATATTATTGATATATATCATATTTTACTGAGTTGTATATTATTGTAAATCTTGAAAAGAAGCATCTTGTTCTTTAGAAAAGTCTAAAGATTTTAGGACTTCTAATCTTTTAATACCATCAACATTAATCACCAACCGAACTAACTCTGTGGCAACATTTTGATCACTATTTAAACGAATTCGTCGAATCATATACACATGATAAATTTTCTCACCCAATACTGGAGTTTCATCTTCTTCTAAAAAAGGCAATTCTTCGAATGCAATATCAATATAACGCAGATAATCTGATATATTAAAACGAGAAATATCAGCAATAGGAAAACGCGTTTTTTCAAATAAATTTGGCTGATTTTTCAAATGAACTTCTTTTTTATAAAAAAGAATATCGACATCCTTTTCGGTATAAGTTAAGAAGCCATCATTAGCTTGCTGATAAACCGCCTTAACATCATCTGGCAAAATACCATAATAAATAAACCTAAAAGACTCTTTGCAAATGCCAATAGGGCTTTTAACACCTTCCTTATAAATTAACAACTTACGATCTGGTAACCAGCGCTGAAACCACTGTTGCATTTTACGCTTACTAATATCTTTAAAACGATCTCTAAAAATATAAGCTAAGACAAGTGCAATGAATACTTTCATACTGATATCCGCATATTGTCCACCACGAATATTCAACATGACAAATAATGTAATACTCATAGAAATAGCCGCAATTGTTGCATAGATCGTATGCAATAATAAAGGGGCGCCTTTACGATGATTAATATCTAAAAAAAGATAACGATTAATATATCTACGCAGAGAACTCCAACGATGTAATACCTCTTCATTGCTTTCGCCCGGTTTTGCAATGCTTTCTGGATATTCCTGTTCACGATAGTTGATTTCTTCTCTCCATGCATGGCTAATCTCAGCACGACAAGGAATGGCTCGCTCTGTAATAAGCTTGCGTAAATAGAATGTTGTTACCCATGAAATATACTCATCACAATACTCAAAAGCATTAGAAGTGATCTTTTTTTCTATTGACCGACACTTTATTTCTAATTCTCGATAAGCCTTGATCGTTTTCTCAATATCCAATAATAATTGAAGAATATTATCTTCTGTTTTTTGATTCGGTGCTTTTAACAGAGATTTAACTGCCAAACGTAAACTACGCTTATAAGTTAATGCTACTCTTTTTAATGCATTTTCATAATATTCAATCTCTGGTGATTCTATTGACCAATGTTCTAACTCAATCGATAGTTTTTCCAACATTCCCTTTTTTTTATAAAAATACTTCAATTTGTGAGTTGCTGGACTTAATCGAACATAATTTTTTAAAGATTTTTGAAATTCTTTTGTGGAATATGATTGTGGATTGATTTGTAACGCAACGGGTAAAAAGAAATAAGTTTCCACTTGGTATTTAATATTTTTTGTTTTGGCATGATCAAACGAGACACGTTGCTTAATCTCAAACTGACGGTGGCCATGGATTTTCAATGATTCCTTAATCATGTGCACCTCTTTATACTATTTTACATCTGTCTGAACCTCTTGTTCCGTAATATGATGTAAATTTACATCGATATCTTCAGCCATCACAGGTTCAGCCTCTTTTTCATTTTTTGTTTCATCGCTATTTACAAAAGGATAAGCTTGGCTTTCAATGGTTAAACGTAAAATTCCATACAAGCTTTTAATTAAACGTCGGCAATAACTTAAATCATTCATCACAGAACTTGTACTAAAAGCATTCACCTCTTCATGACTACTTGCCAAAAATAGCTCTCGACGAAATACACGCTCAAACTGCTTACTTTTTTCTAATAAACCATCAATTTTTAATAGCACTTCTTCTCGTTTGATAGGGTCTGTTAGATCATCTTCTAAAGTGCTATAAATTGCGTACAGTGAGCGCATATTTGTATAAACAAATAATTTTAAATCCTGATAAAAATCACGCATAATACTATCGTGTACTGTTAAATATCGATTAAAATTCTTCTGTAAATGTCGGCTAGATTTAACCGCATCCACCAACGATAAAGCCACCATTTGGCAATTTAACAAATAATCTTGGTAATAATCCGCATCTTCTGAGTCTGAAAAATCTATGCGACTCATATAGATTAAGATATCGCCATATAGTCCCTTAACGTAACGTTTATATAAAATATTCGCATCCACCGATGCTTTAGCATGGCTCTCTAAAAAACAGAGTTCATCAAAAGTTTCTTTCGTAACATCCTCTAAAGGAATATTTAAAGATAAGCACAATACTTCACTACTGACTTCACCTAAATGCTGAACTTCTTTAAATACAGCTCCAACTGCAGCAGGCGGTACACCTAATGATTGTTCACGTAAATATTTAGGCTGAATAGATTTATCTAATTCAATGGGTTCATAAACTGTTTCGGCCGTTTCCACAACAACAGGAGATTTAACTTCATTGGGTACGATCTTCTCTAACCAAGCAATTAACCTACGTTGTAATTGCCAAAAAATAGAAACGCCCAATACATTAAACAATGTATGGAAAACGGCTAACTGAGTTAAATGATCTAAATCTAGCCGCTGCCCTAAAAACAAAACAATATAAGTCAATGGATGCAAAAGAATTAATGCTAATGAACCCGTTGTAAAGTTAAAAAGGATATGGGCAATTGCCAACCGCTTGCCTTCTCGACTTCCTCCAATAAAACCAATCACTGCAGTTGTTACTGTACTGCCCCAGATGGCGCCAACGGTTAAAATAAAACTATCATCCAAGGAAATTTGTTTTAAGCCTAATGCTGTTAATATCAACATAATCGTTGCATGGCTTGATTGCAAAACCATTGTTGCTAAAAAGCCCACTACAATTAAAATTAAGAATCGTTGGATACCGGATATCTGAAAAGTTGTTAAATCAAAATCTGTCGTAAAATCAGAAAAACCATTTTTCATATGAGTAATGGCTAAAAAGATAAAAGCAATCCCCAAGACAACACGCCCTAATGCTTTACTCTTTTCACCATTGAACGATGCTAAAACACCTAACACAAGTAGTGGATATGCAAAAGGTGCTAAGCTTACGCTTTGCCCTGCCATAGCCAATAACCAAACACCTGTACTTGATCCTAAATATGCCCCTAACATGATCATAAAACCACCAGCTAAGGTGATCAATGATGAACTAATAAAAGCAATGATTAATAGTGAAACTATCGTTGTGGATTGCAAAATCATCGTCGATGCAATACCAAACACCAAACCTTTCCAGCGTTTAGATGTACTTTTAGCTAATAGCTTTTCAAGTTTACCGCCTGCTAATTGCTGTAAACCATCTGTCATACACTGCATACCAAATAAGAAAAATGCTAAACCAGAGCACAGCTCAATCCAGCTTGGATTGCCTTTAAATGAATATAAAAGTATTGCTGCGACTGATAAAAATAGCGCATTACGAATTTGATTCTTATCCATACACCACTGATTGAACGAAGATTACTAATTGAGAGCTACCATTGTAGCGATAATATTTTGTTTTAGGGAATATTTATACCCCAAATACATTATGACTGATTAAGTTTTTGTGTAATATTTAAAAATTCTTTTCTAATCTCTGGATTATCAAACGGTACAATCTCAGGTACTTGCATTGAAGAAAATGCCTGAAAATCACGCTGACTATCCTGCATCAATGACAAAACATCTAAAGATACTTTAACAGTAGAATAAGTATTCATAGCAATAGCTTCACGAGATTGAGCCTTCTTCAAAATTGCTTGAGCATTCTTTGCTTGATCTTGTAGATATTTCATATAGCGATCTATTGCTTCCAAAGCCAATTGATTCGCTTCGATATTCTTATCTAAAATTTTACGCTGCTCTTTATCTGCTGTTGTTTTTAGGCGTTTTGCATCCTCTAAACTTTTTCTGGCCTCAATTTTATAGCTATCCAGCTGCACCATATATACTTTTTCTAACTTATAAATAAAATTTTCCTGAATTTTTACAACCATACGATGTAAAATCGTAGCCATACCATAATAGCGTTTAACAGCATCAAAATCTTGCGCATTGGTTTCCATTAAATGTTGTAACTGCTTAGATACAGCTGTTGCACTATTAAATAACATAATGGCGCGAATTGTATCTTCGCCTGTCACTGTCGTATAGAGAAAATCTAACTGCTCAGCATCTAACTGTACACCAGCTTTTGCCAGTTCATCACTCATACTGCTACGCAATTCCAATAAACTGGTTTCTAATTCAAGTAAATTTTTTTCATGTGCCTCAATCAATTGATCAAAGTCCGCACGCGTTGATGCCGTCCAAGTTTTCAATGTATCTGTGGGCGTGTATTTCATCAAAGTACTGGCTTCTTCTGATACAGAAAAAAGACGTTTTTCACGTAAATCACGTAAAATTTTACGCTCTTCACCAATGCGTTTTTCCACTTTAAAGTAATTTTGACGAAGGCCAACCAATTCAGGCAATTCTAAACGTATAATTAAATCATCTAAGTAATCATCAATATCAGCATTAGCAGATACTTTATCACGACCAAACCACTGGCTTTCAGGTAGATTAAAAGATTCGCCTAAAACACTTTCTGCTTTATCTAAAATGCTTAAGCCTTTATGGTCTAATTGTGCTGCACATATTTGCCCAATGTACACTGATAAAATTAGTGTCATAAGTGAATACTTCAATCCATTTTGCTTCATTTGTAATCCATCCAGCTTGATAATCCTGATGTCAACATTATACAGCTAAAATAGTTTTATCAAATTACCTGTAAAATTTAGTAAAATAGCCAATAAAATCATTCTGAGCATACAAAATAGTTATGAAAATTCAAACCGATCGTACCAAAAAGATTTTCTATCACAGCAATCTTCTTTTTAGTATTCGTATCATTATCGCATTATTAGGTACGACACTGATTCCTGCTTTTTTAGGTGAAATACATGCGACTATTCCGCTAACCTTAGGCGTGATTGCAGCAGCAATTGCAGATATTGATGCAAGCCCAAAACAGCGCATTGTTAATTTATCATTATTATTGACTTGTTTTGCAATTGCAGCATTTTCTGTAGAGTTATTGTTTCCCTATCCTGGGTTATTTTTAATCGGACTTATTTTATCTGGCTTCTTTTTCACCATCATCGGCGCATTAGGACAGAAATTTTCTGTAATATCCCTTGGTACATTGTTAATGGCTACTTATACAATGTTAGGTGTTGGATTATTTAAAGATCAATACGTTCTATCATGTTTACTTATATTGGGTGCTCTTTGGTATGGTCTCATTGCTTGGATTGAATCCATCGTTCAACCCATTCGCACTACGCATGAATATTTAAATCATTCATTCAAAACATTAGGCAAATTTTTACAAGCAAAATCTCACATGTTTGATCCTGATGAAACAGATGATTTTAAAATTCAAACATCTGAACTCACCACGATTAATCAAGCATTAATCAAATCTATGAATGAAAGTAAGCGCTCATTATTTAATCGCTTACGTGGTGATCAGGGCCATAAACGTGTGCGCATTATGTTGAATTACTATTTTGTTGCCCAAGATATTCACGAACGTGCAACCTCTTCTCACATCAGTTACCAAAAATTAAGTCATCAACTTAAAAATAGTGACATTCTATTTAGAATATCGCGCATATTATCCTTACAAGGTAAAGCTTGTGCTCAAATTGCTGATAGCATTAAATACCACCAGCCTTATCATCATAATCACTTATTTGAAAAATATTTTAAGTTACTCGATGAATCAATACAAAATGCTGACATTTCTATTTCATTACGATTAACCTTACAAAATATTCTGAAAAATTTAACTGAAATAGATAAGCAATTTCGCCAGATCAATCAAGTTAACTATATTTCACAAGATTCTACCAATAATAATATAGTGGAAGATGAAGTTTCTAGCTTTAAAGATGCTTATGATCGTATTAAAAAACATTTAACTTTAAAATCCGCACTATTTAGACATTCTGTACGTATTAGCTTAGTGTTTGCGATTGGGTATATTATTATCTTATTAACACATCTGCCGCATGGTTATTGGATATTAATGACTGCTCTCGTCATTTGCCAACCCAATTATTCAACAACACAAAAACGAGTTTTAATCCGATTTGCAGGGACAATCTCTGGAATCTTTTTAGGTGTATTTTTTGTATATCTTTTTAATACATTACCCACCCAAATATTCGCCATCATTACAAGTGCTTGGCTCTATTTTATATTTAAAAATTCTCGCCAAGCTTCTGCAACAGTATTCATTACTTTATTGGTCTTTTTTAGTTTCAGCTTAACGGGTGAAAGTTCTTGGGATGTTGCTTGGTCACGAATCATTGCAACCATCATAGGCTCTGTGGGCGCATTATTAGCAGTCTTTTTATTATGGCCGGATTGGAAATATCGCACATTACCAAGCTTGGTAGAAACTGCAAACCATGATAATGCCAATTACCTCAAGCAAACACATCGGCAATACCAAGAATCTCGTATTGATAATGTAGACTATCGTTATGCTCGCCGTGAAGCACATGAAAACTCAGCTGATTTATCAGAATTAATTAGCATTATGTCCAACGAACCCAAAGTTGATCATGATTTAATTGATCAAGCTTTTAGATTTTTAACACTGAATC
Source organism: Wohlfahrtiimonas larvae (assembly GCF_002006755.1). Taxonomy (GTDB): domain Bacteria; phylum Pseudomonadota; class Gammaproteobacteria; order Cardiobacteriales; family Wohlfahrtiimonadaceae; genus Wohlfahrtiimonas; species Wohlfahrtiimonas larvae. Next base: position 1,561 of record NZ_MVDO01000019.1, on the reverse strand, counting down.
ATACTTTCATTAGCTATATTGCAACTTTAGGTGTACATAGAGCATCTAAGCTTTCACCTGATATCCAAATAATGTTTAATAACATAGAACATTTTATCCATGATGCATTACATCTCCATACAATTGATGATGTAAAAAATCATGAATACTGCAATGCTCTACAAGAAATTCTTGATACTTTCAATGATCATGATTATACGAATATTGATTATCAAGTCATTTCACAATTACAATTAATGTTACAGATTCTGCCTGAAATTATTGAAACATCTAATAAAATCATACTCAAACATTAACGGTCTTAATTTTTAATGTGTAACAACTCCTTTAGAGTTTGTTACACTTAAAAACTGCTGCTGATAGCGTTTAAATAAAAATAGTGCTAATAATAAAGCAACTATGCTAATCCCTGCCCCAACAAAACCTATGGATGCGAGATTAATCTGCGTGATCACTATATTACCAATCAAAGCGCCAGCACCAATTCCGATGTTAAAGATGCCAGAAAAAATGGACATAGAAACATCTGTGGCATCGGATGCTAAATCTAATACTTTAACTTGAAGTGCTAACATCACACACATGCTTGCAATCCCCCAGAAAAATAAAAGAACAAATAACGCAATAGCAGATGAGGCAATGGGTAATAATAACACTGTACATATTGTTAATAACACAATGGATAACGGTAAAAAAACTAAAGGATTGTGACCATTGTATCGACTAAATAAAACACTTCCCACAATGCCCGCACCACCAAATACCAACAATAATAATGTTGTATAATTTGCAGAAATATTGGCAATCTGTTCTGCGAATGGCTCAATGTAACTATATGCAGTAAAATGTGCTGTGACACAAATAGCCGTTAAGATGAAAATACCAACTAAAGCAGGTCTTTTAAAGATGATTGGTAAACTTTTTAATGATCCTGCATTTTGGCTTGGCAGCTTCGGTAATACTCGCATTAATACAACCAAAGTTATCAGTGCTAAAATGCCTATGCATAAAAAAGTATAACGCCAACCGATAGCCTGCCCAATTAATCGCCCAATAGGAATACCTAAAACCGTTGCTAATGCTGTACCAGTCGCAAGAATACCAAGTGCTTGGGATTTTCGTCCAACAGGCGCTACTCGTACTGACAACGCTGCTGTAATAGACCAAAAAATCGCATGTGCGATGGCAATACCAATACGCCCAACAATCAAAGTAGTAAAAGAATTAGCAAAAAAGCAAATAACATGGCTAATAATAAATATGATAAAAATGAACAATAGCAATCTCTTACGCTCCACATTGCCCACCATTAACAATAATGGCAATGATGCTAAAGCAACAATCCAGGCATAAATAGTGATCATAATCCCAGCTTCAGCGGCAGACATTCCAAAGTCACGACCAATATCACTTAATAATGCAATAGGAATGAACTCTGTTGTATTAAAAACAAAGGCCGCAAATGCCAAGCTAATAACACACAACCAAGCTGTATTAATATGAAAATTTTCTTGCGCCTGTTTCACTTTTATATCCTTTGATACCATCATCTGATATCAAC